>JAFGPI010000007.1 GCA_016926065.1 Candidatus Krumholzibacteriota bacterium
GATTTCCGCCGGCCGGCAAAAAAGCAGCAGATCGTTTCCGGCCTCCAGGGCGGGACCGATAACCGAAACCGGCCCTCCGCCCGAACCGCCGTACCGGTCTGATCCCCCGGGGTACTTTTCACTCCTTTGCCCCGGCGGCTCTCCCCGACCGGTGAGGACACCGGCCATCTCCAAGGCGTCGGTTATCACCACTCCCCCGAACCCACATTCCTCGCGCAGCAGTTGAGCGATTACTCCGCGGTCCAGGGAAGCCGGAAGGGGACGCCCCCGGGTAGCGATATGAGCGATCATCACGCTATCCGCTCCGGCGGATATGCCCTGGCGGAAAGGAATCAGTTCCTCGGCTTTGAGCTCCTCCAGGCTCTTATCCAGCAGGGGCAATTCCAGATGGGAGTCGGTCAGGGTGGAACCGTGCCCGGGAAAATGCTTGAGGCAGGAAAGGATTCCCCCCTCGGCCAGGGCCCTGACCGATTCCCCCACGGCCGGAGCCACCACCGCGGCCGTTTCTCCGAAAGCCCGGGTTCCTATAACCGGATTGAGGGGCTCGGAGTTTATATCGGCCAGGGGGCCGAGGATCATATTGATACCGCACGCTCTCACTCTCCGGGAAGTCTCCAGGTAGACTTCCCGGAGGACATCGATATCCCTATCGTTCCACGACGCCAATGGGGGAGGAGGTACCCCTACCGCCCTGGCCAGCACTGAGATCCTTCCCCCCTCATGATCCGCCATTATCAACGGGACCAATCCGGATGCGTCCGCGATTATCGCTCGCACCGCGCTTATCAGATCGGTCAGCTGAACCTTGGTTTGCACGTTGCGGGCGAAAAGAATAATACCGGCGGGGGGATATTCGGACAGCAGGTCACGTTCCCGCCCGCTCAGGCTCGTTCCCTCCAGGCCCACCACCAGACGGAGGGCAATACTCTTTAATATATCTTCTTTCATCCGCTTGCTGTCAGTAGATCCGCTTTAGGGTGATTCCCGGATAATAATGGAACAGTATCTCTTCGGCGCTGTAACCCATTTGCGCCATCTTGATCGTACCGGCCTGGCACATCCCCACCCCATGCCCGTTACCTCCTCCCACCAGATCTACCGATTGAATCCTGCCTCCTGCCCTTTTGACCGTTATCTTGAAAAGGGTGCTTCTCAGAATCGGTCCGGTCGCCGACCGGGGACGGAGAACCCATCTCACCCGGTCACCTTCGATCCGGTAGCTTCCGCCGTCGGTTACGATCTTCAGGGCCTTTACCCGTCCGCTCCGGGAATAACCTTCCACCTTGATATCTATCAGCTTCCGGAATAACGCCACCCGCTCGCCGATTTCCGCGGGTAGGGTTTTGCGCAGGATATCCCTCAACTCATCCCCGCTCCAGTGAGCCTTCCAGCGAAAATGCCTCGAATCACGGCAGAAGGAGTTGCCCTTGGGGGTGGCCGCGTCCCGGCCCCCGAATAGATAGGGATAATGCGCCTTCCAGGGCCATCCCACCCGGATATCGGCCGTATAACCGCCGCAGCAGGAGGAATAGTATGCTGTGATCGGTTCGCCCCCCCATTCACCCACCATCCCTCCGGTATCGTCCACCGCCCGGGAAGCGGCCGGATTTTCCCCTTTTACGCCTTTATATACCTGGTCCATAATGGTGGAGCGGAGGTCGAAAGGCTCTCCCTTTTTCTCCTTGAGCTTGCTCAGGGCGTAGGACCGCGAAGCGATGGCCTGCGCCCGGTAAGCCTGGTATTGCTCCGGTCGCAGGTAACCGATTTCGGCCGGCAAGACCCCCTTGATATAATCGTCTATCTCGATGACGTTAACGACCTGGATCATTCCCCGGTCCGGGTTCAGCCGGAGATATCCCCGGTAGGAAACGTTTTCGACCGCCAAGGGCTCCGCTTTCACCGGTTTGATCTCCAGCACGGAAGCTTCACAGATTTTCTTTCCCCGGCGGGAAATTCTTATCCCCCGTCCCGCCTTACCCACCGAGATCTTCCCCTTTATACCGAAGGTGCCGGTCACTCTTCCTTCGGCCCCCCGGGCCGTAATATCCGCCAGCGGAAGATCCAGTTCGATATCGCGGTTACTTTCAAGGATGAGCACCCTTACCGTGGGAACATTTCCCGGGGCGGGAGCTTCCAAGCTCCGGGGAGGCCGGGAAACAATCGGCCCTCCGGTACAGGAGAAAAAAAGGACGGAAATAATAAATAGCACTAACGGGGAGACACGATGCTGCCGGGTCATTAAATATCCCTCTCCATAAAACGGGACTCACCGGCCGGACCGGGAACGGATGAAAGCCGGGTAATTAGGCGGGGAAAAAGAATTCACCGTAAAGCCTGGCCTTTTCTTTTCCCATGGGCGCTCCCTTGCTTTTTATCGATCTGGAGGTTGCGGGCCCGGTTCCCGAGGCTGGATTTGCGGCATCTTTTAGTGACACCAATGATTCATGGTATAAAGATTCGTTGGCGAGCAGGGCCACTCCCACCGCCTCGCGGGCTTCACTCTCCAATCCGAATTTCTCTATCATCTCCTCCACCATACCCTGCAGGATCGATTCCCGGACCGGCAGGAGGGTGCCGTTTTCATCATCCATGACGATACTGAACCGGCTCACCACTATGCAATTAGTGGTCTCGCACAGAACCGATGGATCGGCGGGGAACGTTTCCTTGCCGAACTCCAGGCATTTCAAGCCGATAAGATCAATATCCTCCGGGGAAATATCGGATTGTTCCAACAATTTCTGGAATAACGCGGTGATATGATGCAGCAAAAGAAAATTGATCCCCGCGCTCTCTTCCGAATCGAGCTTATTGTTTTTCCCCAGGGCCTTCAAAGCCGATCCGAGTTCATCGGGAACGGTGTGGCTGTAAAATGAATGCAGGTCGAGCAGGGTACTATCCCCCGCCCCCCTCACCTCCACGATCACGGCCCCCAGGCTACCCAGGGTGTTGCCGGTTTCTATCCCCACGATCGTTTTACTTTCCTTTGCGCGCAGGGCATTGAGGCGTTTCTCCAAAACGCGACCTCCATCGCTGGTAAGAGATTTACATTACCTAATTCTAGGAAAATAAGGGCGCCCAGGTAAAGGAATATTTTTTCTTACTCCAGCTTGACCAACTTGTTCCGCAGGGTTACCTCTGAACCGTCTTTCCATATCCGAATAACGTAGATATAGGTCCCGTTGGCTACCCGGTCCCCCGCCAGGTCGCGGCCGTCCCAGAATATCCGGTTGGGAACCCTGATATTGGTGGCCGCCACCAGTTGGTTCCGGGGAATGTCAAAACTCCTTATCAACCTTCCACTTACGTTATAAATATCTATCTCGCCCGCATCTCCGTCCAGATTCAGCGTATAGCATATATTTGTTCCCCCGGAGAAAGGATTGGGAAAATTAAAGGTATCCATCACCAAATCATCACCGGTAACGGTGAATCTGAAATCCTTGGTGTAGTTACCCACCAAAACCGTCAAGGTATGTCCCCCGGCGGACAATTTCTGGTTGAACTCGGCCGCCCAGCGCGAGGAATCCTGCGGATCGGGAGAAAAAGCCACCCCCCCCATGACCATGCCATCGAGCCACAATTCGGGGGCTTGCGTCAAATACAATGGAAAATCGGCTTCCAGGCGGAAATCACCCTCCGGAGGAGACTCGACTCCCGGAATAATTTCCAGGTGGCCGTTGAAGAACAATCTCAATTCGGTGTCGATAATCAACTCCCTGCTCCCGCACACATCTCCCTCCGGTTTGAACACCCGGAACAGGATCGATCCGTCCTCCAGGCTGAGGGTATAATCGAATTGGGCCTGGTAACCCCGGGCGTAGGTCAAATCCTCATCTCCCAGCCGGATGATATTCAGATCGCCGGTTCTATCCTGGCCGCCTACCTGCAGCGTGATGGCGCCCAGGGCCACCACATCGGAAGCGGTGAACCTCATCCGGCAACTATTGTCCCGGCTGCCGGAATGCAGGTAATCGGAGCTCAGGTCGGTCCAGCCCTCCCCCCAATCGGCCTCCAGCTTTATAAGGGGCGGGCCGGGGTCGATCTTCAGCATCGGATCGCCGAACAAAACGTGCCGGAATACCTGGGCATAACCATATCCGGTGGACGCGATTTGATCGATTTCCCCGCGGGTGATCATTTCCCCCAGCACCCAGTGCGCCCCGGTGGCCTGGTTGAGCGGGGGGATCGAATCGACCGCCGGTTCCCGGAAAAAAGAATCGAATAGATTTTGGCAATACACGGCGTTTTCATCCAGGTATTCATATCCGGTGCTGGCATAGGTGCCCACCGCGCCCGCCCGGGACTTGAGCAGCAGCTGCTCGGAGATACAGTCCCCGTTAGGCCCCTCGAACGCGGCCCGGTTGTATTCACCCACCAGGGCGAATTCACTGATATGGCAACCCAGTCCGACAAATACGAAATTCCGGTCGGTGCGCAGGCTGTCCAGATCCTTGTACTGATCGAACATCGAAAAGGCCGCCTCGGTGGTGAAGTTGCCGCGCGCCGCGTGCCCCTGGAAGGAAAAAAACAGGGCTCCGGAATTCAGTTTTTTCAGGAGATAGGGGGTGAAATAGGTGCGGGTGGAATCATTGGAGTCGTGATAAATGACGCTCCCCGACTGTCCCGGCTGGTTATGCGCCGTATCGGTCCAGCGAGAGAGGAAAAGCCTCTGGATCTCGAATCCTCCGGGGAGGGTTTCCTCAATACTCTTTCCCACCGCGTCCATGCTCGTTTCGAACCTCAGCTCTATCGGTTTATATACGTAACTGTTGAACAATCCCGACCAGGCATCGTCGGCGAAGAGGATCACGCGCCGGCGCCAGGTATCGCTGATATCGGGAACCTCGTACCGGCGCAGCTTCACCAGCAGGGCTTTCAGTTCCAGCTCCCTGCCCACCGGGAACCGTCCCAGGAATACATCGGGATACCCGGCCTGAGGCATCCAGTCCCGCTCACCCGGAGGTCCTTCCCCCTCCGTTCCGGGGTAAGCGGATTCGCTGCCCCGGGCCGAGGGAACCGCTTCGTCCAGCAGGGAGTAGTACTTATCCGAAGCTATGACCTCGTCGGGAATATCCGCCCCGATCACCGCCTCGCTGTAGATATAGGCGGGGATGTAATCGGGAGGAGTGCCGTACTTGTCCGGAGGATCGCCGATGAAGATCCTCTTCCGGTCCTCGTTGCCATCCCCGACCAGGATCACATACTCCACCCCCCAGTGATCCACTCCGTATTGAATGAACCTTTTAATGGCCGCGCACGATTTTAACCCCCCGTTGAATTCATCGTACACATCCTGGACATCCGCGGTCAGAATCCGGTATCCCTGAGCTTCCCTCCAGGAGAGGTATTCCACCAGATCGCCCGTATGGGGTGGCAAAAAATCTGCGTGCGCTATGACCAGGGAGTTATACGGTCCCCCGCGCGTGCGCAGGGAGGAGGGATTATCGACGCTGATCCAGGCATTGTAGATATGCCCGCCCCTGTAATCACCCAGCACTATATAGTGATTTTCACTCATCTGGGGGACGGCCCAGGACAAGGTGTAGTTGCTTCCCTGGACATGGAAGCTGTCCGGCGGGAGGGTGAAAAATATCGGGTTTTCCTGATCGGTCACGTCCAGGGCGCATCCCCTGCCGGAGGTAAAACCGGTTATGGCGATCTTCGCCGGAACGATCGACAGGGTGGTCGTAAATTCCAGTTTATCGTCGTGGGCGACATAGATTCCTCCATAGTCGACGACAAAATCATTCACCAGGTACCCCCAGGTGATTCCGCCGCTGATAACGATCTCGTTCACTCCGCCGGCCAGCCAGCTTCCCGATATGCCGGTGAAACTGAATTCGTCATGGTCCATGGGAGAGAGGGGCCTGGTTCCCAGGGTATGCTCCCCTGTGGAATTGCGGATCTTGAAGGTGAGGTTTTGTCCACTGTTTTCATTGACGCTGGTCATCCTCAGGGAAAGGGAGAAATTCGACGCGGCGTCCGGATTATAAATGGTAAAGGGTAAAACGGCCTGATCGCTGACCGGGCCCAAGAGATAGCAGAAATCCCGGGTACCGGCCTTTATCCTTCTCTGGTAATAGGCATCCTTGCGCCCCTTGTAGCGGGCCGCAAAACTTACCGCCGGATTGCCCGTGGCCGCCGGAGGCGGTGGTCCCTCCGGCATGATGGCCCCCGCTTCATTCTCTTCCAGCCAGATTATATTATCGTTGGTGAAGGCCGCGTCCAAATCGCCGGCCTCCGCGTCATCCTTTATCCCCAAGGCATAGAATACCAGCAGGTCGTCATTTTCGAAGATATCCGGGGAAGAATTGGCTCCCTTGATGACCCGCAGGGGGATATCCTTCCGGCGGATAAGCTCCGGTTCTCCGGGATCATAATAATATTTTTTCAAGGCGAATCCGGTATTCGATAGGTCGGGGGAGAGACCGGAGGCGATCAGGGAATCGGCCCTGATCGAATAGGCCCCTGTTTCCGGTACCCGGATCTTCAGTTTTTTGCCCGCCTCCATGTCCGCGCGGATAAATTCCCTTCTCTGCAGGGGCTTTCTGAAGGCGCTGACGTCATCCGGGTTCACCAGGATATCCTGGTAGATCTTTTTCCATGCTCCCGATACCGGATCGGCCCGGAAGCGGTTTTCCAGACCGGCCGCCCGGCTGTTCTCGATATAAACCGTAATGGAAATCTTCCGGACCAGCCTTAATTCCCCCCGGTTTTCGATGAGTGGATTTACCCTCACTGGAAGGATCCTTTGCCTTCCCATAAAGGCCGGTTTTCCCGCGGAAACCACCCTGGTCTTTATCGATCCTTCCCAGGGATCGGGGGGATAGTATTTCCGGGAATAGGGGATACCGTCTTCTCCCCGGAACATCCTTTCTCCCGCGACCTGGGGCAGCTTGAGCGGGCCCAGAAATTCGTCCTCCAAGACCGTCCAGACGACCCTCGCATCACCCCCGGGAGGGATGGCCACGTGGAAGGTTTTTCCCGGGGCCTCGGCGGCGCCGGGAGGAGAGAACGAGCCGTACCCCTCCAGCAACACCCGGGTTGAGCCTTCATCCCCGGCTAGCAGGGAAGGAGTAGGAACTAAGACTTCAAACGATATGGAAGAGCCGCCCGAGGAAATCAGGCGGACCTGCCCTTCTCCGAAAGAATAACGCGGTACGATCAGCGCGGCGGCCAGCATCAGGGAAGAGATCGTCAGCATTCTATCGAAAGCCTGCTTCAATAAATTCTCCTCTTTCCAGGGGGTCATACTGCCAAGGAGAGGGCGGCGGGAATCATTTATTCGTTCTTAATGAATTTTAACTCTTTTTTCACCCTAATACAAGGCGAAAAGCTGGCCCGGGGAGCAACTCGGCCCTTAAAATTCAAATCGAACGATGAGCTACATTTATTATTCGTTGTACATCGACTTGATGGCTCCCCAGCTCGTCTCTTCGACGTCTATATAGCAGAAATAGTTGACACAGAACCAGGTATAGATAATTGGTTCATAGGTCGGAAAACCGGTCGTGCAGGCCGCGTACAGGATTTTTCCCGTATGCGGATTCGGAACCACCTTGATTATGCCGGGATCGGGAGAGGCTGCCAGAACCGTGAGCTTATACGACCATTTCCAATCGTAGGCGCAGGTCTCGAAGGTAATCGCCCCCCCGTTGGGGAAGGTAGGATTCTGAAAGATAATCTTGTAATCAGGATTTACTTCCCATCCGATCTGGCAGCAATCGGGGGGGTATGTCATGGCGAATTCGGCGCTCATCATGCCGTCGGAGCCGGGATAATGCCAGACCCATACATCAAACTGGCCGGCTCCGAAATAGTGAAAATCAGTCCGCTCCTCATCGCGAAAAAGACCGATGTAAGAATTCATCGCCTGCGCGTTGCCCATCAAAAGGGCTATAGCCACCACGAACAATATGACTTTTTTCATGAGGATCCGGCTCCTGCCGCTAAAATCATCTAAATTCTTTTCGATCTGAAAAGAACACCTAGGCGGGTAATTGGACCTGAATCATAATCCTGCCGGGGATAGCTATATTTCCACCGATTCGCGGCTGGATGACTTTTATCCCGGTCATCCAGCCACGGATCGTTTTTTCTTTCATAAACTTACCGGCAAAGGTAAAGATCCGGGGTCACTATGTCAGACCTCCCGGACTATTATCAGGTCAATCGTCCTTACCTGCTCATCGACTTGATGGCTCCCCAGCTCGATTCTTCGGCCTCGACGGGGATGACACAGATGAGAGATCTCAAACCGGTAATATCGAACAGCTGCGCGTTGGGGGAATATGTCCCCCGCAACATACCGGTATCCGGATGAGGGCCCACATCCAGCGGATAATTATAAAAACCCCCCTCTTCAAACATACAGGGGACCGTGATCATACAGGTATAGGTGCAGAGCCGGTCGCATCCGGTCGGGTACCCGGTCAGGGGCGGATAGTAGGTGATCGAATGCCCGGTCCAGGGATCACCCAGGTTAAGCACCTGCTGATCGGGGTAATCGACGCCGATAATGACGAATTGGGTATGAAGGGGATCGCTCGGCGTGTAGAGGGCGTATTCGACCGCCGTTACATAGTAACTATCCTGGCAGATGTACAATCTACCGTAGAATTGAGTTAAAAGCACCGGAGTGCTGGTGCGGAGGAAACCGTTAAAATACACTCCCATGGTCGGCTCCGCCGCCAGTAAAACTCCCGGGATCAGGAGAACGATTATCAGCGAAAACATTACTCTCTTCATCTCTAACTCCCTTGGAAAAAACCGGTTAACTGTATGAATTTACAATTTTTTCCTAATTTACCTCCCTTCAATGCCTTCGGGATGGAAGGCCATAAGCCACAACAGCGGCCGATTTAGAGCGAACGGTCGCAGGCCTGGAGCTAGAAATTTTTTATCTTGTGTAGAGTCCCTAGATGCAAACGGCCGCGCCGGAATCTCACCGGCATGAATCCCCTATATTTCTCCCCGCGATTCCACCCCCCACCATCTTAAAATCGAGTCCGAAATATGTGGTCCCCCTATCGTTCCACTTTCTCTCTTCGTTCCCCTGGATAAAGCCACCGCAAAAAAATCGGGGAGCCGTTTTCCGTGACCGGCTCCCCACAACATGCTTTCTATCAGCAATTATTATCGCGATAGATCTATTCGCTGTACATACCCTTGATGGCGCCCCAGCTGGCATCTTCGGCGTCATCAGCCAGCCAGCACGGCTGCTGGAAACCGAATTTGTTCAACTGAATAACCTCGTAAAGCGGGAAGCCCGCAGTGCATTCCGCCTGCTGAATCAATCCGGTCGCCGGATGAGGAACAACCTCGATGTAACCCGGAACCGGGGCGGCGACCAGAACCTGGATCATGTAGGACCATTTCCAGCCAAGGTCGCAACTCAGGAAGGTGATGGCTCCACCGGTGGGAGAGGTGGGATCATCCATAACCAGCGTGTAGTCCGGATTGGGGGTTTTGCCGATGTTGTAGCAAGCCGTTGGATAGGTCATGGCGAACTCGGCGCTCTGGAAGCCCAAGTCATTACCATGGTGAAAAACGTAAACTATTATTACACCACTGGTGGCGTATGATTCGCAGACCAAACGGTCCATATCCAGATAAACGCCGACGTATCCGTAAGGCCCGGCAATCGAATTGCCGGCAAGTAAGCAAAGCGCCGCTGTTAGCAATAACACCTTTTTCATTATCTGAACCTTTCTCCTGTCGTAATCCATCTTACCAGCACGGATCCTATTGATGCGTTCCCTTACCAGAGGAACTGTGGGGGGGCGAAAATCTAAAAGCTTCCGTCCCCCCCTGAGAATCGATGTATCAGCAGTACCTATTCGCTGTACATACCCTTGATGGCGCCCCAGCTGGCGTCTTCGGCGTCGACTTCACCGTCGGTGCAATGTCCGAACCTGTGATAGAAGATCACCTCATACAGCGGGAAGCCCGCAGTGCATTCCGCCTGCTGGATCTTACCGGTCGCCGGATGAGGAATAACCTCGATCCAGCCCGGTTCTATGCCCGTGGGCAGAACCGTGATCTGGTAAGACCATTTCCAATCGTTAGAACAGTTGGCGAAGGTGATCGCTCCACCGGTGGCGGAGGTGGGATCATCCATAACCAGCGTGTAGTCCGGATTGGGGGTTTTGCCGATGTTGTAGCATCCCGGCGGGTAGGTCATGGCGAACTCGGCGCTCATCATGCCTTGGGCATTGGGATAGTGCCAAACCCAGACAACGAACGAAGCACCGATCGCGCAGTTCTCGGTGACCAAACGGTCTGCGTCGCCATAGACGGCCACATAGGGATATCCGGCATGCGCCGCGCCACCGAACAGCGCCAGAACAACCAGAAGCATTAAAACTTTTTTCATCTCAATCCTCACTCCTGCTGAAATAGTAGAAGTAACAATAACCAGCCCTTTGTCGGTTTCAGGAAGAATTCGGTGCTGAGTAGATTTAACTTAATCTACTTCTTCTACTCACCACCTCCTTTCCGCGGTTCCGTGGCTGGAGGCCGCACTAGCCATCCAGCCACAAACCAACGTTCCATCTTCCTTACCTATTCATGGACTTAATAGCACCCCAACTGCTGTCCTGGGCATCGGTCTCGACGCATAGCACCGAGGTTAACCCGGTGATATCGAAGAACTCGGCGTTGGGGGAATAAGTGCCGCGTAACTCTCCCGTATCAGGATGAGGTCCTACCTGAATCTGATAGTAGGGCATATCGTGACAATCAACCAAGGTCATGCATGTATACGAACAGATCAAATCGCACCCCGTCGGATAACCGGTCAGCGGGGGATAATAGGTGATCGAATGTCCCAACCAAGGATCTCCCATATGCAGAACTTCCTGGGGTGGGTAGGTCACATTTGTGATTATGAACTGTGTGTGATAAGGATCACTGGGTGTATACAACGCATACTCAACGGCTGTTACGAAATACGTATCCTGACAAATGTACACGTGTCCGTAGAAATTCGTCATCGGTGCCGGAGTCTTGTACAGGAATCCATTAAAATAGACTCCCATGGTCGGATCCGCCGCCAACAGAATTCCCGGAATCAGGAGAGCAACAGCAACTGTCAGCAGTACTCTCTTCATATCTCAAACTCCCTTATTCCAATGCAGCCCTAATGATGAATCATTTACGGGTCGCCAGACGATTACATCCTGGAGACACCTTAGAAGCAATGGTGATAATAATGCGATCCCAAGAAGGTGAAATCACTCAGGTTACACTTATCATCATCATTGAAGTCGCAACACGGATTATAAGCCGGGTCACCAAGATTCTTGTTGTAACTAAGTCCTAAAGCCGTGAAATCGGACAGGTTAACGTCACAATCAGCTGTGATATCCGGACTTACGACTACGATATCGAGGCAGACTCTATCCGTACAGCCAGGCTGGGCAACGATGGTCTTGCCCTGGACACTGAACCAAAGTCCGTCGGTCAGGACGCAGCCACCGCAGGAGAGACGGCCTGAGAAGGTCGTCCGGCCGGCACTGTTGGTAAGAGAATCCGCCGTTATGGGTGCAGCGCAAAGGCAAAGCTGCTGAAGTGGATCACACGCATTGAACCAATAATCAGTCCAGGGAATCCCCGGTATACCAACACCGCCGGAATCCCTGACAATCACCCATATGTAGTCAGAGCTACCACCAGCCGCTGTCAAAATAAATTCGAAATCTCCCTGGGGACAGGTTGACAGTCTCATCGGACCAGCCGTCAGACCGATAGTGGTCTGGCAGGGATGAACGTCGCCTGCGTAAAGAGAGGTAGCGAAAGCCAACAGCAGCAAAGAGAAAAGCAAAACTTTTCCTTTGAACATCTTTAAACCTCCTAAACCTCCTAAAAGGTTTGGGACCCTTAGAATTAATAAAGAAACTACGGGGGTAACACTCGCCTCCTTCCCGCGCGTTAATTAGGAGAAACCATTTATACTTACTCGACTGGTCAAATTGTAGCATAATAATAGCGGCCATGTCAATACCAATTTTCCTTTTAATTACAGGGATTAATACACCTCTGGTTTACAAAAATACGGTCCGGATGGTATAATTTGAAAGCGGGTGAAAATCGTTCCTGAAGAGCCGTGCCATGGTCAAAAAAAGGCGAAAATGATACGAGCGGATTCCATAGAGATCGCGATAATCGGAGGAACCTTTGCCGGCAACAAGGGCGCCGCCGGAATGCTCGAAAGCACTATCTTTAATCTTGACAAAATGTTAGGGGAAAAAGCCTTTTTTCACGTGCTGTCCGTATACCCCTCGCGCGACTCCCGGAAAGGTATTCCCGCCCGCTGCAGGATCGTTCCCGCTCCGCCGCTAAGGCTCATCCTGATCCTGCCGGTCCTCTCCCTGATCTATGCCTTGCTGGGGAAGTTGCGTCTTCCCCGGAGGTTTCTTCACTCCTTCGCCCCCCTGGGTGCCATCGCCCGATCCGAGATCGTCCTGGACGTTTCCGGTATATCTTACGTGGACGGACGCCTCGCCACCCTGGCCTACAACCTCGCCTGCAACCTTCCGGCGATCCTTTTGGGGACTAAGCTCATCAAGCTATCGCAGGCGATCGGCCCCCTGGAGGGGAAACTGAACAGGTTCGCCGCCGAGCGGATCCTTAAACGCTGCCAGCGGATCTTCACCCGCGGAGATAGAACCACTCAACACCTTGAAAAATTGGGGCTTAAAAACTTAGCGCCGGCGGCCGACCTGGCCTTTATTCTAAACGATAACCACCCCCTCCCCGATACGGTAGCCGCCCTCGACCTGCCCTCCGGAACCGGTCCGGTAATCGGTGTATCGCCTAGCCAGGTATTGGATAATTACTGTCGCGAGCGGGGTAAGGACCTTACCTCCATCCTGGCCCGCTACCTGGCAGATTTTCGGGATAAAGGCGGTGCCCGCATCCTGATTATCGCCCACTCCCTGCTGGAACCCGCCAAGCGATCCCGGAATAACGATTACCATATATGCAAGAATCTCCACCAGGCCCTGGGAGGCGGCCCGGATGTCAGCCTGATAGTGGAAGACCTTAATCCCTCAGAACTTAGGGCTGTTATATCCCGGTGCGATATTTACCTCGCCTGCCGCTTCCACAGCATGATATCGGCCCTTTGCGTTAACGTTCCCTGCCTGGTACCGGCCTGGAGCCATAAGTACCGGGAGGTTATGGCGGTCCTGGGATTGGATAATTATGTCATTGATCTGGAAGGGCTTACCAGCGAAAACCTTACTTCGTCCACCCGCGAAATTCTAGCCAAGGCGGATGAAATCCGCTCCCGAATGGAGCAGGGGCTCCCGGCAATCAAGGATTCTGCCCGTTCCCAGCTTATCTACGTCCGGGATTTACTCGACAAGGGGATGATTTCCGGGGACCTCCCGCTGCGGACCGGTAAGAGGGCTCAAAAACTCTACGACCTCTTTTACCGGGATCTATTCGACCGCGCCTTCTTGGGCTACAGCTCCGACCCCTCCATCCGCGAAGGAGCCGCCTCGGGAGGCCTGGTCTCATCGCTCCTTATCGATCAACTGGAAAAGGGAAAGGTCGATGGCGTGATTGCCTGCAGAACCGGCACGGAATCCGGCAGGCTCGATTTTTATACCGTCACCTGCAACGGGTCCAATGAAGTATTAGATTGCCGCACAAGCATTTACAGTGATTTTGACCATGCCGGAAGGATCCTCGATATACTCCGGGAAAACGATAAGGTATTCGCCGTGGTAGCCCTTCCCTGCCAGTGGTCCATGCTAAATAACTATCTGGATAAAAATCCGGCGCTCAAGAAGCGGGTCGGGTTGAAAATCGGTTTGTGGTGCGGCCATGCCACGGACCGGAGATTGATAGACGATTTTCTCTCTTGCCGGGGCGTGGAACCGGGCGATATCGAAGAGTTCCATTACCGGAAAGGATTATGGCGGGGGGAAACAGTGATAAAATTACGCGGCGGAGGGGAAAAGAGGATATCTTTTAGAAAAGGGTATGGCCTGTTGCAGAACCTCTACGCCGATTGTAAAAAAAGGTGCTTTTCCTGTCCGGATCATTTCGGCCGGGGGTCCGATCTGAGCTTCGGGGACGCCTGGCTGTCCGAGTTAAAATCGAAGCGGATCAAGTATTCGATGGCCGTACCCCTCACCGCCAGGGGTGGGGAATCGCTGCGGGACCTGGCCGGGAGCGGAAGGGCCATCCTCCGGGAAATCTCCCCCGTACTGGCGGTGCGCGCTCAGAAAAGGGCGGTTATCTGGCACACCTACGGTAGCGCCGGCAGAAGTACAATCGGCGGACTATTCGGCTTGAAGATACCGCGGCGGGGCCGGGTGAGGGCGCGCTGGAACGATCTTTTGTCGGCCTTCCTGATTCTGGTCGCCTGGAAAGCCTTTTCCGGTCCCCTCCGTCCGCTCCTCATGCGGCTCCCCTGGCCGGCGCATTATCCCTGGATGCTGGTCCAGAAGTTTTTCCTCAATTTTTAAGGGAGAGGCTCAAACGTTGAACCAAACCGGCGCCGATATATCATCCGGAAGAATGATCTATAGGAGAATCCTCTTCACCCTCACCCTGATCGCGGTGGGATGGTTTATCGCGCATAACGTGCGCCAGATCTCCTGGCACGATTTCAGGTTTAAGCCGGCCTACCTGGTGTTTTCCTTTATCGCCGTCACGGCGGCTTACCTGGTCCGGTTCGGAGCCTGGACCCAGCTGGCATCTATCATGGAACTCCACGCTCCGCCGGTCCGGGCCGGCCGGGCCTATTTTCTTTCGTACCTGGCCCGCTATATACCGGGAAAGGTGGGGCTGGCTCTGGTCCGGGTGGAAACTTACGGCCAGTATCGGCCCGAGCAGGTCGTACTGGCCACCGGGATGGAACTGGTCTCGGCCCTGGCAGCCGCCTTCCTGTTGACCCTCATCGGGCTGTTGAGCGCCCCGGCGCACTTTCCTCCCTACTTAAAATGGTTCGCCTGGGGGGGGATCGCGATCCTTCCGCTGCTATTGAGCCCCCCCCTTCTGCGCTCCATCACCCGCATCCTTTCGCGCCTGACGGGGCGTCAATCCCCCAGCCGGATCCCGCCGTTCGGGATCAATCTCAGCCTGGTCCTCCTCTACTCCCTCCCCGGCCTGGTGCACGGCCTGGGTCTTTTCCTTCTCCTCAACGCCCTCAATCCGGTTCCGGCTCAGTATTACATCACCATCACCGGGGCCTACTACGCGGCCAGCCTGACCGGGCTGCTGGCCTTTTTCGCCCCCGGGGGATTGGGGGTAAGGGAGGGAATCATCATGCTGGTGTTGCCTCTTATCGTGCCCCGGGAAGACGCGGTGGTGGCCGCCGTGGTTATCCGGCTGATCACCATCCTGGCGGAAATCTCCCTGGCCGGAATCTTCCAACTTCTCTCCGGTTCCAAAAAACGCTGATCACCCTTAAACGGCCCCCCACGCGTCTTGGCCGGCGGCGCCCGATCAGGGGCCGGGGTCGGGCTTCGAACGGAGACCGGGGCCGGACGAGGGCCCAAGTCCGGGCGGGGGCCGGGGCGCTTCGGGACGGGGGAATTATCTTTTTGACGCAGTAACGGGGATTATTTTCTCTTCTTCAGGTAAACCAGTATCTCTTCCTGGTTCATCCGCATGCGGGCGAACATATCCAGTATGAATCCCAGGACAAAGCTCAGGGCGGAGAAGGTGAAGAGGAAAGCGGCGGTGAATCCGGCCCATTTGTGAGGGGAAAAGGTGCCGGTCCGGATATAATGCACGGCCAGGAAAACCGCCGGGAAAAGCCCGGTCAGCAGAAAAATCAGCGCTATGGAGGCAAACAGACGGAACGGTTTATAATCCCTGAGGGTTCTGATAATGATTTTCAGGGTTTGATAGGCGTAGCGGAAAAGGTTCGAAGCGACCCGCGACTTGCCGAATTCCCGGGTGCCCCTCACCGCCACCGGCACTTCCAGGATCGAGATATTCTTGAATACGAAATCGAGGAACGTCTCCTGGGTGTAGGTAAAATCACTGAACAGATTCAGGTGCAACAACGCCTTCCTCGAGTAGGCCCGGAATCCGCAGGAGACATCGTAAAACCTGCGGCCGGTCATGCGGCTGATCATCCAGGACATGAACCGGTTACCCTGGAACTTCACCCTGCTCATGCGGGGATAGAGCTGGGGATCCTTGAAGCGGGAGGCGGTCACGAAATCGGCGCGTCCTTCTATTATGGGCCGGATAAGCTTTTCGATATCGGCCGGATTGAACTGTCCGTCGCCATCGATATTGACCATGATATCGGCTTCGGAGGAAAGGACCATGTTTCGGCCGGTGTTGAAAGCGGCCCCCACTCCCCGGTTCCTGGGGTGGCTGCACAGCGTCACGCCCCTTTCCCGGGCGATGGCGGCCGTCCGGTCCACCGAGCCGTCATCGACCACGATGACGTGGTCGATATAACGGGGCAGGGAATCTATGGTGTCGCCGATTTTCGCCTCTTCGTTATAGGCCGGTATAACGACGGAGATTATTTTATCTTCATACATCGATCGGCCCCTTCGCGCCCGTCCGGCAATTGACTCCGCGTACCAACTTCATTTCCCCCTCATAGTAACCTCAATCAAACAAAAAAGACCACGTAAAAATAGCGGGCTTCACTCCCCTCCCGGACGATCGGTCCGGGACCGGTAATATCCGGCCGCGAAGAGAGAGGCGTACACTATCAACAGGGGCTCCAGCAGAATTTTATTCCAATACCCCAGCCAGGAGAAAAGCACCGCCAGGAGATAGTACCCCCCCGCCGGAAGCAGTATCCCCAGCTGCTCCCGGCGGGAACATTTCAACAGCCCCAGCACTCCCAGCAGCATTACCAACAGGTAGCCGTAGGCCCGGATATAGCCGGCGTTCCGCGCGTCCCTCTCGCCTGCCCCGCGGGCATCGGCGCCGGTCTGGCCCTTGGAAAATAAGCTGGTGGCGTTGACATATATCTCATCCACCGCCTGCAGAACATCATCCATTCCGCGGATAACATATCGGCCCGAATCCAGGGAAAAGGCCCGCGCCTGGTAAACCGGCAGCAGCCTCCCCGCCAGGATTGAATTAAGTGCCGTCAAGGGCGCGAGGAGGGCCGCCAGGATCAGCAAGAACCTGAGCCTTCTCTTGACCGTCAGCAGCAGTCCCGGGATGAAAAATACCATCACCGGTTTCAGGTAGACGCCCAGACCGATCAGAGCCGCCGCCCATCCGGCCCGCCGGGTATCGTCCCCTTCCCCCCGGGTAAAGAGCATCCCTAGGGCCAACAGGAATATCGCCCCCGTAGCCGGAGTGGCGGTAACAGAGTGAATGATAAAATCGGGAAAGAGCGCTGACAATACCGCGGCGATGATTCCGGCCCGAAATCCGGCCGTCCGCCGGGCGATCGAGTAGATGAAGATAACGGTCAGGGAACCGGCCAGGGACTGGAGAATAAACAATAGCCGGTACCCGTGATCGCCTCCCACCAGGAAGATCAAGCGTAAAAAATAATGATACAAGATCCCCGCGGAAGGGCCGGGGCCGTTTTCCAGGGCCAACTTGGCCCAGCCCAACGGATCCGAGGTGGAGGGAGATATAACCGTGACCAGGCTCATGTAGATCCTGATCGACAGGGCCATGAAAAATATAATGGCCAGGATATCCCAGTTGTCGGGCAGGTAGGCTTTAAATTTTTTAATCATCTTTTGAGTCATAAGCTTACCTGCTTGTATTCGGAGCCGTACACTTGTCCGTTCTCCGAATCATTCCCCTTCCCCCGAGATTTCCGGTGCTTCCCTCTTCACCCCTCCGGTCAGCAGCAGGGATCCATAGATTATCAGCAGCGGTTCGATCAGAACCCGGTAGCGGACCTTGAACATGGCCAGCAGGATGAAAAACGAGAGATAGCTGATGACCATCAGGGCCAGAATCCGGTTTCGCGGGGAATAGAGTATCACCATCCCGGAGAATCCAAAAAGCATGACGGGAATGTAAATATATATCATGAGATCGATTTTACCACGGCTGGGACCGACCAGGCGCTGAAAGCAGTGCTGATCCCAGCCGCGGGCGAAGATCATGGCGGCCTTTTCGTAGATGATATCCAGGGTCTTCCACTTGTTGTGCGCGATAAAATTCAAAGCTTCTTGCATATAAACCCGGCTGGGCAGATTCGATTTATAGAGCGGAGTGTCCTTGATCCGGATATATTTATCCCCCCGGGAAACCGGGTTGTAGGTCTTGTAAAATGCCCGGGCGGCTCGCCGGGAGCCGGCACCCGTCGCCAGGGCGTAGCCGATCCAGGGGGAAAGCAGCACCAGGGTGGTGATGATAAAAACTCGTTTGCGCTTGATCCCCCACAATATTCCCGGCCAGAAAAAGAGAAATACCGGCCGGATTACGCACCCCGCAATAAGGAGAATGGCCGTCACCAGGGACTTGCGCGTCTCGCTGAAGGGGGCCAGCAGCACTACCACCAGCATCACCGTGAAAAAGATACTGAGCGTCTCGGTCAGGGTAAGGAGATTGTAGAGCAGAAAGTTCGGGTAAAGGGCCGTGATGGAAGCCGCCCATAGAGCCGCGCTCCTTTTTCCGATCCTATTCGTTATCCAGTATACCGGTATCACCATTGCGGCGCTGATAATCCCCTGAATAATAAATACCGCCTGGTAATTGTACGCGCCAAATATAGTGTAGATCAGGCGCAGGAAGAGAGGGTATCCCGGAGGCGGAGAAATAGTGATACCACCCTCCAGGGCCAGCAGTGAATACCGGGCCATATCGCTGAAATCGGGAAGGGCCCGGCAGGTCAGGGCCAGATAGAGGCGCACGGCCAGAGCCATCATGAATATCACCGCCGGGAGCCGGTATTCTCTCTTTAAGATCAAGCTCTTTAGGATCAAGTCTCTCCTTGGAATCGTGAATTATCCCCTGTTCAGGGGCATTATACATATCTGCGCGGACGATTTCAACATGTCCTCTTTATAAATCTTCCTTGATATGGTACCATGGGGGTTAGTGCTTTACCGGTCTTTACCGGCGGGAGTATCGATATTGAGACACTGGCACATTATCCTCATCGTTATCTTAGTCGGCGCGGCCCTCCTCCGCCTCGTGCCCGCCTTTCAGTGCCAGATGCCCCCCCATCACAGCGACATGGCGACCTACACCCGGCTGGCCTCGGAGCCGGGGATCTCTGTTTCCCCTCCCCCCGGTTACCCCCTCTTTCTGCGGGCCATTTTCAGGATCTTCGGAGCCGAAAATTATACGGCGGTTTTCATCATCCAAGCCCTTCTCAGCACTTTCTCGGTATTTTTGATCTATTACCTGGGTACGCTGGTCGGAGCCCGGTTAACCGGGCTTATCGCCGCCGGGATAGCAGCCCTCTACCCCAACTTCATCGTGTACAACCTGACCACCCTCACCGAATCGCTGGGTATCCTCTTTACCCTGCTCATGCTGATATCCCTGGCCCGGCCGATGGAGGAAAGGCGCCGCTCGATCCTCTCGGCGGTTTTACTCTTCGCCGGATGCGCCGTGCGGCCGGCCTTTCTCTACTTCTGGCCCGGTTTGCTCCTCACCCTGAAAAAACGCGGCCTTTTCATCCTTACCACCCTGGTTTTCCTCTCCCCCTGGCTGATCTACAGCTTCGCCTCCGGCAGGATCCCCAACCGCGGTTCCCTGGCCTTTTACAAGACCTACAATCCGGTGGCCGACGGCATCACCCACTATAAAATGGACCAGACCGAACTGGGCAGCCGGGATCTGTCCAATTTCGAATATGTGCGGGCGGCCTTCGATTTTATCGTTCACAATAAATGGAAAACCCTGGATATCATTTACAACAAGGCTTCCATCGTACTGGCCCGGGGATGGGATTCTTTCGTGATGCGGGATCTGGTGGGGGACCGGAGGTTTTTCAACAACCTGTTGAATTACGCCTACCTGCCGGTGATGTTCTTCGGATTTCTAGCATTGGCGCGTCTATACGACCGGCAAAACCGGGTCATCGCCCTTCCCCTGCTTAGCTACCTGCTCTTTTTCATCACCCTGGCCATATTCAAGATCAGGTACCGGTTGCTGATAGAGCCGATGTTGATCATTTTCACCTCCATCCTGGCGGTACACGCATGCGGGAAAAGATTATATCCAGAGTCCGGAGCGGATGCCTGAGCTTCTGGGACCGGCATCTCAAATCCAACCTGGCGGCGGACTGGGATATACTGCTGGTGATATTTTTCCTGGCCCTGGCCCTCCGCCTCTATTTCGCTCTGGCCTTCAACGTGCAATACGCCGCCAACGATAACGCCCGCTACGATCTCTTCTCCACCGGAGGGGGGATAAACGCCGCGCGGGCGCCTCTCTATCCCCATCTCCTGCGGTTGACCCACGCCCTTTTCGGCGCCGGCTACCCGCGGGCGGTATTTATCTTCCAGGGGATATTGAGCGCGCTGGCCGCGGTACTGATATATCTGCCGGCCAAGCGGCTCTGCGATCGCACCGTGGCCCTGGTCACCGCCGCCCTGTGCGCCCTCAGTCCCAATTTCATCCTCTACTGCCTGGCCCTCACTCCCGGATCGGTGGTGATTTTCCTGGGTATACTGCTGCTGGCCCTCGCTTCCCTGGAAATCGGCGATAAATTCAAGGGGGCGGTTTCGGGAGTCCTGCTGGGGCTGGGGATATTGACCGAACCGGTTTTGATCTTCCTGCTGCCCGGAATGATCTTCACCCTGAAGAAAAAATTATTCTTTCTGGTATTACTGCTGGCCGTGCTCGCTCCCTGGACCATCCGCAACTCGGTGATCGATTCCCGGCCGGTTCCGGTATACCGGATCGAGGCTTACCGGTTCAACTTTGATAAATATTACCGCTCTGAAGTCCTGGGAGCCTGGAATACAGCCTCCGGACTGTACAACAATGCCGCCATTATCCTCAACAAGGGCTGGGAGACGCCCGATAGCATGGCCCAGGACGATCCCCGCCGCAACAGTAACTATACCGCCGCCTACACCTATACTCTGATTTCCCTGCTCGGTTTTATCGGGATGGCCAAATATTACCGCCGGGACCACCGGCCGCTGGTGCTCCCCCTGTTGGTTTATATCGTGCTCCTGATCTTCCTGACCATCTTCGAGCTGCGGTTCAGAATGCTGCTCGAGCCGGTGCTGATACTCTACACCAGCATGATTATTTGCCGCCGGAAAGCGCCCGCTTTCTCTCCCTCCGACCGGCGAAGGTGAGCCGGTCCATGCCCGAATAGATCACCGGTATGATGAAGAGGGTAAATACGGCTGAAAGCAGCACCCCGCCCATCTGCACCACCGCCATCGGGACCCTGTACTCCGACCCCGCGCCGCCCAGGGCCTGGGGCACCATCCCCACGGCGATGGCCAGGTTGGCCATGATGATCGGCCGCAGCCTGGTGGGGCAGGCTTCCAGCAGCGCCTCCGTGAGGGTATGCCCTTGGGCGCGCAGCTGGGAGGTATAGTCGAGCAGCAGGATGGCATTGTTCACCACGATCCCCACCAGCATGATCATCGCCATCAGGGACATGATATTGATGGTCTGCCCGGTAAAAAAGAGACCGACCGAAGCGCCGATCAATCCCAGGGGAAGGGTTATCATCACGGTAAGGGGATGAATGAAGCTCTCCAGTATCGCCGCCATCACGATATAGACCAGTAAAATGGCGAGGATCATGGCCGTTTGAATGGAGGCGAAAGATTCGTCCTGGATTTCGGCCATTCCTCCGTACTTCACGATCACCCCGGAGGGGATATCCAGCTCTTCCAGCCGGCGGTCGATGATGCGGCGGGCCTCGCTGATACTGCCCGAGGACACATTGGCCGTTATCTCGAGGCAACGCTGCTTATCCCGGTGCAGTATCCTGGCGTCCCCCCGGGTGCGCTCCAGGGTGGCGATATCGGCCAGGGGCACGACCGATCCGGAGGGCATTTTTATGGGCAGGTCCTCTAGGTAGGCCGGATCGTTTCGATCTTTTTCGGCATAGCGCACCATGATATCGTATTCCTCTCCCAGCTCGCGGTACACCCCGGCTTCCTGCCCCTCGTAGGCGGCCCGCAGCATGGATCCCACCGAGGCCACGCTCAGGCCGCGCCAGGCCAGCTGCCGCCGCCGGGGCCGGATGGACACCTCCGGTTTTCCGGTTTCCTCGCTGCTCTGCACCTCCACCAGGCCGGGCACCTGGTTCACTATCTCGAAAACCTGCCCCCCCACCCGGCTTAGCTTCTCCGGATCGGAAGAGAGGACCTCGATCAGCAGATCGGCCTCGCTGGATCCTCCCTCTCCGGATAGGGTCACCATGATTTCCGCGTCCGGGATGGCCGCCAGGCTGGGCCGGATCTCGTTCACGAAATCCAGTATCTTGATCCCCCGCTTAGCGGCGTCCACCAGTATGAGGGTGATCTCGGCGTCTCCCACTCCTCTCTGCCCGCCGCCTATCTTGACAATCACTCCCTCCACCTCGGGTCTCTCCCTCATCATACGGTCCACCTTGCCCGCCACCTCCCGGGTTTTCTCGATACTGGTTCCCTCCGGCAGCTCCAGTGAAATTACCGCAATATTCTGATCGACCACCGGCATGAATTCACCGCCCACAAAGACGAATAGAAAGAGGGCGAAAAAGAATATCACGATGGTGATGGTGAGGGGGAGCCAGCGGTGACCGAGGATATAGGCCAGGGTGGAGCGGTACCCGCCGGAGAGCCGGAGGTAAAAGTCGTCCCAGGTCGTGGTGAACCTGATCCACAGGCTCTCTTCATGATGGTGGGCTCCCGCTTTCGCCCTCAGCAGGCGGGCGGATAGCATGGGAACCATGGTGAAGCTGATCAAGAGGGAAAAGAGGGTGGCGAATACCACCGTCACCCCGAACTGGAGGAAAAAGCGGCCGATAATCCCGGTCATGAAAGCGATGGGGGTGAACACCACGATATTGGTCAGGGTGGAGGCGATAACCGCTATCGCTACCTGGGAGGTTCCCTTTTCGGCCGCCTCGAAGGGATTCATTCCCTCCTTGACCAAACGGGTGATGTTCTCGATCACCACGATCGAGTTGGTAACCAGGGTGCCGATGGAGATCCCCAGGGCCATCAGGGTCATTACGTTTATGGAGAAACCGGCCCGTTCGATCAACAGGAAGGTGGCGATCACCGAAACCGGCATCGAAATGACGGCGATCAGGGTCTGGCGCCAGTCATGCAGGAAGACGAAGAGCAGGATGGAGGTCAGCACTATGCCGATGGCGATATTGGACAGCACATCATTCACCGCGTTAAACACGAAACTGGCGGCGTTGCTGGTGATGGTGATTTCGATATCCTCGTCCAGGATCGCTCTCAACTCTTCCAGCGCTTTGTAAACTCCGTTGGCGACCAATACCGTATTCCCGTCCGACCTTTTGTTGATGGAGAGTCCGATGACCGGTTCCCCGTTATAGCTCGATGATTCGCGAAGTTCTTCGGTGGTATCCCGGATATCGGCCACTTCGGACAGGGGGATGGTTCCCCCGGCGGGCAGGGGCAGGCGCAGATCGGCCAGTTCGGCCGTGCTCTTCAGTTCCCCCACCATGCGGATGGTGGTCTCACTGGCTCCCCGCGTGATTTGCCCGGAGGGTATGTTCAGATTCTCCAGGGAGACGATACCCACGATATCCAAGATGCTGAGGCCGTAGGCGCGAAGCCTCTCCGGAGCCACCTCGATCCGGATTTCCCTTTCCCTCTTGCCGGTGATCGTTACTTCGGCCACTCCGCCGATCCGGCTCAGGCGCTCGCCGATCACCTTGTCGGCTATGTGGTACACCTCCTCCAGCGAACGGGGAGCCGACACCGCCAGCTCCATCACCGGGAAGGCATTGATATCGAACTTGGAAATCACCGGGAGTTCGGCGTCCTCGGGAAGCTCGGACCGGATGGCATCGATCTTATCCTTGACGTCGATGGCATCCAGATCTACATCGGTCTCCAATTCGAATTCGATAATGACCTGGGATACATTCTCCATCGAGATCGAATTCAGATTCTTGACGTTGGCGATGGTGGCCACTTCATCTTCTATTTTCTTGGTGACCTGGCTCTCCACCTCGGAGGGCGAGGCTCCCGGATAGATGGTGGTGACCAGGACCAGGGGGAATTCGATGTTGGGCATCATCTCGATGATCAGCCTCTGGTATGAATAGATCCCCATGACCACCAGCAGGATCAGGATCATGGTGGTAAGCACCGGACGTCTGATAAAAATGCTGAATAAATTCATCTTCAGTTATCCTCCCGCCCGTTCACTATCTTGACCAAATCTCCATCCTTGATCATGGTTTGGCCGAACCGGACCACCCTCTCTCCCGCTTCCAGCCCCGCCACGATCTCCACCTCGTCGGTGGTTTTCAGCCCGACCTCCACCTTTCTTAATTCGGCCC
>JAFGPI010000112.1 GCA_016926065.1 Candidatus Krumholzibacteriota bacterium
GGGCGTCCAGGAGTTCGTCGGAAAATATCCCCTCCCGCTCCCGCATATCCACTATATCGACGCTGGGCATGGGCTCGCGATGGGGGCGGCTATCCAGCCGAAATTGCCGCAATTCCCCCCGGCGGGCGCTTTGATACGTTTCCAGGGAGGGAGTGGCCGAACCGAGGAGCAGCACCGCCTTCTCCATCTGCGCCCTCACCGCGGCCACCGCCACCGCGTTGTAATGCGGCTTCTCCTCCTGCTTGTAGGAAGAATCCTGTTCTTCATCCACCACTATGATTCCCAAATCCCTGAGGGGAACAAAAACCGCCGAACGGGGACCGATGACCACCCGTATCTCTCCGCGGGAGGCCCCTTTCCAGATGGAGGCACGCTGCGCGCCGGTCAACCGGCTGTGCAGAACGGCTATATCCCGGCCGAACCTCCTCCGGAAGCGGGAGGTGGTCTGGGGAATCAAGGCTATCTCCGGTATGAGCACCAGCGCGCTTTTTCCCCCGCCCAGAGCCTCGTCTATGGCCCTTAGATAAACCTCCGTTTTTCCGCTCCCGGTCACCCCGAACAAAAAGTACCGGTCCGCTCGCGCGGCCCGGATCGAGTCTCTCACCGCCTCAAAGACCTCCCGCTGGGCGGGATTGAGCGGCGGCCTCTCCGCTTCCTCCGGGAACTGCCCGGTTCCTTCCTCTTCCCGCGGTAACCGTCCTTTTCCCTTCACGGCGGGAGGCAGCATGGCGCGGAGGATCTCCCCCACCGGATGCACGTAGTAATCCGCCATCCAGGCGGCCAACTCCAGCAAGGACCCGTGCAAAAGGGGAATATCGTCAACCAGGCGGCTGATTGCCTTGAGCCGGACGCGGTCCGGCGAGCGGTCCCGCAGGCGCATCACGTAACCGGTCATGCGCCGGCCGCCGAAGGGCACTATCACCCGGGCTCCGGGTGCGATATCCGACTCCAGCGAGGGAGGAATTTGATAGGTGAATTCCTTGTCGACGGGTACGGGAAGAGCTATATCAGCGAACGGAGTGACGGATTTTTTTCCCATAATAAAGGCGATTATATTACGGGCCGCCCTCTCCGGCAATCAAAAGATTATTTGGATCCCACCAGAAGCTGGTGTATCCGGTCAACCAGTTTGTTGGGGCTGAAGGGTTTGACGATATAATCGGTCGCGCCCACCTCGTATCCCAATCTCTTATCGATATCCCTTCCTTTGGCGGTCAACAAAACTACCGGAATATTTTTGGTGAGCGGATTGGCCTTGAGAATCCGGCAGGCCTCATACCCGTCTATTTTGGGCATCATCACGTCGAGAATAATCAGATCGGGCTGTTCCCGGCGGGCCTTTTCGATCGCGTCTTCGCCGTTTAAAGCCGTGACCACTTCGTATCCCTCCGCCCCGATGCTGAACTCAAGTATTTGAGTGATGTTGACCTCGTCGTCGACCACTAGCACCTTTCCCTTCTTCATCTGACTTCCTCCTTTACCAGTTCTTCCTTTTGGAAATTCTCCTCTATATCTTCCTGTTCCTTTCTCTTCTCCTTCAATTCCCGCTCCACCGCGTCCAGGACCAACTCCGATTTTTCTTCCCTGACCCCGAGATCGTGCAGGGTCTTGACGAACGCTCCCACCACCTTGGGATCAAACTTTATCCCCGAATTCTTCAATATCTCGTTGCGCGCCTCATCCAGGGTGAAACACCGGCGGTAGGGACCCTGGGTAATCAGGGCCCGGAAGGAATCCACCACGTTGATGATCCTGGCTTCTATGGGGATCTCCTCCCTGATCAAGCCTTCCGGATACCCGCTTCCGTCGAACTGCTCATGATGGCTCTTGATTATTCTCATTATGCGTTCCTCCAGCCCCATGGGAGAGACCAGGGCGTATCCCATGGCCGGATGTTCACGCAGCTTGTGCCATTCGCCTTCGGTGAGGGCTTCCTTCTTGACCCTGATACTGCGCGGCACCTTCATCATTCCCAGATCGTACATGTTCATTCCCATCCGCAGGGCGGTCAGGGACGCTTCGTCCAGGCTGAGCCTCTCCCCCACCGCCAAAGCGATCAGGGTATAGTTCACCAGGTTACGGCTGCCCCAGCTTTCCCGGATATGCAGGATGCTCTTCATGGCCTCCTTCAATTTATCAAAGTTGGCGGACACGGTCTCGTAGGCATCCAGTTTCTTGAGCATGCCGGCGATCACCGCGTTGAGCGATTCCAGTATTTCCCGGTCGGCCTGGGTGAACTCCCGGTTATCCACGTGATCGCTCACGTTGAGGACTCCGATGACATCCTGGCCATCCCGGAGGGGCACCGAAATAAAGGAACGGGTGTCGTAATAGGCCGAGTTGTTCGGCCGCCCCACCTTCCGGTCTTTCTCTATATTGAAAACGTGAAGCGATTCTCCATCCAGCAGCACCTTGCCGGCGATCCGGGCCCCCGCCTCCAGTTTCGTGTTCTGGACGAATTCCGGATCCAGCCCCTTGGCGGCGCATACGTGCAGGTTCCGCTTATCCCGGCTCAAAAGCATTATCGAGGCCTTCCGCGCCTGGAGAAATTCCGCCAGCATTTCCACCAGCAGGGAAAGATACCTTTCCCTCTCGAATCTCACCGAGCCGACAAACTCGCTTCCGGAGGGCCGCCGGACAACGATATCCTTCATGGGAAGTATAACCACGAACTTGGCCCCGGCCTCTTTCACGTTTTCCACCCAGATGTGCCCGTCGTGCCATTCAACGATATTCTTGCAGATTGCCAGCCCCAGCCCCGAACCCCCATGCTCCCGCGTGTTGCTGGCGTCCACCTGATGAAATCTCTCGAAAATTTTCTCCAGCTGATCCTCCGGAATTCCCTTTCCGTTGTCCTGCACGATGATCCGGGCGTTGGAAGCTTCCTCCTCCAGGCTCACCACCACGCAACCATTTTCCGGGGCGAATTTAACGGCGTTACTTACCAAATTATTTAAAAGCTGCCTGATCAGCTCGTTATCCGCGTCCATGATCACGTCGGTCTTGGGAAGCTTCAGCTCGCGGTTGACGTTTCTTTCCGAAAAATCTTTTTCCAGGTCCTCCAGCACGTTCTCCAGCATCCGGTTCAGGTTGCAGGGTTTCTTCTCCACCTTCAAATGACCGGTCTCCAAGCAGGAGTAGCTCAGGATGTTATCCACCAGCTTTATCACTCTCTCGTTCTCCTCGTTCATAACCCGGAGGAAATCGCTTATGATATCCCGCTTGATCGTTCCCACGTTGTCCATCAGGGTCTCGGTGTAAGCCTTGATGGATGTCAGGGGGGTGCGGAGTTCGTGTGAAACGATCGATAAAAAGTTGGATTTTAACTGGTTCGCACTCTCCAGCTCCTCCTTGCAGGCGGAAATCGCCTTATCCTTATCGTGCAGCTTGTCCCGGAAATATTCTCTCTTGCAGATCTCCATTAGATTGTCCGCGTACCGCTCCAGCACCGAGGGAATATTTCCCGGAGAATCAGGATTAATATAACCCACGGTAAAGAGTCCCCACACCGTTTTTTTATCTATCAGGGGGAAGAGGAAAATGCTGTCTGCCATCCAGCCCTCGCCGGCCGGAACGAAGGCTTCCCCGTCTGGGCCCAGGGCCTCCCGGTCCAGCGCGTATCCGCCCCGCAGGGCGTTCGCCGGATTACAGTGATGCAGGCATTTACTCTTTTTCAGGATCATGGAAAAGGAGGGGACAGCCTTTACTTTTCCGTCTTTCACGTAGCTCTTCGGTTCCAACCGGTTTTCATCGTAGCGGGCCGTCCGGATCAGCACGAACCTTACGCCCGCTTCCTCCGCCACCGCCTGGGCGATATCCCGGTATATGACCTGCGCCTGCTTTCCGGCCACTATATTCCGGCTCAGCTCCGGCACCCGGGACCCTATTCCGGACTCCCCCGCCCGCGGGGCCGGGAATTGCCCTCCCCGCTCACGGCTTTCACTCCCGCGGGAAGAGAACCCCAGCGCCTTCTCCGGTAAATTCCGGAAATCATGACCGGCCAGCAGGAGGAATAATCCCGCCACGTCCAGGAGGGCGAATAGCTGCCTCCAGAAGAAATCGGGCCCGGTTATATTCAAGGAGATCGCTCCCCCCAGGGATACCGCTCCGGCCATCAGCAGAAACGCGACGGAGACGGAAAGGGGCGGCCGGTACTTCGCCTTTCCCCGCTTCCAGACAAATCCAGCCGCGCTTCCCAGGGGAGCCAGGGCGGTGAAGGCCAACAATGCCGTTACCATCCCCGCGCCCGGAGTTCTGCCGATCAGCCAGGGGAGCAATCCTCCCCCCAGCACCAATCCCGTGCCCAGGGGCATCAGGGTCAATTGACGGCAGCGCCCCCGGCTGTCTTTTTCCGGCCGCTCCGGGCCGGCCGACAGGGACAAGAGATACAAACCGGCCAGGGCGGACAGCGCGTAAATAACATCAAACAGCTCCCGCTCCGCGAAATAGGGATACACGAAAAGCACCTTCGACAGCAGGAGGAGGAACAGGGCCGCGCCGAAGAGCCATCCATTCCCGCGCCTTTCACCCTGCCGGCCGGCCAGAGCCCTCCCCATACAGGTGGTCGACATCACCAAAACCAGTATCAGATAGGTGACCGTGCCGGTTTCCCGGATAAAAATATTCTCCATACCGCTGCCGAACAAATCCACTCCCCCCGGTTAATGGGCCGCGTGGTGCTTGCCCCCGAATCTCAACCGGTCGTTGATGCTGGTGTATTCCTCCACTTCGATTATTCCTTCATCCATAAGCACTTCCACGAACGCGCTCACCACTTCCGGATCAAACTGGGCGCCGGCGTTGTGGACCAGTTCATCGATGGATTCCGACACCGCCAGCCGGCGCCTGAAAGGCCGGGAGCTGATCATGGAAATATAGGCGTCCAGGACGGCCAGAATCCGGGAACCGACCGGAATCTGGTCTCCCTTGAGCCCCATCGGATAGCCCTTGCCGTCCACCCGCTCGTGGTGAAACAGGATGTTCTGGCTGACCAGTTCCACGAATTCCAGGGGCCGCATGATGGTGGCTCCCCGCTGGGGATGTTTTCTTATCTCCTCAATTTCCTGGGAGGTTAACTCCAGGGTTTTGCGTAAAATTTCCTCGCTGATACTGGTCATACCCACATCGTGAACGCTGGACACGTACTGGATCACCTGTATCTCTTTTTCGCTCAATCTCAGTTTCCGCGACACCTCCACGGTCCACTCCATCAGTTTTTTCTTCATGCCGCTCTTGTCGTTCTGGCAAACATTCAGGAGAGAGCGCAGCGACATTATCGCCTCCCGCAGGAAAGAGTGGAAATTTTCCGCCGATCTCATCCTTTCCACCGCTTTGGCGAATCGCTGCCCCAAGCTGATCAGCAGGGCCAGGTCATCGCGGGTGAAGGGATTCCCCGAAGTCTTGTTGTTGACGTTTATCACGCCGATCACCGTGGATCCCACCACCAGCGGAATGCTTAACAGCGACTTGGTCTCATATTGAGGATTATTCTTGTTATTATTTATGTCCGTTTTTTCTATGTCCTCGATCAACAGGGGCTGGCCCGATTCCACCACCTTGCCGGCGATGCCTTCCCCGATCTTCACCCGGGTTCTTTCCACCACCGACTCGTCCAGCCCGTAGGCGTCCTTGATAAAGAGTTCTTTCCGCCCCTGATCCAGAAGCATCAGGGATACGATCTTGGCCGACAGCATCTCGGCGACCACCCTCACGAACAGCTGGAAGAACTCCTGGATTTCCTCGCGGGCGTCCACGGAATTGAATATATATCCGAGCAGATCGTTGAAATGGTGCTCCTTGGGCAGGGTAAAGACGAAATTGGCTCCTTTCCCCTCGTCGCTGGCCACCTGGATATACCCTCCGTGCTGTTCGATGATATTCTTAACTATGGCCAGCCCCAGGCCCACCCCTTCGTTGGGCCCGTTGCCGGCCTGATAGAACTGCTTGAATATGTTTTTCAGATCTTCCTCCGGTATACCCACCCCTTCATCCTGAATGGTCACCTTTATCGACACCGCGTCCTCCGCGGCGGCAACAAAAATCCTGGATCCGTGCGGAGAAAACTTTATGGCGTTGCTGATTAGATTGATGAAGACCTGCTTGATGAGATCCTCGTCGCCGTCCACCGGCGGAATTTCCTCGGGCATGGTGACGATCAAGTGCAGGCCCTTCTCCTGCAGATAGGGCTGCAGTGAATATTCCACGTCGGCGATCAGCCGGGGAAGATTAAAAACCTTTCTCCGCAAGGATCTCTGTCCGAATTCGATCTTGGAAATATCCAGGACCTTGTTGACCATCCGGATGAGACGATCGGTCTCGGTGGAAATAACCTCCAGGAAATCGTTCTTCTCCTGAAAATCGGGATCGTCCAGGTTGTCCCGCAGGGATTCCACGTAGGCTTTTATGGAGGTGAGGGGGGTCTTGAATTCGTGCGAAAGATGAGAAATATAGCCCATCTTCATTTTGTTGGCGGTTTCGAGCTTTTCCGTTTCATGTTCCAGCCGGCTGATCCTGCCGCTCATCACCTCGTAGAGCCTGCTCTTCTCGATGGCCGTGGCCACCTGCCCCGACAGTATGGTGAGCAGGCGCACGTCTTCCTCGGTGAAGATTTCGTTGGCCTGGTCTCCCACCACCAGCATCCCTATGGTATCCCGCCCGGACAGGATGGGGACCACCAACAGCGGTTTTAGACCCTTGCCGTTTACCAGGGGTGATTTAGAGGAAATTTCGTTTTTTTCCACGTCGTCGATCACGATCCCTTCCTCCAGCTGGTGCACTTCCAGCAGCAGGGGATCGCTGTTCATCCCTTCGGTGGGATCGCGGCTCATCACTCCCTGGCTGCTGAGCTCCACGAATTTTATGACTCCCTGATTGGGGGAGAGGAGGATCACGGAGGCCCAGGGCCTTCTCAACAGAAGGGTTATCTCCTTGCATACCATCTTGAGCAAGGTATCCAGGCTGATCACCGAATTGATACCCAGGCTAATATCGTACAGCCGTGTTAGCTCCAGAATTCTCTGGCGCGAATTCATGAGCCGGTTCTCGGCCCGCCAGAAATAGATTTCAAAATTATCGTAGAAGGTGCTGAAAAGATAGGTCAGCAGGCTCATGAATCCGGTCAACACCAGGAGAGAGCCGATGAGATAATGCGTATTCAAGGTGCCGTCTACTCCGGGAGCGTAACACGAATAATGCGGAATCAGCCCCTTCAACTCCAGGGCGCCGAGGGTGGCGATCACGCCGATGGTCACCGCGGTGACCACTATTCCCGATTTCAAGGCGGGCAACAACCGGCCGGCGAAAAACAAGGGGATCACCACCAGGAACATGAAAGGGCTTTGGGCGGTTCCGGTGAAATACACCAGACTGAGAACGGTGGCGACATCTATAAAAACCGTCACCCAGTTCCAGCAGCGATTCTTGTCACCGGAGGCGGCGGAGACGGGGGAGAGCCTTTTTTCCACTCCCGCGGCCAGAAGGTTCAGCAGGGCCGATCCCATGAAAATCAGGACGATTATGCCGCTGCGGTAGTCGAATCCCGCCATTTCCCGGGCCACGTATACAATGCAAAAAATGACCACCAACTCGATCATTCTTATCTGCGGTATGCTGACGTAGGAGCCAGCCTTGATTTCTTTTTTCTCCATGGTCTTCATGGTTTGATCCTCAACCGATTCTCTCTCCCGGATCTTTTTTCTCAGCCGGAAGGGGAACCCTGAAGGTGGCGGTGGTTCCCTTTCCGGGATCACTCTTTATCTGGATGTCTCCCATCATAATCGACACGATATTTTTAACCAGCGTCAGGCCCAATCCCAATCCGGAAATTTGATCTCCGCCCTCTCCCCGGTAAAAAGGATTGAAGATCTCCTCCAGCTCTTCCCGGGGGAGTCCTTTCCCGTTATCCACCACCTCCACCACCAACTGGCGTTCCCCGGAAATCTTCCTCCGGTCTTTTTTTATGCTGGCCCGGACGTAAGCCGGCCGGGAGCCTCCCCCGTGCTTCACCGCGTTGGAAATGAGATTGTCCAGCACGATTCGCAGGTATTTCTTTTTCTGACAAATCTTGGGAAGACTCCGGTCTATCCGGTTAATCACCCGGCCGGGGAAAGAGCCATAGGCGCCGGATATCTCCCCCACCAATTCATACAGATCGATCTCTTCGAAGCCCTCCCGCTGCTCCGTCCAGCTATCGAAGCGCAGCATCTGCACGAAGGACTCTACCAGTTCCTCCAGCTGCCGGACCGCCTGCTTGATCTGGGCGAAATACCGGCTTTCGTCATTACCGGCCTTTCCCATCAGCTTGCTTTCCAAAAGCTCCACGTAACCGTTGATGGAAGTCAGGGGCTTGACGAATTCGTGGCCGATAACCAGCCGGGCGGAGTCGAAGATCCCCTTATAGCGGCTCAACTCTCCCCGGAGCGACTCCACCTCCCGGGTGGTGTTCAGGATAATCTTCTCGTACTGGTCGATCTGCTTGGTTTTAGTGACACTTGCCAATTTCCGCGCCTCCCGGGCCGGATTCCAACCCCCGCGGTCGTGCCCTATGGACTAAACGGTGCGGCGCAGCGAGGCCCCCTGCATCCCGCCGGACTCATATTTTTTCCGCCGGAGCATTTTCTTTTCTTCTTTCGCGTACGACCACACTCCCCGTCATTCCTTTACCGAACTTCTTCAACTCAGAAGCGATATCGCTGACCTGCGCGAAATGCTTCAACCGACTTCCCTCGTCCACAACCAGTGCGATGGTCAGGGACATCAGCGGAATCCGCCTGATTTCACCCAGCCGGCTTCTGATTTCCAGGTATCCCCTTCTGATATCTTCCTCACTCAGCAATACCAGCGAGCCTTTATCGAATTCGTCAATAATCTGGCGCGAAATGAATTCGGCGCGCTCCAGGGAGGTTATGACGATAAAATCGTCTCCGCCGATATGGCCCACGAAGTCGTTGGCTCCCCCCAGGGAATTGACTGATTCGGTTATGATATCGGCCAGAAAGAGGATCGATTCGTCCCCCTTATGGTATCCGTAGTAATCGTTGTAGGCCTTGAAATTATCGATATCTATATACAGGAAGGCGAAGGCTTCTCCCCGCTCGATCCTGCGCTGCAACTCTTTCTCGATAGCCTTGTTGCCGGCAAAACCGGTCAGCGGATTAGCGTTTTTCTGCTTCTCGCTCCATTCCAGCACGTTCCGGACCCGCAGGATCATTTCCTCGTTCGAATAGGGTTTGACCAGATAATCGTTGGCCCCCCCTTGCAGGCCCTTGATCTTATCGTTGAGATCGCTCTTGGCGGTAAGCATGATTATGGGGATCTGGCTGGTCTGAAAATCACTGCGCAGCCGCCGGCACACCTCGAATCCATCGATCTTCGGCATCATCAGGTCCAGCATGATCAGATCCGGAAACTCGCGGCGTACCATTTCCACTGCGATCTCGCCGTTCTCGGCGATCTTCACGTCATATCCGTGCTTCTCGAGTTGAAATTGCAGAATCTTGCGAATATGCTCTTCATCATCGACTACAAGTATTTTTCTCTTGTCTCTATCTTCTCTTCGATGCATTCATCCGACCCTTAGGCTGGGAATATCCCGCAATCCTTCAAAATCTTAGAAAACAGCTTACACCAATAGCCAAAACATGTTTGGCAATTAACATGCCAAGTTATGTCCGCCGCGAAATTGCTGTAACACGTTGCCATTAATGGGATTGAGGGCTATGGCCCGCGGGGAGGAGGGAACGCGGCCGGAGGGGGTTTTTCGCATAAGTGAAACTTAATCGACTGGTAGATTTGCATAAAGAAACGGATAGAGAGCCGATCCGCCGGGTCATAATCCCGCGGGGGGATATCCGGCCTCCAAATCCACGTCCCCGGAGGGCGGCGGGAAGGGGAGGGGACCTGAGGCCGCTCAGGGGCCGGAGGTATTCCAGGATACGAGCTCTCCCCGGGGGAAGGTGTTGAGGTCCAGGCCGTCACTCCGGCCCGAGCGCAGGTGGTGGTAGGCGGCGCAGGCGATCATCGCCGCGTTGTCCGTGCAGTATTCAACCGGAGGCCAGGAAACGGCTATTTGCTCCCTCTCCATTTCGGTCCGCATCCTTTCGCGCAAGCGGCCGTTCGCCGCCACCCCCCCGGCTATATAGAAACTGGGGCATCCGGCCTGTTTTACGGCCAGGAGCGATTTCCTCACCAGTATATCGACTATCGCCTCCTGGGCGGAGGCCGCCACATCGCCGATTTGGCGCTCGCTCAGCCGCCCCAACTCCTCCACCTTGAGCCTAACCGCGGTTTTCAACCCGGAAAAAGAAAAATCGCATTTCCCCGTACTCTTCAGGGCCCGGGGAAAATCGTAGGCCTCCGGCGCACCTCCGCGGGCCGCCTGCTCCACCGCGGGACCGCCGGGGAATGGCAATCCCAGCAACTTGCCTATCTTGTCGAAGGCCTCCCCGGCCGCGTCATCCCTGGTCCCTCCCAAAAATTCATAGCTGCCGATGTGCTTCACCTGAAAGAGCTGCGTATGCCCCCCGGAGACCACCAGGACCACCGCCGGGGTATCGAACTCACCCCCCAGCGCATTGGCCAGGATGTGCCCCTCCAGATGATGGATTCCCACCAGTGGAACGCCGCTGCCGTAGGAAAGCGCCTTGGCAAAAGAAAGGCCCACCAGCAGCGATCCGGTGAGCCCGGGCCCGTTCGTCACCCCGATTCCGGCCAGGTCGTCCAGCTCCAGCCCCGCCCGTTCCATCACCGAATCATAGAGGGGAGGCAAGGTCACCAGGTGCGAGCGGGAGGCGATCTCGGGCACCACCCCGCCGAATCTGGCGTGATCGAGCTGAACGGCCGTACGGTGAAGGAGGATCCCCCGGCGGGAGGAATAGATGGCGCAGGAGGTGTCATCGCATGAAGTCTCGATACCCAGTACCAGCTTTTCCCTGGTGGATTCCCGGCCTCGCAAGACCCGTTCTCCTCTCCGGCGCGCAGTGGGGGACACCCCCCCCGCTTAAAATCGATGTTCGTATCCCCCAGCGGGAAGAGCGGCCCTTTTCCCGTCCCCTCCGCTCCAGGTTATCCCCTCCCCGGAGGGAGTGATTTTCCCAATTACCGTTCCCCAGGGGGGAGTCTCATCTTCGTCCCTCCCGCCCACGGCGGCCAGGGGAATATATTCTTCCCCGCTGGAAAGGGCCAGTTGGAGAAGGAAATCACCTTCCCCGGCGTCCCTCTCCCGCAATACCGGGGGAAGGGGCAGCCGGTCGGCATAGATTACCGCGCCCGTTTCGCTTTCCGCGCATAGAGATCTTAGATCCCGGGCCAATCCGTCACTGACATCAATCAGGGCGTGGACTTGCGCCCCTTCTCCCTTTTCCGCCCGTTCCGGTATCTTCACGGCCAGGGGGACGAGATGCTGTTTGATCAGATCGAGCAGTTTCCCGGTGCCGGGGGGCAGGCGCCGCTCCCGGCATATATCCTCCAGCTCTTCCCGCCCGGTCAAGAGGGACAGGCCGGCGGCGGCCTCCCGCACGGCCCGGCGCCCCTTTTCCCCCCGGGGGATTAATTGTTCCAGCCGCCTATTTCCTCCTCCGCCCCGGTGAAGGCCCTCCAGCAGGAGCAACCCCGCTTTCGATCCTCCGCAGTTGCCGCCCAGAACCAGCCGGTCTCCCTCCCTGGCTCCCCCCCGGGCCAGGGGATCCTTACCTCCGGTGGAGCCCAGAATGGCGATATTGAAAAAATACCCCCCGGGGGAGAGGACGGTGTCTCCTCCCGCTATTTCGACGCCATAGACCCGGCGTCCAATCTTCAGTCCTTCCACCAGGGCGGCGATTTCCTCCCCTCCGGCACCGGGGGCAAGTCCGGCGGTGAACAGGAGCCGGAGCGGTTCTCCTCCCATGGCGAAAATATCGGACACATTGGCGCTGATCAGCTTCTGTATCACCTGGCTGAGGGTGGAATAGCCCCTGTTGAAATGCACGTTTTCCACCGCCGCGTCGGCGGCGAACAACAGCTTCCCCGCGGGAGGATCGATCACGGCCGCGTCATCCCCGATACCGGCATCCGGAAAACTCTCCCGCAACAACCTTATGACGTCTCTTTCCCTGATAAGAATTCCGTTCTCCCCGAGGGCCGGGGAATTTCCCTCTATCCGGGGAAGGGCCGGAACATCCGGCCCGTATCTCCATATTCCTCCAGCTCCCGCATGGCCAGGGGCAGGGCCTCCAGGCAATCACCGGCTATCATTGCTCTTTCCCCCACTTCCGCGGCCGCGATTTCCGCCGCCCGGGAATGGAGGTAAACCCCGGTCCGGGCCGCCGCCGCGGGAGAGGCCCCCTGGGCCAGAAATCCCGCCAGGGCGCCGGAAAGCACGTCTCCGCTGCCCGCCGTCGCCATTCCGGGGTGCCCGAACACGTTGATATCGATTCTTCCGTCCGGATGGGCGATAACCGTGGGCGCGCCCTTTTGCACCAGGGTTACGCGTGATCCCCTTACCAGGGAGGAGAGTTGCTCCAGGCGGGGCAGCGGGTCCTCCTCCGGTTCGATCCCGGCAAGGGTTTTCAATTCACCTCCATGGGGAGATATCACGATATCCTTGTCCTCCGCGCACTTCTTCAGGGACGCGAAATCGTTCCGGTAGGCGTTTATCCCGTCGGCGTCCAGAAGGACCGGCACCTGGCAGCGGGAGACAAATTCCTTCACCAACGCCACCGTCTCATCCTCCGTGGTCACTCCCGGTCCCAGGGCGGCGGCGTTTATGCGCCGGCTGGAGAAAAGGAGATCGATCGCTCGAAGATCGATGGAGCCGGATCCGGTTTCGGGCAGGGGAATAAATATCACCTCGGGGGCGGACGACTGGATCACGGTCCGGATCGATTCGGGAGCGGCCAGGTAGACGATTCCACATCCGGTTCTCAAGGCCGAGAGGGCGGTAAGATAAGCGGCCCCGCTGTAGCGGCGGCTTCCGGCCACTACCAGCAGGGACCCGCACTGAAATTTGTGCGAGGTGGGATCGCGCCGGGGCAGATCGGCCAGAGCAGTGTCCCGGTCCAAGATATGTGTTTTAATGTCCTTCTCAGCTATCACCTCGGGGGGGATGCCGATATCGACCACTTCCAGCGATCCGGTAAATCCCTTCCCCGGGTAGAATACGGAGCCGGTCTTGGGAAGTCCCAGGGTCACCGTCAGCCCGGCCTTCACGGCCGTTCCCAGCCTCCGGCCGGAAGTGCCGTGGATCCCCGATGGTATATCCACCGCCACCACCGGCAGGCCGCTGCCGTTAATCATCTCGATCACCGCGGCATAGTTGCCGCGCACCGGGCTGTTCAGTCCCGTTCCCAGCAGGGCGTCGACCAGCAGATCGCTGTCTATCAGGGCCTGGACCGCCTTCTGCCTCCCCTCGGCCAGGTACAGATAGATTTCCTCTATCATTCCCCGGCTCCGGAACTTTTTTAAACGGGTATGGTTCTTGAAAGCGTCCGGGGACAAACTCTCCGGCTCATGCAGGTACAGCAGAATAATCTTCATTCCGGAATCGGCCAGCAGCCTGGCCACCACCAAGCCGTCTCCGGCATTGTTGCCCCGGCCCAGAAATATCGAAACGCACTTTTTCGGCGCTCCTTCCAGTCTGCTGGTGATCGATTCAAATATTCCCTGGCCCGCCCGCTCCATGAGCGTTAGTCCCGGAGTGAACCGGCTGATCGTCTCCTCATCCAGCATCCGCATCTGTTCGCTGGTGACCACGTACATTAGCGCTTTCCTTTCGGTTCCCGGCCATTGAGGTTATCCACTATCTTGATTAATTCCGATATATCCTCGACATCATAATCGGCGCCCGAATCCCGCGTTCCAAAGGTATCTCCATACCTGGCAAAAACGGTTTTTATCCCCAGTTCCGAGGCCCCCACTATATCCCTCTCCGGCCAGTCGCCGATCATCAAGGCTTCCTCCGGTTTCATACCCAGCCGCGACAGCACCATCCGGAAAGGCTCCGGACTCGGTTTATGCTCCCCCGTATCCTCGAACGCCACCACCACGTCAAATATGTGCTGGAGTTGAAGATAACATAATCTCAGCCAGGCTTCCTGGCGCGGGGCGTCGGAGACCACGGCCAGTTTTATCTGCCTTTTAATCAGGGTGAGCAGGGTGCGGTTCACGTGGGGATAAAGAACCAGTGCCGCTTCCCGGGCTTTCCGGTAGGCCACTATCCCCGCCGCCAGTATCCGGTAGTCTACCTGGCCGATCAGCTTTACCAGCAACTTGTTAAAGACCTTCTGGTACTCGATTCCCTCCTCAGCATAGATCTGATAGATTTCCGCGTGAATCCGGGGGGCGGGAAAATCGAGCCCGGCATCGATCATGGCCTTTATCGCCGCCTCTATCGAACTATCCTTCATGCGGATGAAATCGGTCAGCGTGTTGTCCAGATCGAAGATTATCAGCTTTATCATTTGTCCCTTTCCGCTTGCCGCCTGCCCGGCCGCCATTATATCTTGTTCCTATGAGCGACGAGGAAAATCGATTCCAATCCAACGGAAACCTCCCCCCGTCCGGGTCGATCATATTTGATTACCTGAACAACTACTTTCTCCTCTTTTTCGCCCTGGCCTGTTATCTGGTCTTCTCTTCCCTGGTGGGGCTTCTGTACCAGAATGGAAACATCGTCTTATCGATCACCCTTCCCTCGGCGGCCGGCTTTATCCTGCCCCCTTACCTGCTGGCCCGGAAATTCGGGTGTAACTTCTTTCACGAATACAGGATCCGGAGCCTGGACTGGACCAGCACCCTGTCGGTTATCCTCCTTACCGCCGGGGCCATCCTGCCGGTCGATATGATAACGGAATATTTCGACAGAGCCCGTCCGGTGGATACCGATTATATCAATTTTATCCTCTCGATCAAGCCCAAAGGGACCCTATCGTTCCTGTACATCTTTCTGGGTATCGTGCTGGTGGCCCCGGCGGCGGAGGAACTTCTCTTCCGGGGATTCATTCAGCGCATATTTCAACGGAACATGAAGGGTTTCCCCGCCGTTTTCCTGGCCTCGTTCCTTTTCGGAGCCGTTCATTTCAGCCTGACCCTGATTCCCGGCATCATGACCCTGGGCCTTATTCTGGGGTACCTCTTCTACCGGACCGGCAACCTCAGCTATTCCTTCATCTCCCACGCCCTGTTCAATTTCGTTTCCCTGCTGAGGCTGCACTTTACCGGCGAGGAGGCCATTCGCGGGGGGGAATCATCCTCTCCCTCGGCCGCCTGGATAATAGTGTCGGGCTTGGTGTTGGGAATGGGATTGTACCTTTTGGAAAGATTGCGCGCCCGGCGCATATAGAAACAGGAAACCGCCATGGTTTCCTGCTCTATCGATAAATTCCCGGGGATCGTCACTTGGTGGATTGAACCAACTCTTTACCCAGACTTATCTCCCCGTTATCTATGCGGATGTTAAAACCGCAATCAGGATTGTTACACACCCAGGCCTTGTAACGTATCGGGGCTCCATCTCTTCCGTAATCGGACAAGGGCAGGAGTACCCCTTTATTACATTTAAGACATCCAGTAAAAACTTCCGTCATATTCCCCTTCCGGTTCCCCCTCACCGGATCGTTCACCTCCATCTCCGCGTTAATACCACACTAACCCATCTATCCTTACCTTCAGATTTTACATAGTCTCCACTTTCGCGAACAGTGTCAAGAGAAAATGACGCCGCCGGGATTATATCCTGCGCAGAAATATCTCCTCCAGGGTCCTTTTGGGCACATGATGCACCTGATCGGCCCCGCGCCAGTATTTTATGTCACCGTCCACCCCGGCCTTCTCCAGCATAACCTTCTCCGCCGGGGTCCCCAGGGCTATAACCAGCAAAATCTCGTAGCGCGGGGAAATATCGAGCTCCCGCCGCAGCTTTTCCCGGTGTATCGAGCCAATAATACATCCCCTCAATCCCTTTTCCACGGCCCCCAGCATTATGCTCTGGGCCGCTATGCCGTGATCGCATCCAAAAGAATCCCTGATTTCCGTATCCCCCAGGATAATTATATAGGCGGCGGGCCTTTCCCCCTCCGCCGGGCCGGGCCAGTCCTCGATATACCCGGCCCAGGAAAGGCAGGGAAAAATCCGGTTGTTGGCCGAAGGATCACAAGATACGATATACTTCAGGGGCTGGAGATTGGCCGCCGAGGGGGAGAGGCGAGCCAGTTCCAGCAGCTCCTTCAGCGACCCGCAGGACACCGGGGCGTCCTGGTGGAAGCGGCGGCAACTCCGGTTTCCCAGAATGATATCCCGCAGGGGAGATTCGTTCCGCCCCCGGCCGACGCCCCGGATATGGCGCGCCAGGCGCCGGTAAATCTCGAACAGGAACAGGAGGACGACCAGTAAGAGCAGGCAGAAAAGTATGGGGACCGCCTCCGGGCCGTACAGCCGGGTCAGCCCCAAACCGGCGAAATAGATGATGGCCGTCAGGGAAAAGGTTATGAACAGATCGAATTTCTTCATGAATATCCGCAAGCGAAACCTCCCTTGCTACGCCCTGGCCCTAGGTTTTCTGTTCCTTCTTCCGGGCCGCCGGAAACAGTATGTTATTCAGGATCAACCTGTATCCCGGCGAGCCGGGGTAGAGATTAAGATCGGTGGGGGGATCGCCCACGAAATGATGGTAATCCTCGGGGTCATGCCCGCCTAAAAAAGTAAAGGTGCCCTTTCCCAGGTTGCCGTGAATATATCTGGCCTCATCCCTCCCCTTCACTTCCCCCAGCAGAACTACCTTCTTCTTGATCAGGCTTTTCCGGAATGACGTGGTCTGTCCCATGAATCCCTTTATCACCGATACGTGGTTCTGCACCAGCATGGTTGGTACCGGATCGTACTTGGCGGAAAACTCGAAGAGTGAAAAATAATCGTTGCTTTCGCCCCTCTGGGAAGCGTTGGGGGTCATATCGATATCCGAAAATTCGTAAACGTCGGGGTCCATGATCAGGGTAAAATTTTCGAAGGCGAAGCATCTTTCAAAATCCAGCGCTTGCTGACACCCCGGGGAGACCCCGTCATGATCGTATTCCCGGGGCACGATATCGATTCCCCCCGCCGCCAGAGCCAGATCTATGGTGTCGCAGGCCGAACACATGGCAAACAGAAATCCCCCCGCCCTGACGTATTCCCGAATCCTTTCGGCCACCGCTTTTTTCTCCTCCGATACTTTTTTGAATCCCAGCGAAGAGGCTATCTTTTCATACAGAACCTGCTGTTGAACATACCATTCCGCATAGCGGTAGCCGGCATAGAACTTGCCGTACTGACCGGTAAAATCCTCATGGTGGAGATGCAGCCAGTCGTATCTATCCAGCTCTCCTGCCAGCACCTCCCGGTCGTACACGATATCGTAAGGTATCTGAGCGTAATCCAGGGCCATCATCACCGCGTCATCCCAGGGCTGTTTGTTGGGCGGAGCGTAAATGGCTATTTCCGGGGCCTTTTCCAGCAGTATGATCTCCATGTTGTGTTGCTCGATCTGCCGGTATATCTCCGCCACCGCGTCTCCCTCCACCCTCTCCAGGAGCACGTTTCGAATCTTCGCCTCCATGCCCAGGCCTGGAATCTCCGGGATCAGGAACGACCCGCCCCGGTAATTGAGCAGCCACTTGACGTTGCCGCCCCGGGAGAGAACATGCCAGGCCAGGCCGTATGCCTTGAGATGGTTGGTCTGGGAAAGATCCATGGGTACCAGAATATCCGCTGACGCGGAGGTCGCCATCCCCCAGGCCACCGCCGCGGCCAGCAGACAGATCGAGACGTTTCGCATCCGCTTACTCCTCCTCCCCTCCAGGCGGAAGGATTTTTCTGATCCTTATATACCTGCTTCTCACTCTATCCGCGAAAGGGTCGTCCGGATATCTATCCAGCGCCCGGGCGTAATAGCCGGCGGCCGCGGCCGGGTCCTCGGCCTCCCAATATTCACCCAGCCTCTCCAGGGCGCGGGGAGCCAGCTCGTGGAGAGGATAGAGCTCGCAGAGCCTCTGCAGATCCCCCCGGGCTTCCTCCTTCCTCCCGGCACTCCTTTTCCAGGCGCTTCCCACCCACAGGGAACGGGGCACCAGAACAGATCCCTTGTACCTGTTTTGCAGAGCTTCCAGGCTGTCGGCCGCCTCTCCATATCCCCCCCGCAGAGACACCCGCAGCCCCGCGGTAAAAAGGTTCAGCGGCGCCTCGCCCTCCTGCAGCGACTCCTTGGTCAGGATGGCTATTTCCAAGGCGTCATTCGCCCACTCGCTTCCCGGATGCTCCCGGGCCAGGGCGGATAGTTTATCCACGGCCCGGTTGTACTTTCCGGACAAGAAAAACATCTTTCCCAGGCCGTATTCTCCCATCACGGCCAGATTCGAATCGGGGCTGCCGGCCAGCCGCCCCAGGTTTTTTTCCGCCTCGCTCCACCGCCCGGAGGCCAGCAATGCCCTCATTCTTAGCTCCTCCAGGGCCGGGGAGGTGGTTCTCCCCCTCCGGATCGCCCCTCCCAGGGTGGTCAACGCCTCCCCCGGCAGGCCTAGCAGCTCCAGCTCGACGCCGGCCTTAAGCAGCGCCGCTTTCTGGAGATAGGGTCCTCCGAGCGGATGCGAGACCAATTCTTCCAGCATCCGGCGGATCCGCTCATATTCCGCGCGCCCGGTTCCGGGATCGGCGGCGGCGGTCTCCAGCTGACGCTCGGTCATCAGGTAGATCATCCCCGGGGCCAGGTGGGTCGCCTTATACCTTTCCATAAAAAGATCTATCGTTTCACCCAGGAAGGCTTCGAAATCCCGCTGTCCTCTCTTATGTTTCATCAGGAACAGCTGAACCGCGAATCCATAGGCTTCCTGGTCCTCCTCTCCCCCCGCGGCAGAATCCCGTACATAGGCGCGGGCCTCCTCGTATTCATCCCTTTCCACCAGCATCAGCGTATGGAGATAACGGAAGAACCGGGAGTGCCTCTCCCCCTTCACCGCCATCGAATCTACCAGGGATAAAAGATCGGCCGGGAGACCCGCCTCCCGGAAGGATTCCAGCACTCCCGAAGCCTGCCTCAGATTCAGCTCGCCGCTCCGGGAGAGCAGGATCAGTTCATCGCGAAAAGCATCCTGGCTCCTGTCCAGCAACATTTCCAGCCTTATCAGCTCCCGGGAATTCTGGATGAAAAATTTCTCGAACTTCGTTCCTTCCCGCAGGGTTTCCAGGGCCCGGTCGTACATGCCGGCGTCCCACTCCATTTTCGCCACCGAGCCGTAGTACTGCCCGCTATCGTCGTCTCCCTCCAGAATGGAATGCCAGACGCGCACCGCTTGCTCTTTCTCTCCGGTATCGAGGTAAGCCTCGCCCAGGTTCCTAATCATCATAAAGGAGGGAGGATTACGGCGCAGGTAATCCTCCAGAAAGCTTATGGCCTGAGCCGGCCGGCCCATCTGGAGATAGCATTTGGAAAGCAATTCTATGACTTCCCGGGACTGGGGATGATCCCGGTGGAGTCTTTCCAGCACCCTCACGGCTTCGTTAAAGCTTTTCTGCGACAGCAACCGGGCGGCCCGGGCGTGCTCGCGCATGAAAACGGCGTTATCTCTCTGGTCCTGCCCGCGATCTCCCTGCTCTTGCCCGGCCGGCCGGGCCCTCGCCCCTTCCCCCGGACAGATAACCGCCAGCGCCAGGATCACCGCTCCCAGCGCCAGGCGCCCCCTGGCGGCCGCCGCCCCCGCCCCGCCGGAAAATATTCTTATCCGCCTGTTTCTTCCCCGGTTCAATTCTTTTCCCTGATCTTTCCGGATAAAGCCCGGTAGTACTGCCGGATTAGCTCCTCGTACTCGGCGGGACCCTTTTCCTGCATCGCTCTTCTTATCCTTTCCAGAAGCATCTCCCGGTTATCGGCCGGTAGCACCAGCTCGCCGGAATCGACCGCCCGCAAATCACCCGCCGGGCGGCTCGTCCTTTCCCGCTTGTAATCCCTCCGGTTCAGGGAGCGTTGGGAATCGAGCATGCGGGTCAGTACCCGCTGCTCCCGGCGCAGCAGCTCCTCATCCAATTCCGAGTTTTCCAGCTTTCCCGCCACCGCTTCCATCTCGGAGCTGATATCGTCGAGCCTGCCCAGCAGCTCCCCGGCCCCCCCGCTCTCCTCGGCTATCTGCTCCATCAACTGGCGCATCTTTCTCTGCTCCGCCGCCAACCTTTTCATGCGGGCCCGGGTCTCCAGCGAAAGGGCCCCGTTCCCCCCTCCCTCCAGCATCATCTTGAGTTGCTCGTCTATGGCCATCTGCCGCTGCAGCATGCTTTGCATCTTCTGCCGGGCACCTCCCCCTGAACCTCCGGAAGAGGCGCTGCTCTGAAGCAGTTCTATCACGGACCGGTTCAATTCCAGGGAAACCGACTGGGCGGCCGTAGCGGCGGTGGCGAATTTCCTGCTTTCCAAGGCCTCCAGGGCATCGTTCATCCTGGCCAAAGCGAGGCCCAGATGAAGAAAGATTGAGGGGGAAAGATTCATGTTCCCCCGGGCCGCCTGGAACAGCTTATGGGTGATCTTCCTGACCGCTTCCCTCACGAACAATTGCTCCTGCAGCAGGTTTTCCAGCTCCCCGGACGCCCGGGGGGAGGACAGGGCGGGATTCATTTCCTCCTCTAACTGGGAGGCCTCCACCAGTTCCCGCGCGGACCGCTCCACCATGCGGATAATTTCCGGGTCCACCGACATCGACATCATCGCCTGGCAGCGCCCCATTTCGGTATAGAGGCTGAGCAGGCGGTTGAGGGCCTCGGACTGGGAGCATTGAGCCTGTTCCCGGTCTCCCTCTTCCAGTTCGGAGGCGGCGCTTCCCATCAGAGAATCTATCCCGCTTCCTTCCATCTTCCGGGAGGCCTTCTCCATTTCCCGCCGCAGGGCGCTGTCCGCTTCCTCCCCGGTAAAATCCTCCCAATCGTTCCGGTACTTCCCGAATTCATCCTGCAGATCTTCCTGTTTCTCGGACATCTCCTCTCGCTCGCCGGTGCGGGCGGAATCCCTCAGGGCCCGCTGCTCCTCCAGCATATCCTCCAGCCGCCTGACCAGCTCTTCCATCTTCTCCTCTTTCAACACCTGTTTGAGCAAGTTGATGGTCCGGTCGAGGTTATCCATCATATTCTCCAGACTTAACTCCAGTTTGCCGAGCTCCGCGTTCAATTCCTCCTCCGGTACCGAGTCCATCATCTGCTGCAGCTTGTCGATGGCGCGGCGCAGATCCTCGCTTTCGATCCTTTGCAGCAGCCGCTGGATCTCCTCCATCTTCTCACCGATATCCTGGGAGGTCATGCGGTTGGCTTCCAAGGTGCCGAGGGTTTGATCGAGGCGCGCGGTCACCTCCTGTATCTTTTCCTGGAGTTGCCGCTTGCTGTCCAGAATGGCCATTCCCTGGTTGCGCCTGCTCCAGTCCATTTCCCCCTCCGCCTTGAAATCATCGGAGAGTTTTTTCAGCCGCTCCTTGATCTCCTGGCCCTGCTCCATTATCTCGTCCATATCCCGGTGCTGCAAATTTTCCTCTTCCCGGGCCCGCGCGTATAGATCCGCCAGGGAAGGTACGATCAGAGTCCTGGTTTCCGTACGGGAGCGGCCGGGTCCGTTCCGGGTATTATTGTCCCAGGCTTCCAGGTAGTAGAGTATCCTGTCTCCGGGAAACAATCCGTACTCATCCAGCCGCCAATCGTAGTTGTCCTCCATCACCCGCACCGGGGCCCTTCCCCGCAGGGGAAGGGAGATCCTTTTGAAATCGAGATCCTTGCCCTCTTTCATAAAGCGCAGGTCCACCCCGGCCAGCCCGTATTCGTCCACGCCCCGGAAGAGGAGACCGGTGGCCAGGGAACGGGGCAGTACCGTTTTCTCACCCGGAGAGATGATTTCAATCGTCGGGGGCCGGTCCCTCAAGGATACCACGGGAAATCTTACCGCATTCTCGTTACGCAGATTCATCGAATCGGTTACCGTGATCCTCAGGGTATCATCACCGGCAACCATGAAACCGCCCTCGAATCCACCTTCTCCGGGCCGCAGGGGAACCACTCCCGCCCGGTTGAATTCGATACGGGCCTCCGCCACCGGATGGCTGGTTTCTCCTTTAAGCTCCACCCGGGTCCCGGCCGGGGCCACTATCTTACCGGCCAGGGTGCGCACGCTGTCCGGCTCCAGCCCCGTGTAGGGCGGGAAATAAAGTATCGCCCCCACCCGGTTGATGATCGGCCGGTGAACGACCGTTATGGTCCTCCGGGGCGTGGATTCCCGTCCCGCCTCGAAGTAATAGACCATACCTTCACGTACATTTATGAAATCGTGAGCGAAGACCTCCAGCGGCCTTTCGCCCCCGTCCCCGGAGGTGGCGCTCATCACCTCTCTTTTCCAGATACCCGGAACGCTGCTGAACCTTACGCTCACCTCCCCGGTCAGGGAGCCGAACTTGGACACCTCGACCCGCGCGCCCTCCCCGGCCAGGATGGTGCTATCCCCACTACGCGGGCGCAGATGGAACGACCTCGGTTGGCGGAAGCTCAGGCCCGGATCGATAATGGCCCGCAGCGTCCGGCGGGTGGCCTCTCCCGCCATCTGCACCTGCGCCAGTAACAGCAGGCAGACCATGATCCCGGCCAGAGTCCACCGCCACTTGCCGGCTTCGGCGAATAATCCGGAGACCGGTAAGCTGTCCAATCCCCGCAGCGCTCTTTTCACCGTCTCCGCCATCAAAAAGGAGGAATAATTCCGCAACCGGTCGGCTTCTCCGGAAAATTCCAGGGCCGCGCTGAACAGCGTTCCCCGTCCCGTTTGCCGTCCCCACGTTTCAGCCAGGGAGGAAGGGGAGCGGGCCTGACCGTGCAGGAATAAAACCAGGAAGACCAGAGTGGATAAAATGCCGGTCCAGAAACAGACAAAGCAAAGGAAGGAGGTATACCGCCACCCGGATAAGACCTGCTGGAAGATTATCGTCAGGGAGAAAAGAACGCCCAGAGAGGAGAGGAATATCGAAACCGCCCCCCGGGTCAAATAGCCCCGCCGGATCGAAACCAGCGACGCAATCGCCTCCGGCAGCCTGGTCTTTTCCCTGCTCCTGTCCGCATCCATGTTCCGTCAGCTTCCCCGCCCCCGCCCGGGGGCTTGAATACCGGTCCGCGGAGACCGGCACCGGAGTTGTTTTACGCGGCTGCCGGCGCCGGGACGGTTTCCGGCGGCGGCCGGCGCTCATTGGGTGAGGGCGAAATACAAAACATTCACCGCCAGGCGCACCGCCTCTTCCCTTTTGGCGGGAGGATCGCCGTGCACCTCGGCGTCTTCCAATCCGTCACCTATATCACTTTCATAGGTATAAAAAATAATCAGCCGGTTTCCGGAGAATACTCCCAATCCTTGGGGAGGTTTGCCGTCATGTTCGTGGATTTTGGGTGGCCCCTCCAGATCGTAAAAACTGTGATAAATCCGGTGATCCAGGGGAACCGTGACCAGCTCTCTCTCGGGGAAAAGCTCCGAGACCAATTCGCGGAATGATTCGTCCATTCCGTAATTATCGTCGGCGTAGAGAAATCCGCCGTTCAGCAGATGCCTGCGCAACCCGGCCAATTCTCCCTCGCCCAGCTTTATCTTTCCGTGCCCGGTCAAGTACAGAAAGGGATAGGAAAATAGATCCGGATCGTCCGGCGCCAGCACCTTCTCGTTCACCGCGGAGGGAATTCCGGTCCTTTTCCGGAATTCTTTCAGCAGGTTGGGAAGCGAGGAGGGATCGCTGTACCAGTCCCCCCCTCCCCCGTAGCGCAGGCGTCCGATCCTCACCCGCAGATCTTCCAACTCTTCCGGACGCGGTCCCGGACGGGCCGGCTCCTCCACCTTGCCACCGTTTCGCTGGTAGGCCTGGGCGCGGCCTTCACCGCTCCCCGCGGCCGCCATAATCATGGCCATGATCAGCACCGGCGCAAAAAACTTCATGATAATGACTGTTCCTTTTCCTTGATTTCTTGCCTTGAACAGGGGGCGTGGGGCTGAAATCCTCCGTTTCCGGCGAACCTCAAACAACGCCGCCGGCCGGAAGCGCCCCTCCCCGCTGCCCGCTATTTCTTTACCCGGGGCACTTTCACTATCGCTTCTACCCCGCTTTCCCCCGCCCTGTTCCTTAAAATTATATCTCCCTCCATCTCCCGCGCCAGGCGCTGGCAGATCGCCAAACCCAGGCCGGTACCGTTGGTCTTGGTCGAAAAATACGGTTCGAACAACCGGTCTTCAACTTCGCCCGGCAGTCCCGGGCCCGAATCAACGATCCCGATCGCCGCCATTTCCCCCTCCTCCCTTCCATAAACCAGGATCTTTCCCCCTTCGGTCATGGCTTCCAGAGCGTTCTCCAGAAGATTCACCATTATCTTCCTCAGGGCCTCCCGGTCGGCCCAGACCTCCAGGCGCGCTCCTATTTCCAAATCCAGGGAGACCTTTTCGACGCCCTGGTAGGAAGCGACGATCTGGGAGAGAAATTCCGGCAGGGAGATATTTTCATTTTTGAGATTGCTGGCTTTTCCGAAACTGGAGAATTCCGCCACGATCTGCCGCAGAATATCGGTTTGTTGGATGACGGTGCCCACCCCGCTTTTGAATATCTCGTCGAACTCCTCGCTTTTTTCCCGGTAGGCTCTCTGCATCAGCTGGACCGATAGTTTAATCGGGGTAAGCGGATTTTTGACCTCGTGGGCGATCTGGCGGGCCATCTCTATCCAGGCGGACAGTTTCTTGGACCGGATGAGTTCGGTAAGATCGTCGAAAACCACCACCGTCCCCAGTCTCTCGTCGGAGGAGAAAAGGCTGGCTACCACCGTTTTCAATATTTTTTTCCGCTCCCCGGAAAAGAGGGTGATCTCGTCTTCCCTTATTTCCGGGCCGGCGAGGGAGAAGAGCCGGAAAAATTTTTCCAGCTCCTTTTCCTTGATCTCCCCGGGTCTCTTGCCGATTAGATCGTCGCGGGAAATATTCAGGATCGTCTCGCCGGAAGGATTTATGGTCATCACCTTTCCTTCCCTGTCCAGGGAGACCACCCCCGCCGCCACATTGTCCAGCACCGCGGAAAGGTAGCGCTGTCTCTCCAGCAATCCCCGCCTGGCCTCCCGCAGGGCGCTGGTCATGGTGTTGAACGAGTTCACCAGCTCCCCGATCTCATCCGGAGCCTCGGCTTCCAGCTTGAATTCCAGGTCGCCGCGGATGATCCGCCGGGTTCCCCCGCTCAGGGCGGAGATGGGGGTGAATATCTTTCCCGCCAGGAATATGCCCAGGGTGACCGCCACCGAAAATATCAGGGCCAGCAATCCCGCTATAAAGGCGTAGGTCCGTAAAATTTCCTTTTGCACCATCGCGGTGTGATAGAGGAGGGGGACCGAGAGCACTCCGCTCTGGGGACTGTTGAAACCGGGGAGGGCGGCGCTGGCCACCTGGTATGAGTAATCACCCAGGGATTGATCCATTACCATGCTCGGGGTCCTTTCCAACGCCACCCCGGCGAATACCGCCGGCGCCAGCAGGGGATTTAAGAATCCCCCCGTAAAGAGCTCCCTCTCGCTGGAGGCCCTCAGGAATCCCTGGTAATAAATATTTATATTCCGGCCCAGCCCTCCGGCCACTTTTTTCACAAAGGCATCATCCAGCCGCCGGCGGTAGAAAAGGTATCCTTCTTCCTCTCCGGCCAGGGTGACCGGTATCACCGCTCCCCCGTACAGCTCCGGTTCACCCCCGGTAAGGGTCACCCGTTGACTCTGTCCGTCCCTCAGAATGAGGGCGATTTCCAGGCTGTCGAAATCGCTGAGATTTTCGTCCAGCAGGATTTCTCCCCCCTGGTTTAGCAAGGTGAACAGCTTCCCTTCCGGGATGGAGATATCCCTGATCTGCGGATCCCTCACTCCCTGTAAGATATCTTTCAGGTACTGGCTTCCGGCGAAGGCCTCCGCCTCGGTCCGGATCGAGTGCTCGATAAAGGAAGCGGCGGATTGGACGGCGGAGAGGGCCAGCCGCTCGCCCTCCGAGCGAAAACGGTACCGGATATAGCGCCCCGAAAAGGCGCCCATGAGCACCACCGGAAGTATCGAAACCACCAAGAATGATAGCAGAAGCTTTCGCTTGAAGCTGAGTCCGCCCCGGAAGGACACGGCCGGGGTTACGGTGCTCAGGACCGGCAGCTGGCGGATAAGATAGAGGACCAGGAGGGAAAGCACCGCCAGCAGGATATCCAGCGATACCAGGGTGGCCCATTGAATGATATCCTCGCTTAATCCGGCCACCCGGTAACCGACCAGAAAACCGCCGTCTTCATCCTTTAGCTTTACGATAGCGTGATATTTTTCCCGTCCCGCCCCGATTATAAACCATTCATCCGCCTTCCCCGGAAGCGTCGTGCCCGCCGGCAGCAGGGGAGAGGAGGCGCTGAGGACCCTTCCCCCGCCTATCTTGGCCACCAGTAAATACTCGGGCTCGTCTATGCGGGGAGCCAGGGATCCCCTCTCGATATTTTGAAAGATCTCCGGAGCCATCGGTCCGGCCCGGATCAACAACCCGGGATTTTCGTAAAAATAGGGGATCTTTATCTCCACTCTGCCTATGTTACGCCCGCTCAGGTGGTAAATCGGCGATATCCCCACCAGGTAATGGACCGCTCCTTTTTTCGTCTCCTGACGAATCCGCAGCACCGTCGGCAATTTGTGCTCCCCTCCCGTTTCCGGCAGGGCGCCGGCGATCTCAAAGGGCATCCCCACCGAGAAGCGGGAAATCAGAACCTCCCGGGAGTCATACACGTCAAACACGCAGGAGAGGTTGAAGCGGCTCAGATCGCTCCCCGCCCATACCTCGAAAGCGCCCGCGGCCCTGCGGGAAAGGATCTTGGAGACGATACTTCGGTCACGGGTTATTTCCTCGCATATTTCCGGGAGCACCAGCTGCAGCCAGTTATCCTCGGGATAATTGAAACCCTGGGCCTTTTCCAGAACCCTGCTCCGGCGCAGTTCCCCGTACCTGGCGGAGGCCGTGTTATAGATAACCAGCGAACATATCAGAACCAGGAAAAATGAAGAAAAGATCACCGAGAGGACCTCTTCTTTCTTTAGCAGGGGGAATATTCTCGCCGAGAGTAGCAGCAGAGACGCCCCGGAAAGGATAAGCATCCAGGAAGGCCGGAGGAAGAGGATGAAGAGCGCCAGGGCAAAGAGGGCGGCGAACAGGCCTTCCATCTTCCCTCCTCCCCCCGCGATCATGATCAACCTGATCAGAAAGATGGCGGCCATGAAAATGGCGGAAACTGTAAAGAGCATGGCCAGGTGGAGAGAAAGGATCGGCAGCTTGAAAAATCCCGTTTCCAGCCCGATCAATCTGGGATTCGAATTCAGCACCACCCGCGATACGATATCGGTGGCCAGAAAGGTAATTCCCGCCAGTATTAGAAATAGCAGCGCCGCCCGGAGGAGCAGGCGCAGCGGGTGGAAGGGCGCGGAGGAAAATAGCCCCCTTTCCAGGTCTCCCCGGTAACAGGTACGGAAGGCCTTGATCGAGCCGAAAACGAACATCAACAGGAAAAGGGAGGAAATTATAAAATCACCCATGGTCTTCATCAATCCGCCCGGCAAATCATCGGCGAAGAGGGCCGGATCGAAGAGGGAGAATCCTCCGAAAGCCCGGGGCAAGTCCAGTTTCAGCAAGAGGTAGCGGATCACCACCAGGAAAAAGACGAGGATCACGATCCACCTTATCAATTTCCAGGCCCGGTTGCCTTCCGGACCGGAACGGGTGGCGAACAGGTGATATATCCAGCGGGCGATTATTATCACGCTGAGAGTCAGGATTAATCCCGCCCAGAGGGCCTTTTTCTCCTCCTTTTCCCTGCTCACCGAGGAAAAAGGATCCCCCTTCACCTTGACCTGGGCCAGGGTCAGTCCGCGTATGGAGCTGAGTGTTCCATTTATCTCCGGATTCCCGTCCGGATGGAATATCACCCCCGGTTGCCGATCGTCCTGATTGCGCGACTCCCTTGCGGAGCTTCCTCCGTAGATCCCCAGCCAGAAGTTGTACTCCACCTCGAATCCGGTCCGCTCGCTGAGGATCTCCCCCAGCCCGGTGCTGCTGAGAAACCTGTTGCTGATCCAGTAATTTACCTCCAGCGGAATATCGATGACTATTACGTTTCCCCCCGGTGCGGGCATTTCACAGACCAGCAGGGTATAAAGCTGCGACCTGCTCGTGTAAGTCAGGGTATCCGCCCCCCGGTTATAGGGACGCCGCAGGTGCCGCGGCTTACCTCCCCAGATGAGCCGTTCGTCCCCCGCCGTGTAAACCTGGATTCCCATTTCCGCGAACGGCTCCATCCCGACCGCGGAGGCCGCGGCCAAAGAGTCGACGCGCTGGATCAGCCGGGCCTGGGTTTCCGGACCGATATCACCCCCTAACTTATCGCCCAATAATCGAACCGTCCGCCCTCCGGCGCCGTATAATCTTTTCTCCAGATCCTGCAGCTCGCTCTGGGACCGTTCGAACACGCGGTTTATCCTGGCGACCTCGCTTTCTCTCCAATCCGCCTCATCCCCTCCCCCCGGAAAGGCCATAATCACGACGATCAGGATGAGCGCCAAGGGGATAAAGGGTACCGGCTCGATGGGCCTTCCCGGCGCCAGCAATCCGTTTTCGGGTTCTTCCTCCTCCCTTTTCCTTTCCACGATATCGGCCAGGGAACGGGGATACCATTTCTCGGCCGGCCGGCTCTTGCCGGGGGGGCCGGATATCCGCCGGCCCGGCGGGGGAAGGAAGAGAAAGACCAAAAATCCCGTGCTTATAAGCAGCAGTGGAATCCATAAAGTCAGCGGGACGGCTATTCGACCCAGGGAAAGATAGGTGATAAAAAAGATTATGGAACCGAGGAGATATATCCAGAGGGCGGCCAGGAATATCTTTTTCTCTCTATCGCTACGCACAGTGCAAAGGCTCCAGGAAATTAAGGTCGATCTCATCGCGTGGTGGTTATCTCGACCACCGCCCAGGTAGACCCTTCTTGTCTTAAGGTGATATATACTTTATCCTGAAAAACCCTGTTACTGCGAATGTTTTTATAACTGCGGTAAGCAATTCCGTATACTTTTTGGCCGGGGTTTTCGAGATTATGATACTTGACGAACTCGAACCTCATCTGTTTTTCATTCTTGAATAACCTCTGCAACATAAAATATACCTGCGATTTGCTGAAGTAGCCCCCGCGATCGCCCACGCCCTGGATATCCAGGTATATCCTGCCTTTTCCGGTCAGGGATGCAATGGCCCCCGCGTTTGATCCGCGCCAGGCCTTTTCGATCTGCTTGAAGACGCTCAGGGGGCCGATATTCTTGACTCCCACCCCCGATTTATTGATATTTTCATTTTTCTTCTGGGCGGATGAATACCCCGGACATATCACCGCGACAACCAAAGCGCCTAACAAGATTATCACCGTCATCTTTTTCATGCTTACTCCCGGATGTTCCGCAGGCGCCCTTTCTAAAACAACTACCGGGGAAGGCGGAATCCGGCCTGCCTCCCCGCTATTTTTTCGCCGGAAGAGGCGCCTACCTCCTTCCCAGAATAATTATATAAAGGCAAGGTATATGCCAGCAAAGAACCTTGAAAAGACGTCAGTTAGTTAGATTATAATTCGCGGAGTGTCCTCTTTTGGGGAAACGGTGCCCACAAAAAAGGACGGTTAGGCGGAAAAAGATCGCCCGCCCCGGTCATGCCGGGGGCTGGCAATACCATCCACCCTATCCTGCCGGGACTATAATGACGTCCAACTGCGGTATATAAAAATCCCCAGGATTACCAGGGCCAAGGCGAACTTGACAAAGTACGCCCCCAGCTTCCCGATGAAGGCGAAAAATCCCGTCTGCAGGGCTTTGTCCATCGAATTATAGTAGAGGTACTCACAGACAACCGCGCCGGCGAAAGCCCCCCCCAGACCGAAAATTACGCTGCCCAGGAAAGGAATGATCGCGGTGCCGGCCACCGCGCCCAGCAATCCTCCCAGGAAGGCACCCAGCACTCCCCATTTGGTGGCGCCCTTTTTGGCCACCACCGCTACCCCCAGAAACGATTCGGCGATCTCCCCTAAGACCGCTATGACGATCATTATTATCAGATATAACC
>JAFGPI010000113.1 GCA_016926065.1 Candidatus Krumholzibacteriota bacterium
CTGCGCCTGCCCCTGGTTTACAATACCTGCGGCTGGGAGTGCCTGGATATATTACGGGTGCTGGAGGGCGTGGTCGACATCTATCTCCCCGATTTCAAGTACTGGGACCAGGCGATGGCGGCCCGGTACTCGGGCGAGGCCCGAACCTATCCCCGGGTCACCCGCCAGGCGCTGCTGGAGATGAACCGGCAGGTGGGCGTGGCCCGGCCCGATAGAAGCGGGATCATGCGCCGGGGATTGATGATCAGGCATCTGGTCATGCCGAACAATGTCGGCGGGTCGAAGGAGATTGTCGGATGGATCGCCGAAAAATTACCTCCGGATACGTACCTGAATATCATGTCCCAGTACCGGCCCGCCTACCGGGCGTCCGAGTATCCTCCCCTAGCCCGGAGGATTACCCGCCAGGAATACTCCGAGGTGGTCGATTGCGCCCGCCGCTCCGGCCTGACCAATCTCGATATTCAGGGTTATCCGCTATTCTAAGGCGGAAGGGCGGTTTGGTTTCCGATCCTCCCCGCCGGCCGGGGATGTGATTCCGTTTTTTTCCCTATTTCTCCAGTTGCTCCCGGTGCCGTTCCTGAATGCCGCGGGTGTAGGTTTTGCTCACGAATCCGATGAAATCAAAAACCTCGTGATCCTTCAGCTCCGGTTTCTCCAGCAGCCTTTCCAGGCGGTCCATCACGTCGATCATATCGTTGCGGCCGACGATCTCCTGCCGGTAGCAGCTCCAGAACTTGTCCAGGCTGTACTTCAGCTCCTCCCCGTACTTGCTCGCCATTTCGGGGGTAAGCTTGTGGGAGAGCTTTTCACCGGCCTGCCGGTAGGTGCGTTCGGCGAAATAATCCCTGAGCGTCCACACCGACACGACAACCGCTACCAGCAATACCACGATTATTACCAGGGCTAGTTTTTTTCCCCGCATCAAGATTCCTCCTCTACTATATTATTCCCCTCAGCGGCCAGGGTTCCTTTAAACCAAGCGACGGTCAGGGAGGTGGCTTTCTCCAGGCCCCGGGTGGGTCCTCGCATGGGATGGCTGATACCGAAGGTGTGCCCGCATCCCTTGATTATTTGCAGGCTCACTTTCCCCGGGCGCGGAAGCTGGACCAGCCTGCGGGCCTCCTTCAGGGTGACGGCGGCGTCGCGCTCGCCGTGCACAATGAGATGCGGAATTTTCAGATCCGCGGCACGGCTTTTCAGATCGAACTTTTCCCGGTTCCGGTCGATGTCCCGGTAGTAGGCATAATCGAGCCACAGGGGGGTGGGGGAGCGGCTCTCTTTGAATTCCAAGCGGCCGGTCCGTTTCCATTCCTGCTTTCTAAGGTCGGTGTAGCGGTCCAGTTTCGAGGCGGCCGACCAAGTGACGATCGATCGCACCGCGGGGCAGGAGAAGGATGCCAGGAGGCAGGCCGAGCCGCCCCGGCTATGCCCCAGCAGTCCCAGGCGCGGGCCTTGAACCGGAAGGGGAAAGGAATCGGAAATTACGAACCGGCCGGCGTTTTCCAGATCGGCCACCTCCCGGGATACGGTGTTGGCGGCGAATTCCTCCGGTTTGGTAATGAGGCCGGTATGTTCATCGATGCCGTTGCGGGAGAAACTGAGGGTCAGGACGTGGAAGCCGGCCGCCGCCAGGTGCTCGGATAGATAGGGGAAGAAGCCCCATCTCTTGTATCCCAGGAATCCGTGGCAGACCACGATCACCGGCCGGGAGTCTTCCGGACGTCCCGATCTCAGATCGGCCTCCAGGGGCGTGGAACCGGGATTGTTTATCTTCAGTTCGATCATCTCCAAGACGGATTCCTCCCCCACCATAAATTCTCACTTTCACCCCGGGCGCCGCCGCCGGCACGGTGCTTCTTCAGCGGGCGGTGATCCGGTCTCCAGCGCGGCCCCACAACCGCCGGGCCGAAAGCCTTTCTTGCCAAAGGCCCCCTCCTAAAGTATTATATTTTTAACTGTAAAACAACGGAGGTTGCGTTTGTCCAGGAAAATAATACTGGGATTGGTGTTAACCCTGGTCCTGTTCGTCGCGGCCAAGAGGATATCGGTTAACCAGAGCCGGGCCGTCAGTGAATCTTTCGCGGGCCGGGAAATATACCATTCCACGGTCTACGAACAGGTCGGCGCGGGACGGCCGGAGATCCGGCTGCGGATCGATCCGCCCCCGGCCTCGCCGCCGCGGGTGATTTTCCGCTATCCGGACCGGGACAAGCTATACAGCCATGCCATGGAAAGCTTGGGTGAAACCGGTTGGAGCTTCAAGCTGCCGGAAGGGGAAAAAGGAACCCGCCTCGGGTACGCCTTCGAGGTGCCGGGCACCGGGAATGAGACGAAAAGGATCCCCGCGGGAGACGCTTGGTTCGCGCTTAAATACAAGGGGGAGGTGTCGATCCTGGTGCTGATCCTGCATGTAATATTCATGTTCGGCTCCTTCTTTTTCATGATAGAGAGCTTTCTCTGCGCCCTGGATGTGCTGAGCAAGGGCGCGGATATGCGGCTTACGGTGATTATGGCCCGGGGAGTGATGTTTTTCTGTTTTATCGGCGGGTGGCCCCTCGGATTCATATTGAATTATCAAAGGTTCGGCCCGTTATGGGAAGGATTCCCCTTCGGTTATGACGTAACCGATAATAAAACCCAGTTGATGTTCCTCTTCTGGATAGTAACGGTTTTGCTGGCGGCCGGCAGCTTCGCCGGCAAGAGCAAGAAATTCGATCTAGTGAGTGCCAAGACCTATGCCATCGCGGTAATCGTCAGTTTTATCGCCAGTCTTGCCATCTTCCTGATTCCCCACAGCCTGTGACGGAGGGAAGGCGGATTGTCCGAAGAAGTGAAAATTGATCGTCCTGGTCTGTTCGGGAAAAATTCTCTCTGCCTGGCGCCCCTGGCCGGCTATTCGGATGCTCCCTTCCGCCTGCTCTGCTTCGAGTTCGGAGCCGATTTCGCGGTAACCGAGATGGTGAGCAGCGAAGGATTGATCCGGGCGGGAGATAAGACCAGAAAGATCCTGCGGCGGATGGAGGGAGAGGGTCCGGTGGGTTGCCAGCTTTTCGGGGCCCGGCCGGAGAGCATGGCCCGGGCGGCCGAGCTGGCCGCGGGGACCGGACCGGCGTTCATCGATTTGAACTTCGGCTGTCCGGTGAAGAAGGTGGTCAAAAAGAACGGTGGTTCGGCCCTGATGCGGGATCTCCCCCTGATGGAGAAGATAATCCACGCGGTCAAGAGCCGGGTCACGCTGCCGGTAACCGCCAAGATCCGCAGCGGGTGGAGCGCGGCGGAAGAGAACTACCTGGAAGCGGGGGAGATCCTGGAAGGGGCCGGAGTTTCCGCCATCACCCTGCATCCCCGCTACCGCACTCAGGGCTTCGGGGGAAGCGCCCACTGGGACCATATCGCCCGCTTGAAGGAAAGGGTATCCATCCCGGTGATAGCCAGCGGAGACGTGAAAAGCGTCGCCGATTACCTGAAAATAGTCGATACAACCGCCTGCGATGTTGTTATGATCGGTAGAGGAGCCTTCGGGCGCCCCTGGATATTCAGGGAAATCAAGGACCGGCTCTCCGGCCGGGATACCGATCCGGTCGAAGGGGTGGAAAGGATTAATATCCTGGAACGGCAGGTGCGGATGGAGGTGGAGTGGAAGGGCGAGAAGCGGGGTGTAATGGAACTGCGGAAGATTTATCGATGGTACCTGAAGGGCCTGCCGGGCATGAAGGATTTCCGCACCCGCCTGTCCCGCAGCGGAACCTTGCGGGAGGTTCTGGAGATCCTGGAAGACCTGAGAGAGGAGATAAGGAAGCAATGGAAAGAAACCGCCTGAGAGAGCTGCTGGAGAAGGTGGCCGGGGGCAAGCTGGACGTATCCCAGGCCGTCGAGCGGTTGCGAATCCTGCCCTTCGAGGAACTCGATTTCGCCAAGGTGGATCATCATCGATCGCTTCGCCGGGGTTTCCCGGAAGTGATTTTCTGCGAGGGAAAAACAGCCGAGCAGGTAGAGAAGATAGCCCTCAAGATCATCGGACAGGGGGTCAACCTGCTGGCCACCCGCTGCGCTCCCGAGCTCTTCGCGGCCCTGGAGAAGAAACTCCCCGGAGCGGTCTATCACCGGGACGCCGCGCTTTTCGCCGTGGAGCAGACCCGCGCGGAGAAGGTGGGAAAGGTGGCGGTGGTATCGGGAGGCACCTCAGACCGGTCCGTTTCAGAGGAAGCAGCCTGCACCGCGGATTACCTGGGGTGCGATACCAAGCGGTACTACGATGTGGGCGTGGCCGGAATCCATAGGCTTCTTTCCTGCTGGGAGGAGATCCGGCTGGCCGACGTGATCGTGGTGGTGGCCGGAATGGAGGGCGCCCTGGCCAGCGTGGTGGCGGGAATGGCGGAGGCCCCGGTGATCGCGGTACCCACCAGTATCGGCTATGGAGCCAGTTTCGGCGGGCTGGCGGCCCTCCTGGCCATGCTGAACAGCTGCGCCGGGGGCGTGACGGTAGTGAATATAGACAACGGCTTCGGAGCGGCATACGCCGCGGCGGTGATCTGCCGCAAGCTGCACCGGTCGGCGGGGGAGTGAGCCGGATTTACGATCCCGGTGATTTTCTCGGACGGGATTCCAATGAAAGAGTAATCATTTTGGAGGTTAAGGTTGAGCGCGACTAAGAGTAAAAAGACTCCCCGGATGCTGGTGTTCGACCCGGCCGGAGGAGTGAGTGGAGATATGTTCCTGGGTTCCCTGTTCGCCCTGGGGGTCAAGGTAGCCCCCGTACAGAAAGAAGTTGCGTCCCTGCCCGGGCTGGAAGCGTTCCGTATAATCTCCGGCCGGGTGAAACGGAGAGGCATAGTTGCCCAACGGGCCAGGGTCAGCTGCCAGGCCAAGGGGCATTCCCGGAATTTGAGTGACATTTTGAGGATGATCAGGCGCTCGTCCCTCATTCCGCCGGTCCAGGAAATGGCCTCGCGGACATTTAATCTGCTGGGCGGGGCGGAAGGTAAGATCCATGGTGTTCCCCCGCAGAAGGTGCATTTCCACGAAGTGGGAGCGGTCGATTCGATCGTGGATATCGTGGGCGCCGCCGTGGCCCTTTCCCACCTTGATTTTCCTCGATTGTACCACCGGCCCTTCCGCTTGGGGAGCGGCATAATAACCATAGCACACGGCAGGTTGCCGCTGCCGGCGCCGGCCACCCTGGAGGTCCTGCGGGGGCGCACGGTGACGCTGAGCGGGGAGAGAGGGGAGATAGTCACCCCCACCGGGGCCGCCCTGCTGGTGGCCTTGGCCGAAGAGCTCCCTTCCGGGTTATCCTTTACCCCGGAAAAGGTGGTCTACGCGGCGGGAACCCGGGAGGGCGATCCCGGAGCGGGAATGCTGCGGGTGGTGGCGGCCGCTGATCCGTCGCGGGGAAGAGAGATAACGGTCATCCGCACCACCCTGGATGACCTCAATCCCGAGGTGTACGGTTATGTGCTGGAAAGGTTGTTCGAGGAGGGGGCCCGGGATGTATACCTGACCCAGGTTCAAATGAAGAAAAACCGCCCCGGCGTGCTGCTTACGGTACTTTGCGATCCGGATCTGCGGGAGCGTCTGGTTTCCCTGATATTCGCCGAAACCACCACCCTGGGAGTACGTATCACCCGGGAGGAGCGGACCGAGCTGGAGAGGTGGAGCGACCGGCGCGACACTCCTTACGGTGCGGTTGAGGTAAAATGCGGCACTTGGGGAGGGGGAGAGATAAAGATTTCCCCCGAGTACGAATCGTGCCGGGAGGCGGCCCGCAGGCATGGAGTGCCACTGCGTGAGGTTTACCGCGCGGTGGAATCGGCGATCGCCCCGGGGAAAGGTGGTAAAAAGGGGAGGATGTCTCCCTCCCGCCCCGCTAAATCCATCGGGAGAAAGAAAAAGCGATGAAAAGATCGGCCGCATTCACTCTGGTCTTCCTGCTTCTTTCCCTATCCTGCGCGCTCAGGCGGCCGGACCTTTCCGGTCAGCAGGCGAAGAAAGTTATCACCCACAAGGTGCAAGAGGGGGAAAGCTGGGAGTCTATCGCCCACCGTTACTACGGGGACAAGCAGCGCAGCCCCGATCTGGCGGTTTACAACGGCCGGGATATTACGCGGCGGCCCACACCTGGGGAGGGGATAAAGATCCCCCTCGGCGAGAGGGACCTGCGCCGGATGGAGAATAAGATAAACGCAGCCAGGGTATACAATAACGCTCTGGAGCTGGCTCGGAAGCAGAATTACGCTGAAGCGGTGGTAAAATTTCAGGAGTCGCTTAAGATCGACCGTTCATTTCATGACGCGGCCTACAACCTGGGCGTGACCTATCAAAAACTGGGCCTTCACGATAAGGCGGTGGGGGTGCTGGGATCGCTGGTCCTGGAGGAGCAGAGCAAGCCCGAATACTTCTTCGCCCTGGGAAGTTCCTATTTTTACAGCGGAGATTACGTCCGGGCGGAGGAGAATTTCCGGACGGCCTTGAAGCTGGATGAAGGTCATCTGAAATCGCTCTTTTCCCTGGCCATAGTATTCGAGAAGACCGGCCGCCCGGACCAGGCGATCGCATGCTGGGACCGGTATATCCTCTGTGCCCCGGAGGGTGAGTGGAAGGAGCAGGCCCATTCCCACCGCCAGGCTCTTGAAACAGAGCGCTAACACGGTAAAGCCATCTTTTATTATAGTAATTGGCGATGGTACCTTTTAAAACTGGTAAAGAAACTTCGTCTCCTACCGATATATAACTTAGATACCGGATCATTTTTCACCATGGTAACACGGTTAACTTTAGTTATCTGCATTTATTAAGAGAGATAGAGCTTTTATGCAGCCGGTCCGACCGGTGCGAATGAAACAACTCTGCGCTACAACCGGGAATACCGTGTCCGGCTGCATTTTATCCTTGACAAGATCATAAATAAAGTACAAAATAAACTCCAAAATAATAGACATAATGTTTTATTATGTTCGTATAATTATATATATACTAGAGTATTGTATAAGACATAATTAGATATTTTTGATGGACAAAATTACCTTAATATAAATCACAGGTGGATAGATGGTATTGATTAATCGCCGCTATGAAAGATCACACCCCTGGTTGGATTTTCAACTCAACATGAGAGAGGCTCCGCCCCGTCTCTGGATGCTGCTGGGACAGGCGGTAAAGGGGCGCGATAATCTTATCTCTCTTCCCATCAATCCTCTCACGGCGCATGGACTTTACCATGATTACCGGGTGCGGGGCCTACACTCCCTGGCAGCGCTGGAGGGAAACACCCTGGTTCCGGAGGAGGTCGCCGGGTTACTGGTCGGAGAATCACCGGGATTTGGCGGTGAAGACGCACGGGCCCGGGAGATCAGGAATATAGCCCGGGTGATAGACCATATTCTGGATAAGCTTGACATGGAGGGGGGAAGCTGGGACATCACTCCCCCGGACGTACTCGAATTCAACCGCCTGGCGCTGGATGATATTCCCTCCCCTGGACGAACCGGGCCCGGGATGATCAGGAGTGAGGAGGCGGTGGTTATGTCATACCGGGGAGCACCGCCGGAGGATTGCGAATACCTGCTGGAGCGGTTATGCAAGGGGCTGGCGGAAATCAAAAGGGAGTTTCCCCCGGAAGATGAATGGGTAAGCGGCATTATACGGGGGCTTCTCGCCCATATCTACCTCTTCTGGATTCAACCCTGTGGGTCCGCGAACGGTCTGACCGCCCGCCTGGCGGAGTTCCAGGTGATGCTTTCCGCCGGAATCCCGGAAACGGTACTCTACCTGCTGCAGGAATACTACCATAAAACGCAGCAACGCTACTTCGCCCTCCTGACCAGGGTGCAGCAACCCCCGTCCGGAATCATGACCTTTCTGGAATACGCGTTGAGGGGGCTGGGGGAAGGGCTGGGGGAGCGGTTCCGCTCCACCTTGGAGGATCACGAGGAATTGGTATGGGACGGCTACCTGCGCCAGTTGTTCGGAGAGCACACAAAGGCGTCCACCGACAGGCAGAGGGCCCTCGTTCAGGATATTTCCCGCCGCGGGGAGCCGGTACCGGTGGGACGGATCAGGCAGGTCAGTCCCCGGGTGGCCGGATTGTACGCGGGATTGACCGACAAGACAGTCAGCAGGGATCTGAACGTTCTTCTGGACCTGGGATTGGTGGAGCGATCGGGGCGGAATATCAAGGCGCGCCTGGAGCTTCTGCGGGAGTTTCCATCCCGTGGGTCCGCCCGGAAGGGAGAGAGAGGAACGGGGACCGGAACGAAAGGATAGATGGTGATGCTTGCCAGAGAAGAGTTGGAGCGGATCACGGAAGAATGGTTGAAAGCCTGGACCAGGCATGACCTGGATGAAGTGATCGGGCTCTTTGCCGAAGAGGTGGTGTTCGAATCCTGGACGGGCATCCGCGTGGTGGGAAAGGAGAATCTGCGCCGGGCTTGGAGGGAATGGTTTTCGAACCACGGTGGATTCAGGTTTATCAAGGAAGATCTGCTGGTAGACGAGAAACAGCAGAAGGTGCTTTTCCGGTGGCGGTTCGAGGGACCCTCCCTGGAAAAGGGAGGGGAAGGGAAATTCGAAAGGCGGCGGGGCGTCGACCTCCTGCATTTCCGCGGCGGGCGGATCGCCGAGAAACTGACCTACTCCAAAACTCAGGTCGAGATCGAGGGCCGGCGGATCCAGCTGCTCCTTCCCCCGGCGGGGGGCCGTTCCTGGCGCCGGGGCGGGGATTCATTCCCGGGATAATCTGGTCTCACAGTCAGGACAGATCTTCCAACCGGCCTGAACCTTCCGCCGGCAGCCGGGACAGAGTAAATGCAGTTTGGTGCCGCAGTGAGGGCAGAAGGTAAAATGAACGGGCAGCGGCTTCGCGCAACCGGGGCAGCTTTCCATTTCCTCCTTCACCCGGCCGGTGGCGCCGTTTTCATTGCGGATAATGAGATATATGATCAGCCCCACGATATTGCCCAAAAAGACCAACAGCGCCCACAAGACACCGTTCTTGCCGCGTTCTTCCGCGTCCCGGTAAACCCATATGCTCACCCCGATCCAAACAATGAAGAGAATCAAGGTGGGGATCGCGCGTCCCAGAATTCCCGGCATGCCCCAGCCCATATTTATTCTACCGGGAGAAGGGATTCCCAGGAAATCGTGGGTGATGATGCCGAAGGGACCGAAAATGAACACTCTGAAGGCGGTCCATAGGGTCAGGGCCACGATTATAATGAGAGCGGCCAGGCCGATCGTTTTTCCGGTTGAAGTAGACACGGTATTCCTCCTCCATCCTAAATAATAAACTTACCCGGGGGGCATCCCCGGGCGCCCAAGATTAATTCCGGTCATGGTATATCCTTTGATGATTTCCCCGGCGGATCCGGTATCGGTATATCAACAGGGGAGCGAAAAAGAGCATGACCAGGTTCTGAAGCAACAGGCAAAAAAGGAACAGCGCGGGGGAGGATATCACCTGATCGGTCCTGTATTCTCCGGCAACCGAAAGTATCAGGAAAATAGTCAGGGCCAGCAGTGACAGCAGCGCGCCCCCGGCACAGAAGGGCAAAGACAAAAAGCGAAATTCGTTCTGGAGCCTTTCCCGGCCGCTCCGGGCGGCCGCTATTCTTTGGAGACAGAGGCGGCGGGTTTCCTGTAACAGGAGCGGTGGGGGGGAAGCCGCCGGGGAATCCGCTATCGCCCCCCGGAGAAAAACCAAGTCGTCCCGGAAGCGGGCGCATTCCGGGCAACCGGAGAGGTGCCGGCAGATTTCCTCCGGCAGCCCGGTGGAAAACCCGGGGATTTCCAGCAGCCGGTCACGGATTTCTTTACAGCTCATGATACTGTTTCCTTATCAATATTCATTCTTCCAGGGCTCCAGTTCCCGGCGCAGCCTTTGCAGAGCGCGGTAAAGCAGCGATTTAACGGTGCCCTGCGGTATATGCAGCAGGGCGGCGATCTCCCGCTGCTTGAATCCTTCCATCTCCTTCAGGATAAAGACCGCTCTCATCTTTACCGGCAAGGCGGCCACCGCTTGATCGATGGCCCGGCCCAGGCCGGTGCTGTCCGTCCTATCCGGCGCGGCGGGACCGGTCTCCTCCGGCCGGTACCGGGATTTTCCCTCTCCCCCGCCCGGGACAGGGATCTTCCGGGGAAAAACCAATCTTCTCAAGCGTTTCCTTCTCAGGTTATCCCGGTGCAGATTGATCATGATGGTATAGATCCAGCCCCGGATGTTCTTCACCTCCGGTAGTTTCGAAAGATTCCGGATCACCCTCAGCCAGGTTTCCTGGAACAGCTCATCGGATTCCTCGCGGTTGCCGGTCAAATGAAAGGCGAAACCGTACACCGCCGCCCGGCAGGTGACATAAATATTTTCAAAATCCCTTTCCTTTGCCGCTGGTAAAGGATCCTTTTCACCCCGGGCCGGCGCCATTATTTTCTCCCGTTCGTTTCACCTGTCAATAGGATAGACGGAGCAGCGTCCAAAAGGTTCTACCTGATTTTTCAGTAAACGACAGCCGCGGGGGAGGCGGCAATAATAAATTTATTCTCAATCTCCGGGCGAAATGATAACCTCCCCTACTGTTGCCGCGGAGCTATCGATTTTCCAACAGGGAGACAGGCATGAAAGAAAAAAACGGTGAGCACCCCTGGGGGGACATCGGGCAGATTATATCCCTGATGATATTTCTAATTGTATGGACGGCCGATTCGTTTTTTCTGCGCCAATCCACCTTCCCGGCCGGTTACCTGCCGCTCTATTTCCGCCTGACTTTTCTGGGCCTGATGCTGGTCGCCGGAGCCTGTCTTTTCCGGGCCAGCCACTATATCGCCCACCGGGAGACCAGGCCGGGCCGGGTGGTAGACCAAGGAGCCTTCCGGCGGGTAAGGCACCCTCTCTATCTGGCCAGCCTACTACCTTACCTGGGATTGACCGTTTCCACCGCCTCGCTGGCATCACTCCTGGTATTCGCCGGGATCTTTATCTTCTACAATTTTATCGCGGGATACGAAGAAAGGTTGCTGGAAAAAGAGTATCCGGAGCAATACCAGGAGTACAAACGAAAAACGGGCAGGTGGATACCCAGATGGCGGAGAGACTGAAAGACCTCTTTTTCACGCGTTCTTCACTGGAGGGATTCGCGCTGACCACATGAAGTATTATTATCCTCCTTTTGATAAGAATGAAGTTCTGAATTCGGTCTTCTGCGAAGGATGGGAAGAGAAGGAATTCAAGGAGCGGTGGCGCCATATCCGGGCGGGCACCGGATCGCCATAGTGGCTGACGGGGTGGAAAAGGCGGCAGACGATTTTACGGTTAGCAAGGAGTAATGGAGAAAGTGTCCTAAAGTTAGTTGAAAATTGAAGCGACCTCCCTCATCTGGTAAAGTGATTTTGCTAA
>JAFGPI010000114.1 GCA_016926065.1 Candidatus Krumholzibacteriota bacterium
AGGCGGGAATGGTGGACGGATTCTTCCAATACGGGGGGGATAAGTTCCAGGGCACCGACTATACCATATTCGTCGTGGCCAAGCTTGAGGATTTGCTGATTCCCTACCCCGCTTATTTCCTGTACGGCACCAGCCCCACGCCGCTCAAGAATCTTTCGGTCGGATTCTGGGATGACCACACCCTAATCCTGTCTCACCGGGGACATGATTGTAGGGGACTGCTGCCGGCGCAATACTCCGCCGATCAGTACAACGTTTACACCTTCAGATTCAGCCAAGAAGACGGCATGTCGATTTACGTCGACCTGGAACGAGAACCGATAAATTGCGATGCCAGTAAGACCTCGGCCCTCCTGGAGCACCCCGGCGGCCGGGTAGGATCTAGCGGAGGCGATCCGATCCTGATAGCGGAGATTCTGGCCTACGGAGTGGCCGCCTCGGAAGCTCAGCGGCTATCGATCATCAGAGGCATCAAGGAGAGGTACTCGCTTCCGGCACCCTGACCAAACGGGGCCCGGCAGCGTGGAGAGCCACGCTCCCACCGCGGCATGAGTATCAACCGGTCAATGAGATTTCACTTTTAACAGTGAAGCCGGATTAGAATCCGGAATCCCCGGCGGTTTTTTATTATATTCCCCCGCGGGTGGGAATATCCGGGCGGGACAGCCCGTCCCTAGAAACGGCCGCTGGAGGTCAGGTAGAAACCGGGAGCATCCCCCTTGCCCATGGCGATCTCCAGCCGCATGACATCCTGGATGGGAGAGAGAATTTCGAAGCCGCACCCGCCCGTGGTGTAATACCGCGAGGATCCTATGTCGGCGAAGCTGTCCATCAAGGCGCCGTTATCCACGAAGACCACCCCGTTTACGGCCAGATCGAATTTACCCACCCAGGGGATGTTGAATACCACCGGTCCGTACAGCCCTTTCCTCAGCTGCAGGGTGCTTATGAGCTTGGAAGTGCCCCGGAGATAATCGTTCCGGAATCCGCGCAGATCGGAATAGCCTCCCATACCCATCTCATAAAAAGCAGGCAGGGCGCCGTCCCGGTTATCGGCGGCCAGGGAGAAGATCAGGGTGCCGGCCGGCTTGACCGGCAGATACATATTCTGCGTAAACTTGGAGAACGAATATTGCTGTTCCATGCCGTTGACCGAATAGTAGCGGCGGAAGCTGAAGGCCGAAAGCATTCCCCGCAGGGGGCTTATACCGTTATCCCGGCTGTCGTAGGAAATGGTGAACCCGTAGGAAAGCAAGACCTGCCGGATATATATGCCGGCCGGATAATTCAGATTCCCCGGAATGGACAGCCGCGAGTAACGATTTTCCAGCGAGATAGTGGGAACCAGCCAAACCTGTCTCACCAGGCTTCCGGTCAGGGGCAATCCAAACGACAGGTTGGCGCCGTAACGGTCCTTGATGAAATCTTCCCTTTCCGGTTCCTCCAGCCGGTAGAAATTGAATAGATTCACGCTCAGCTTCAACCTCTTCCCTCCCACCCAGGGGACATTCCAGGTTATTCCGGCCTCATGCTCCTTGTCCCGTCTCTTCTCAAAAGAGGCCGCCAGCTGCTCGCCCACTCCCCGGAAGTTCTTGACCTTCCACCGGAAACCGTAACTGACGCCTTTTTTAAGGTGATAATCCACCGTCGGATAGGGATATTTCATGAACAGTCCGGGACGTTCGGTTACCTGGACGAATACCCGGCATCTTCCCGGTCCGGACGGGCGCACGCTGACCTCCACCCAGGAAAAAAATCCCATGCCCCGGATATAGGAATCGTCGCGGATCAACAGCTCTTCGTCCAGCAAAGCTCCCTGCCGGGTGGCCATTTCCCGCAATATGGTATTGCGCCGGGTGTGTTGGTTGCCCGCGATGATAATCGTATCTATGACGCTGCCTTTACAGGGCCTGATGTTCTCTTCCAGGATCTCCCGGGCCTCCGGGCCATCCGCGTCGGGGGAGGAGAACAAGGTCTGGAAAAATTCCCTGCCCCGGGGAAAGGCCACCGCCGGGGAGGGAACCCAAAGAGCACCGGCGACACATACCACGAGCAGTGAAGATAATATGCGTATCCAATAATATCTGGGAATCAAAAGCGTATTCTCCGGCTTCTCATTACCTTCAGGGGCTGTTCAAGTTCAGTTAAAGATAATAGGGAGCCGTGGCGCTGTAAAGCAGTAACCCCCGCTTTACTCCGGAAGCTGGGGCCTGGCCTCCGGGGATAGTATCCCGGCCTTGGATATTATAAAAGCCCCCGTACCGGTGAACACCGCCAGAAAATTCAGGAATCCCCCCAGGCTGCCGAGCAGGTAGCGGAGGGGAACCAGCAGAGGGGTGAACGACAGTAGAGCACCCATCAGACCGAGCAGGGCCAGCAGAAAGAGACCCAGGCACCCGTGTATGTAAGGCGAATCGCTTTCCAGCTTGAGCCTATTGCTCACCGCGCGTCCCAGCGCCAGGGCGCTCACGAAGTAACCCAACATGATCAAGGCGGCGAAAGATAGTCCGATCAGAATGGCCACCGGAATTCCGATAATGGTAATACTGAGAATGGCGATCAGGATTGCCACCACTATCGAGCCGAGCAAGATCACCAGTAATCCCACTCCCAGCGACTTGAAGAATGATCTGAAAACGTAATCGGAAGACCGTTCCATCCGCGCGGGGAGAAAATAGATAATAAGCAGCAGCAGGACCACTCCGATGATAAAGGTGACGATCTTGCCGATCAGCTTGAAAACTCCTCCTCCGAATCCGCCGTAGAAGAAGGGGAAACGGATCGGTCCCACATCGGCGCCCACTGATATCGTCTCTCCCCGGATCCGCGCGTCATCGTCCTCGGTAAGGGTCCCCAGCACGGAGACCACATCTCCGTTGACGATGGCGGTGGAATCAAGATCGACGTCGCCCAGCACCGAGACCACGTTGCCGCGCACCTTGCCTTCGATGAAGACATCCCCCATGACCGCCACCACGTCGCCCTGCACCATCTCGTTCTTCTTGATGTGAATATCCTGCCCGAATCTTACCACGTCCTTGCCCCGGATCTCCCGGTATTGTCTTTCCTCTTCATCGGGATCAAGATCAAACTGCAATTTATCCATTTCCAAACCGTCAAGGGCCTTCTCCAGCTGGTCGGTAATTCCCTCCGCGTCGAGTTCGAACAGCACCTCTTCATCATCCGACCCGATCCGCACCCCGTCGTCGGAAATCGAGATCCGGACCGGTTTTCTCTTTGTTTTCTTGGCGGTCCGCTCTACTTTTTCAGCCTCCTCCGCCGTCCCTTTTACAGCCTTTAGAGAATCGGCCGCCACGCTATCGGTGGCCGCGAAGAGGACGATACTGCGCCGCGGAACGGTATCCCCAGCAAGTTTTTCCGTGATCCCGGTAACGGTGAACATAAATATCGAGCAAACAACAATTATGGCCTTGCCTGCCACTGCGTTAAAAAATGCCCACATGGGTTTCTCCTTTTTTCCAGGCAACACGGGTCATGCGAATAACCACGACCAGTATGACCAAAACGGCGGTAACTGTCAAAGTAATATGAGCTATAGGGATTCCCAACAATTGTCTCTGCAGGGTATCGAAGATAATTTTTCCCGCTATCCGGTAATTGGTGACCGAATCCAGATAATTCGTCACTATGACGGGGTCCTCCCATATTTTCTGCGCGATGTAGAGCCCGGAGCCCGCCAGGGCCACAAGCCTGCGCCCCGCCCCTATCAAGGTGTAAATGATCGGCGAGTACACGGCCACGAAAAGCGCGAATATGGAAGCTATAAGAGCGGTCGACCGCAGCGGGACCGGCAGCCCATTCCAGTATTTTCTGAGACCCTTGCCCGCCCTTCGCGCCAATCCTACCCGGTAACGGCTGATGTCGACCCGGGCCATAACCTTGCTGTCAAAATCCTCCGAAGGCTGAAAAAGATGAATCGACTCGAGCAGCACGAACATGCCGGCGTATTCGGCATCGATCCGGCGGCAGGCGGCGCAGTCGCGAAGGTGATTTTTATACTCCGCCATCTCCACGGCGCTCAGTTCACCGTCATGGTATCTCTGAACCAGCATGCTAAAGAGCTCACACCTCATAATCGCTTACTCCTGAGGTTCCTCGACCCTGATATTCCCGGAGGCGGTCTCCAGAATAACCTTGGCCTTTCCCTCCCGCACCACGCCCGTGATTTTATTTCTGTCCACCTGGGAAAGATTTATCGGCAAATTGAGATTGAATTTGCCGGAGGTGGTTCCGGCCTTGAAAACAAATCCTCCCTCTAATATTTCCATGAATCTCAAGGAGATATCCCCGCTGGAAGCGGTTATCCGGTAATCCACGTCCTTATCGGGATTTACCCTGAAATCGAGGTTTCCGCTGGCCACCGAAGCTTCCACCGCTCCCCTGACCCCCACGAATCTGCTCGAGCCACTGGTGCCCTCGAATATCACCGCGCCCACCCCGTCGACCACGGCATCACCGGACATGAGACTGCAATCGAGGTCTCCCTGCAACTCGAATAATTCGATCGAACCCGAAGCGGCCCTGATGGCCACGTCTCCTCCTATGTTCCGGGCGAAAATACTACCGCTGGCGCTGGTCAACGACATATGGCGGCCGATATCCACCGCCTTGATCATCCCGCTGGCCACGCTGACCTCCAAGCCCTCCTTGATATTCCTGACCTCCACATTACCACTGGCCGCCGACACTCCCACCGGACCATTGATGTCGGAAATGTCCACGTTCCCGCTGGCGGAGACGATGCTGAGGTCCATGTCCGCGGGAATGACCACGTACATCTCTATACCCATCTTGACGCTTTTACCCAGGATAAACGACAACACGTTCTTCTTCATCCTGCCGCCCTTGGGATAATTGGCCTCTATCTTCAACTTGTCGCCGCTGCGGGAAATCTCTATTTCCATCATGGAGGCGATCTTTTTCGCCTCTTCTTCGTCCCTGGCCTTGACCTTCTTGATAGCCTTGAGGGCAATGTCCCTGCGGCCCTTCTCTCCTATCACGGTTATCATACCGCTGGCGTTCTTGATATAAACACCCTCGGCTCCTTCCAGCTTGAGGGTCCGGATGATCGTCTCCTCGTACTGGGAGGAAGCCTGGCAACAGGTTCCGATCGTAAATACGGCAAGCAGCGCGGCCAGGAAGACCAGTTTCTGATAGTTGTTTTGCTTGAACATTCTGTTTCCTCCTGTTAGATCCGGTCCCCGTCCGGGGAATCGGACGCGGTGAATAAACCCCTGCTTTTGAAATATTCCTTGATCATGTTTCTGGCCCGGTGGATTCTGGCTTTTACCGTTCCCAGAGGTATCCCCAGGTTGTCCGATATTTCCTCGTATGACAATTGCTCCTGGTGCCTGAGGATAACTATTATTCGGTAGTGTTCCGGTAAAGCTCCCACGGCCTGATCCAACATTTTCATCATCTCCCGGTTTTCCATCTCCCGGTCCGGCTCCGCGACATCCGAGGGTAGCTGGCGCGGCATCTCACCATCCTCGCCGGACAGGGGCTGATCGAGAGAAACCACACCGCTCTTTCTCTTACGGATGAAATCGATGCAAAGATTCGATGTAATCCGGTACAGCCAGCTCGAAAAAGGGTAAGAAGGATTGTACCGGTCGAGGACATTGAAGGTCCGGATGAAAACATCCTGCGCCAGGTCCTCGGCGTCCGCGTGGTTTCTAACCATGCGTAAGCAGATGCTGTAGACCGGATTTCTGTATTTCCTGAGTAGCTGTTCAAAAGCCTTCTCATCTCCTCTCAGACATCTCTCGACCAGATTCGCGTCTTCGCGTTTCACTTCTTGCACCTTTAAGTACGAAACGCCGTAAATAAATGTTTCGTCTCAAATCAATCAATTCAATTTTTTTTACTTACACAGATTTCGCCAAAGATAGCAAATTGACACAGGAGTGAAAAGCCCAAACGCCACATTATACCATATAGGCCGGAAGGACATGGGCCCGCCGCAGTTTTACCGGCATATCCCGAACCGGCGCCGTATCCACCGGTCCGGAACCGGATGGAGAATAATCGCCTGACCCGGCCACGATTTCACTTGACAGTGAAAATCGCTGAAATTAGACTCCGCTTAGCCGTTACGGCATCTTAGTTATTGTTGTAACGCAAGTTACAATAAAGGAGAGACAAGATGACCACCATAGAACATATATTCGCCCGCGAGGTTTTGGATTCCCGGGGTAATCCCACCGTGGAGGTGGAAGCCTATCTGGCCGGCGGTGGAACGGGCAGCGTGATCGTGCCTTCGGGAGCCTCCACCGGGGAACACGAAGCGGTTGAACTACGGGACGGGGATAAAAAGCGTTACGGCGGCAAGGGAGTGCAGAGCGCCGTCAAAAACGTGATCGAGATTATCGCCCCGGAAGTGGTGGAGCTGGACGCCCTGGACCAGGTTTATATTGACCGGCTGCTGGTGGAGCTGGACGGCACGCCCAATAAGGGGAAATTGGGGGCCAACGCCATCCTGGGGGTTTCCCTGGCCGTGGCCAAGGCGGCGGCGGACGCGCTGGGGATCGCCCTCTACGAGCATATCGGGGGGGTCAATTCCAAGGTCCTTCCGGTGCCGATGATGAACGTCCTGAACGGCGGCAAGCACGCCGACAACAATGTCGATATCCAGGAATTCATGATCGTTCCGGTGGGAGCCTCCTGCGTGAGCGAGGCGGTAAGGTTCGGCGCGGAAACATTTCACGCCCTGAAAAAGATACTGTCCGAGAAAGGCTACGCCACCTCGGTGGGCGACGAGGGAGGATTCGCCCCCAACCTCAGCTCAAACCGGGAGGCGCTGGAAGTGATCGTGGCGGCCATCGAAAGGGCCGGTTACCGTCCCGGCGAGGACATCGCCC
>JAFGPI010000115.1 GCA_016926065.1 Candidatus Krumholzibacteriota bacterium
CCGTCCCAGAAGAACCGGTGCCGGCCGGACGGCACGTACCCCCGGAAGAGAGTGCGCACCCGCCTACCCTTCACGTCATATACGGTCAGTTCTGCCGGCGCTCCCCCTCCCCCTTCCGCGGCCGCGTTCAGGATCCCCGCGGAACCGGCGGGCGAGTACCGGAACTCGATATGGGTGCCGGAGGAAAACGGATTGGGGGTATTTTGCTCCAGGCAGGCCGGAGGAACCGCGGGAAGGGGCTCGATATCCTTTTCCCCGGTGGGCTCCGAGGCCAGCGCCAGATAGAAATCCCGGGCCTGCCGGAACTCCCAGATAGCCCTGACGGAATCCTGCGGATTGTCCCAATGGCCCTGCGTGAGGGAGAGATCGATCAGATCATCGATCCAATCGACGAAATACCCGGCCGCATCCATATCCCGTGCCGTTTTGCCGGCCATATCGAAATAGACCGGTCCGGTATGGGCGAATAGATGATCTCCCACCGGAATCCAGGGACCGCTGGGCCCATAAGCCCGGGCGGCGATCCAGAAGGAACGATCGTAGGAGATCACCAGAGCTGTGTCTATCAGGCAGGGATCGGCGGAAGGATAAAGGGTGGAGGCCACCTCACCATTAATCACGATCTCGGCCCGCTGCAGCGGATAGGCGCAGCGGACGGTTATTTCCACCGGGAACTTATATTCCTTCTCCAGGTACAGATCGGCCACCTCCCCCGGCTCGAATATCAGCACCTTGAAGCTGGTAAAAATAGGGCCATTGGTGAAGAAGGTCCTACCCTGCTTCAATCCCTCCAGCCAAGAGGAGTAGCTGAATTCCGTGCCGGTGAGATCCACGTAGGTACGGTAACCGCCCAGGGGGTACGTGCTGAAGCGGTTCATCACCGCGTCCGTCCCTCCGCACCCGGGCAGCTTGAATCCGCAGTTGAGGAAGTTGTACCACATTTCCAGCTCGATTCCGCCCTGATGGCAGTTGCTGTAGCTGAGCACCTCGAAGGCATCGACCTTCCCGCGGGCTACGTCCACCGGCAGCTCCCGGGCTATCCCCGATCCCGGCCAATCTTCGGTCTGGGTGAAATCCTCCGAGGATACCGGATGGGCGGCGATAAAGAGAGCGCCGGGCCGAAGGTGCACGCTATCGGCCAGCTCCAGGAAGAGGGGATGCCAGTTATAATTATACGAACCGAGCGGCCGGGATAATCCGAGTACCGCGGCATGTCCCAGATAGCCGCTTCTTATCTCCCCGCTCATATAGACGATACACTCGTCGGTGCTGCAGGGATCGGGAGCACCGGAGAAATAAAAGGCGTTATCCAGGCAATTGAGCACATCCAGCCCCTCCGCCCTTCCCATCAGGTGAGCATCGCTCGGATTGACTATGTATCCCACCCCCCCATGATAAATATGCAGGTGGCAGTCCCCGCAGTACCATCCCTCCGCCCTCATGTCATACCACCGGGTCAGGTAGCGGGTCACCGTGGTATCGTTCAATACCGCGAAGGTATCGATCAGGGTTTCATATTCGAAGCCGCGGCGCAGGCGAAGGATCACCATGCCTTCCGGCACCACCACCGAAAACGAACCGGAGGAATAAAAATACCCCTCCTCCACGCTCTGATAGAACGACTCGTTGCGGGGAGGATAGCGGGGGACCAGGTTGCAATCGGTGATACCGCAGCGGGCGGCCAGGGTGTCCCCGCTCACGGAGTCGAGAATGTGCACGGTTAAGTTGCTGAGCAGAGGAGCCCGCGGGTCCGCTCCCGCTTCACTGCTAGGGGACGCTGCCGCATTTCCGCTCCCGGCTACCGGGGAAAGAAAGATGATTAATGCAAGCGCCGGAGCTAAACCGGCGGACCAGGTTCGGAATGATCGATTCTTCATAATTATAGTTTATCAACCTTTAAATCCGCGGGGCCGGACACCCTCGAGCACCAGTGACCGAACCATCGTTGGAAGAAGCTTTAACTGGCTCCGTTCACGCCCAGGCCGTTATATCATTATAGCATAAGGTCCGGCGCAGATTCGGATAAATTTCGAGTCATTATTACTCATTACCCAAACGCTCACCCCCCGCTCGAGACCTTCTTCACCTATATGCCTCTGGACCTAATTCACTATTAAGTTCGATCTCGAGGGAAATATTTTTATTATTTTTTTTCTGGAAAAAAATACGGATTTGTCGTCTAATAAAAAAGAGTAGTGGAGCGGCTCAATTTAAATCCATAGATCGAAGGAGGAAGAGAATGTGCGGTAAAGCTGCCCAAAGTTTGTTAATTTCCGCCCTTTTTTGCCTTTTTCTGGGAGCGGTTTTCCTGATTCCGGACCAGCTCTACCCTCCCCCACTGCTGGCGGGGGAGGGATGGCAGACCAGAATCGAGGTGGATAAACAGGCGCCTGTATCAAAGGTTCTGGTTTCCAATTCAGCCCTCTTTACCCTGCACGTGAAAAGCAGGGGATTCGAGCATGAAACGGTTGAATCGGAGGGCATCGTTTACAGCAGGCTTAAAATTCAGGGAAGCCCCTACCTGAGGGTGTCCGGAAAACCGCAGATTCCCTACGTGAGGAAACTGGTGGCGGTGCCCGAATGCGAGGGATTCGATCTGAAGGTAAGCATCAAGGAATCGGAAAAGCTCTCCGGCATAAATATATATCCCGCTCCCGAACTGGTAAAAGGACCGGAGGGTAAATTCGAGGAGAAATTCGTCAGAAACGAAAATACCTATTCCCGGGACGAGTTCTATCCCCCGGTCAAGGCGGAGATAAAAAACGTCTTCCGCATCCGCAACCAACGGGTGGCGGAGGTGCATATCTATCCCCTGAGGTTCAATCCGGCCCGGCGGGAAATGGAGTTCAACCGGGAGATGGAGGTGGAAATATCCTACCGGTCGGCTATCGGGCCGGTCTGTGAACCGAACGGACCGTTCGGAAGGGTATGCGAGAAGCTGCTGGTCAACTACGGGCCGGAATTCGGCATCTTCAGCGATACGGCCGAGAGACCCTTTCTTACTTCGGGCGAGGGAACCGTTGCCGTCTGCACCACTCTGACCCAGGCGGCCGCTAACAACACCGATTATCTGATAATCGTCGGCCACGACCTCTGGCTCGACGCCGGAACGAACAGCCTGGTCATGCAGCTGGCGCAGAAAAGGGCAGATTTCAACGGATTCAACGTCTCCGTGATCGACGTCGATTATATTGCCACCATAGACGACAACAACGACGCCGAGGAGATAAAAGCTTCTCTCTACACCTTTTACTACAATAATGACGCGGCGCACATGCCTGATAATAAACTGGGATTTATCTTGCTGGTGGGCGATGCCTACGATTGCGAACCGGATCTCTGCGACGCGGCCCACCGGCAGCCGATCATTCCTCCCTATTTTGTCCCGGGAGATCCCGACAACGCCTCCACCGATATGTATTTTGCCGGGTACGACAATCTTAACGACTGCACCCCCGACATATTCATCGGCCGGCTGAGCGTCGACGACCCGGGAGAGGCGGCTGGTCTTATCGAAAAAATCGTAAATTACGAACCTCACCCCCTTACCGGCGATCCGGATCCCTGGTACCGGAAGTTTCTTTTCGTTGGAGGATCTTACGACGGAACGCACGAACTGGCGGACGAATGCCGGGATGCGGTTCCCCCTTCCATCGTATTCGATGAGGTGCACAAGGATTGCAAGCCACCTTCCCAGATAGCCGGCGAGATTGATGTCAAGCTTGAATCGGGATTCAATATCGTGGTCGAGGTGGGTCACGGGATGAATTACTACTGGGGCTGGTACGGTAATTATTCTCACTGTGACGGTATCAGCTGGGGAGTTTATAAACCGGACTCCTATGAAGACATAAACAACCAGGGCAAGTATCCGGTGATCTATTCCTTCTCCTGCCTCACCGGCAATATCGACGATCCCACGCCAGAGGGTTACGCCCCCTCCCCGGCCTATAACCGGGGTGAAGTCGACAAGTTCGATTGCATGGGAGAGCGCCTTACCGTGATGCCCAACCGGGGGGCGGTGGGATTCATCGGTTACACCCGCAACGCCTATACTTTCGATATACCTAATACCGCCATCTTCGTGAACGACCTCTACCAGGTGCAGGGTATGATGGGAGAAGTGGTAACCACTTATTTTTACGATCTGGAATGGCCGGGCAATCAGGAACGGTTGATCTACATCGGAGATCCGGCGCTCAATCCCTTCTACGTGGAAGACCAGGCCAATCCCAGCGACGACATCGACCTGGCCATAGATCAGAAGAGCCTGCTGCTCACTCCCGGTTCCGGACAGGATGTTAATATCTATCTGACCGTGCGGAACGTAGGAGTAAGGGACGCCAGCGACGCGCTCCTCGAACTCAAGGAGGGAGAAACCCTGCTGTGGGACGACACCATTGCTTCCCTCCCGGCCTATCACGAGACCAGCTGCACCATGACCGTTACCGTCAGCGAAATTGGGCTGCACCAGTACCTGGCCACCATCAACGCGGACGGCGCCATCGAGGAGCTGAACTACGACAATAACAGCGGCCTGATCCAGTTCGACTACAACGTCGATTTCGCCGTGGTGGAAGGTAGCTTCGAGAGAGATCCGGAGGTTTTCACCATCAACGGGCAGAACACCCTGGAAATCACGGTGCTCAACCAGGGAGTGGTAGGCGCCAACGATATCCCGGTGGAACTGGTGGAAGGCGGCGAGACGGTCTGGAGCGGGACCATAGACGAGCTCCAGCCGGGCGAAGAAACCACGGTCACCATGAATTTTTCGGTCGCGGAGGCGGGAGAGCATCAGTACCACTTCACGGTTAATCCAGGTGCGGCGATACCCGAATATAACCTGGAAAACAACAGCGATTCGATCAGCGTGGCGGCCATGAATATCCGGTCGGGATTCCCGGTGGAGCTGTACAGCTACTACACCACCTACAAACCGAAACCGGCGGCGCCGACCGTTTTCGCCACCAGCGATGATGATTACAAGAGAATTGTCGTCCATGCCGGACTGATCTCGGCTGCCGGCGATTTCGTGGAGGAAATCGTCATAGGCAGCGCCAATTATCCCTACTACAACATTCCGCTGGGCAACATCAAGGCGGATGACGGCCGGAACGTGGTCGGAGTATACAAGCTGCCGCCCTCCGGTATCAGGGAGATACGCCTGTACGATTCCTCCACCCTGGATCTTATCGCCAGCTGTCCCTTTACCGGCCTGGAGGGCATGCAGTTCGGCACCAATATCGGGGAAGAGACCTTTGCTTACGATCTGGACCGGGACGGCAAGGATGAAATAATCTACATAGAGAGAAATTTCTATTCCGCCTCCGTATTCGTGGGATACATGAAAATATTCAACCACGAAGGCAGCTCCCTCACGGAAATAGCCGGGCACGTTTTCGAGGAGACCGGCGGAGTGGGAACATACAGGCCCCTGGAAGTTGCCGTGGAGGATGTAGATTTTGACAACATACCGGAAATCATCGTACTGGGGTATTACAGCGGATACACCGCCCCTCCCCCCACCTTCAAGCTGATGATGGATATTTTCAGGTTCGACGGCTCCCTGGCGCTGGTCAGGCATGAAAGCCTGGATGTGAACGGACTTTTCGGCTACTCGAACGCCGACGCGGTCTCGGGGAATATCATCCTCAACGACGTGAACGGAGATGATTATCTCGATGTCGTGGCCTGCCTCAACGATGCCGTGGCCATTATCGATGGAACCGACGTGGTCAACAACGGCGTCAATTTCACCAGGCTCAGCGAGGACAATCCCGAGCGCTCCATGCTCTGCAGCATTGATTTGGACGGCTTGGACAACGACGAGCTGATCTTGGCCACGAAGCGGTACGTGAGAATTCTGTCCGTGGATGACCTCTGGAACCTGACCACGGCCTGCACCTATGACGCCGGTGAGCTGGCGATCACCAGCGGTCCGCTGCTGGCCGACATCGACGGTGATGGCGTTATGGAGGTAGTCGTGGGAGAGAAAAACAGCGCGGAGGGTTCCTACTTCATCCGGGTGCTTAACGAGGAATTGCTCGAGGAAACCGGGTGGCCGGCCGTCGAAATGTTTGGCATCGCAGATGGCAATCTGGCTATCGAGGATATCGATAACAACGGCCAGCACGAAATTTTCTTCATCGCCAATACCGGCCGCAGGGCGGAGTTGTACATCATTAACAATCCCTGGAGCACGAGCGGAGATCTCTACTGGAATCTGGAAAAGGGGAATAATCAGAATACCAACGCCTCCCGGCGTTACATCAAGGGGACCTTCGACGAGAACCTGGTACTCTGTAGAGAGGTCGAGGTTATCGCCGACGTGATGGTAAATAATCCCCATACCCTCTTTATCGCTCCCGGCACCAGGATATACGCCCGCAAGGGCGATCCGGGGACGGCCGGAAGGGATGTTAACCGGATCGAGTTGGCCAGCAAAGGCGGCATCGCCGTGAACGGGCTGGATAACGTGGAAGTCCTGTGCCTCTCCCGGGAGGACAATCCCCAGCCCCTGGACTGGTTCGGGCTGATCCTGGATAGCAGCGCCCTGGGCGCTGAGATCTCTTACTGCCAGGTGCGGCACGGCTTCGCCGGATTATGGGTGACCAGCTCCACCGCGGCGGTGACGGTGCATAAGAGCTCCTTCAAGGAATGCTCCATGGGATTGAACCTATCTTATTGCGATCCCGTGCTGACCTATGTCAACGCATCTAATAACACCTCGGTCGGCATTCTGGTGGGAGGCTATACGGACAACGCGACGGATCCATTCATCGATCATTGCACATGCAGAACCAACGGATCTTACGGCATGCTTCTGGCCTTTACCGCCGGAACCGTGCAGTACTCCTTCTCGGAGAACAACGCCCTGTCCGGGATACTGTGCGTGGGCGCGAACTGCGCCACCGAGATCAAACACACCAATATCATCGGTAACGCCCTGCGGGGAGTCGAAGCCCTCTATGACGCCTCCCCCGTCCTGGGCGATATCTCGGCCGGCAAGGGGATGAATAACTCGATTTACAATTCGACCCACTACGTCTATCAGAATTATTCCTCCCCCGGCACCGAAATAATGGCGCAGAACTGTTACTGGGGAACCGATCCGGGGCAGATGCCGTCGCCGACTTTTTTCAAGGGAAAGTTTTACGGTAACATCACCTACTGGCCGGTTCTCCTGTACGATCCCATCTACGGGTATCCCGCCAGCAGGCAGACCAAGCCCACCCGGGTCTACATGTCCCAGAACTATCCCAATCCCTTCAACGGCGACAACACTCAGATCACCTACGCCATCCCCGGCGGGAACATCAAGGTCAGCCTGCGGATATACGATGTGGCCGGAAGAAGGGTGAAGACGCTGGTGGATGGAATCAAGGATTGCGGCACTTACCATGTTAACTGGGACGGTCGCAACGAGCACGGAGTAAAGGTGTCCCAGGGCGTTTACTTCTACCAGTTGATCGCCGGAGAGGAGAAGATCTCGAAAAAGATGATTTTCTTCCGGTAAGAACAAGCCCGCCCTGAGCGGAGCTTGACCGGAATGATACTTCAAAGACCTGGACGCCGGATCCCCGCAGGATACGGCGTCCGGGTTTCTTCATCACCCGATAAATTCTTCCGGGACGCGGTTCAGCCGCGCGATCCGGGTGATTTACCTTCCCTGGGGATTCTGATTCAGGCTCAAATCGTATTTATCTAACTTTACGTATCATGGCCGGTAGGCCTGGAGTGTCATGTTCAAATCCTAGGGATCACCGCCGACCGCCAGCGGATGTCCGCCGGTCCTTCAGTAACATCTCCCTTCGCCCTCCCCGGTCCACTAATCGACCAAAATCTCGCAGAAAACGCTGGAACCATCCACCTCCATGATCCGAGGCGCTATATCCCAATCGGAGGTTAAAGCCGCAAAGTCCTCCGCCCTCACCGTGGTCGCCCTGAATCCGTCCTTCCCCACGATGACACCGTTTCCCGTCTCCCGGTAGTCAATCTCGCCCACCAGCCCCATTTTCGCCTGTATCTCGAACCACTCCAGCCGATCCTTCCAAAAGCGGTCCGCGTAGCTCGAGAAGAGCACTCTTCCTCCGCGGCGGGTGACCCGCATCGCCTCTCGAATCAGCTTCCGCTGGTCCACCTTGAAGGCCGAGATCCCGTTCTGAACGCAGGCTACTAGATCGAACAGCCCGTCACCAAACCCCAACTCGACGGCGTTCATCTCCGCCAGACAATAGCGCGCGACATTTCCCATACTTTTCCGGGCCGACAGCAGACTGGCATGCGAAGTATCAATGCCGACCACGGTTCGAGCTTTCGCGGCCAGCCTCTGCAGAACCCTGCCATAACCGCATCCCAGTTCCAGAACCAGCGAGGAAGCGTTCAATCTATCCAAGATAAAATCGATTTCGGTCTCCAGGTAGCGCTTAACCCGAGGAGGTGCTATCTCATAGCATAACCGCAAGCGTTCGGCCGACAACTTCTGCGAGTAGTAGTCGTTCATCCGTTTATAAATCCGCTACCCCACCGGGTGCATGTTTTTGATATTTTCCTCACTTTAGCGCCCCCTACATGCCACTGAAGCAAAGATGTCACCGCCGGTCTACAATTTAGCTGGAGAGCCCGAAAATACCATCGCCGTCAGCCCTCCCAGCACCATACGTTACCATAGTCCAGGGTCGCCCGTAAGGTGTTTTTCCGGGGAGCAACAATTTCTTTCTTGATGCCTTCATAAACCAGAGGGATAATCGGATCTGTACTGCCGCACCCGCGCAACTTGATAAAAAGCAGAAGCTTTACGAGCGGCGGAAACGAAACCAACGGGGACGGAACCAGCACCCGCCGGACCGACCGCGCAGAGGTGACGCGTGAGAGACAAATTCTATCGCACGCACTCCGTGCTGCACTTCTCGGGGGGCCTGTTCGGAGTGCTCGGGCTGTTCCTGCTGCTGCCTATTCTCATCGTTCTGATATTCTGGGGACGCTACGGCGATGGCTGGCGAACCGTCGCCGCTTTCACCATTCCCGCCCTGGGCTCGTTCACGGTCGGCCTGCTGTTGCGGCTCGTCTTCAGGCCGAAGAAACCAGACATGACGAGCGCGATGTTGATGTGCGCCCTGGGCTGGCTCTTCGCCTCGGCGGTCGGCGCCGTCCCGTTCGTCATCGGTATCCGCTCCAGCTACCTCAACGGCTACTTCGAGGCGATGAGCGGATTCACGACGACCGGCATTACCGTCTACGCGGGGCTCGACTTGATGCCGCGCAGCATCATCTTCTGGCGGGCGCTGACCCAGTGGCTCGGCGGCACCGGCATCCTCTCTTTCTTTCTCCTGATCACTTTCCGCGGAGCCGGGGCGCATTTCGTCTTCGGGGCGGAAAGCCACAAGATATCGTCCGGCCGCCCGGCACCCGGTCTCTTCAACACGCTCAAGATCCTGTGGGGAATCTACGCGGGATTCACCGTCTTCTCGATTGCCCTGTTCGCCCTCGAGGGGATGCCCCTCTTCGACTCAATCTGTCACACCTTCACGGCGCTTTCCACCGGAGGATTCTCGCCCTACGATGCCAGCATCGCGCGGTACGGCCTACAGGGGCATCCGCACTACCGCCTTATTGAATACACCGTCACGTTCGTGATGCTGCTCGGAGGTATAAACTTCCTGGTGCACTACCGCGTTCTCACACGCGACGTGCGGGCGCTCTGGGACAACATTGAGATGCGGTGGTGGTGGGGGCTGCTCACCGTCTTCACCGCGCTTATCATGATCGACCACCTCCACCGGGCGGGAGCTCTGGCGGCCCTGGCGAGGCATCCCTCCGGATTCGATCCAGCGGAGATCGAACGGGTTTTCCGTCTCACCGTTTTCCAGGTCGTCTCGATACTCACCACCACGGGATTCGGGACGCAGGAAATCGGATCGGAGTTCTTCCCGGCCCTCTCCCGGCAGCTATTTCTCGCCATGATGGTGATCGGGGGATGCGTCGGATCGACGGGAGGCGGGATCAAAGTGCTGCGCGTCGCCATCCTCAACCGCCTCATGATACGGGAACTGTTCAAGCTGCGCTCTTCAGGCCGGACTTCGACGAAGCTGGTGATCGACGGCCGGGTCGTCCCCGACGAGGAGGTCCACCGGGTCGCGGCTCTTTTCTTCACCTGGATGGCCCTGCTGCTGGCGGGGGGCGCCGTGACGGCGCTGCTGTCCGAACTGGGGGCCACGGAGTCCCTTTCGGGAATGTTCTCCGCCCTGGGGAATATCGGACCGTGCTACATTCCGGTTATTACGATGATCGAGATCCATCCTCTGGTGAAGATTACCTATATATTCGGAATGCTGGCGGGGCGGCTCGAGATCCTGCCTCTCTTCCTGCTTTTCACCAGGAAAGCATGGCAATGACCTATCAAAACGGAGACGGAGGTATTATCGCATGTATATCGTAATAGCCGGAGCGGGATTGGTCGGCAGCGATCTGGCGGTCCAGCTGCTGGAGAAGAAGCACGACGTAGTCGTCATCGACCAGAACAAGGAAATCTGCGACACGCTGTACGCCGAAACAGGCGTTATCGCCGTCAACGGTCCCATGTCGAACATCGGTGTGCTGCGGGAGGCACGCCTGGAGAAGGCCGACGTGGCCGTGGCCGCGGCCGGCCGGGACGCGGATAACCTCACCTTCGCCGTGCTTGCCAAGAGCCTGGGCGTGCCGCAGGTCATCGTCAGGATGAAGAATCCCGAGTACGAGAAGGCATTCCGGGTCACCGGAGTCAACCGCATCATCCGGGTGACCGACCTTATGGTCAACCAGATGATCATGGACATCGAGCAACCCGAAGTCCGCCGTCTCACCACCATCGGAGGCGGCAGGGCCGACGTGTACATGGTCGACGTCCCGGATGGAGCATTGATCGCGGGAAAGACCGTGCGCGAGATCGTCGCCAATCCGAGGTTCCCCGACCAATGCGTGATCATCGCCGCTTACAACCACAAGACCGACGAATTCGTAATCCCCCGGGGGAATCAGGTTATCCGCGAAGGGGACGAGCTGTTCCTAATTGCGGCGAGCCGCGACATCAAATCGGCCGCGGTGGTGATAGGAGCAAAGGCGGCTGAATAAGTGACCTTCCCCTTCTATCTATTTCGAATCCTTTGTGAAGTGAAGATCAAATATCTAAATTGAAAAGATGCCTATATTCAATATATCCCGTCAGGCAAGTCGCCAATGCCGTACCCGTGACCGCAGAGGCGGAACCATAATGAAGAGATCGGTTGGAACTTGAAAAAGCAGCTACTCCAGCCAGAAAAATCGTGCTGTACCCCAAGTACTTATGTAATTTTCTAAAATTGAATTCGGCGCCCGATCCGTTTTTGCCCTCTTCCAATAAATCCGACCGGATGCACTTTTGATTACCGGATAATAAAGAAAATTCATCGCTTCCATGATGATTTGCCGAAAGCTGCATGAGCGTGTCATTTATCGTACGTGCCCATTCAATCCCGCGGGGAATTCCATTTTCCGGGGCAGGGTCGATGGTTGCCCCCCCACCGGATGCCGAGGCATTCCCGACACTTCCCAAAACCGGGGTGATGGCAATCACAAAAACGGTTGGAAGATGTCTCCCTATCAAATTCAAAATTATTTACCGGCTGGCAAAGGAAAAATGCATTTGGACGATTACCCAGTTACTATCTCTCCTCTCCAATACTCCCGTCCACCGGGTGTTCTCCCAATTGGCCGGTTGGCCCTTCCATTCGTTGATATCATCGAGCATGCAAAAGAACCAAGCGACATCGCCTGATCTTGAAAAACTAATTTTTAAATCCCGTATTTCATACCGGATCGCTTTAAAGTCGGTACTCATCCAGAAATTTTCAGTTCTCTTGAAATCTTGAAAACCCCTCACCACCCTGTCCTGGGGGTCGACTTCAACATAATCCGTATCATTCGCTATTACGCTGTATAATAAATCAATATCTTTGTTTTTCGCCCACCCAATGCTGCTGCGTATCGTTTCTTCCACAAGTTGTTTTTCCCTTTCCAGGTTGAAATGATCACCATCCCTCTGGCATGACGTTAAAAAGGCAAAAATCAAAATGAAACCCAATATGAAATTAAACTTCGTTCTTTTCATAGAAATTCATCCTTCTATTCAAAATATCTTTTTTACCTCTTGCCCCCCTGGTCAAGAGTTCCATTCACACTCCCGCTTACCCCTGCGCGGGAATCGACAATCAAGGAACGGAGAGACACACCAATGGCGCGCCGGGGGTCAAACCTCGCAATTCAGATGTCCGACGAACCCGTGCTGGCAGCGCGCCGCCGCCAAGGTCAACGGCACCCTCTAAATACCCCGCGGCGATCACGTTTCCCGAGGCATCAACGCTGACGGCTTGCGCCGTTAAAAACGGATGTCGAACCTGATCAGTTTTCCCTATCCAGTTCCCGTTTGGCTTTTTCGAATTTGGGCAGCAGGTCCTCCACCACGTCCCGGTGCACCGCGTAGGTCAGCATCTTCAGCTTTATGTAATCATCCCGGTAGAAAAGATAGCCGTGAAACTTTCCGTGCCGGGAGGACCGGGATGAATCCTTGATCAGGTACCAGTCCCTACCTCCCACCTTCTTATATGCCAGCAAATGGATGCCATGATCGTCCTCGGTGGCGCGGTTGAACAGGCGCAGTTCCCGGCTATCCTGGTCTATGTAATCGCCCGGAATATCGAAAGTCGGTACGATGGCGGCATCCTCGAATCCGTAGTATCCCGGCTCGGATACGTCGCCGCCGATGCAGACCGTGTATCCCATCTGGGCGGCCTTCTTGATATATTTGTAAAAATCGTCCAGCGGCACGTTGTAATAGGTGTCGGTGGGCCGCCAGTTATCGGGCACCTTGAACTCCCCGGCCAGGTAAAAGGGCTGGGACAGGGTGGACATGATCTGCACGTAATCATCGGTATTAACCTGCAGCACCTCCCGGTAGAACTCCAGGGGGGTCATGGTCCGTCCTTCGTACTCGAAGCTCCGGGGGGGAGCGCCCAGGTGCTTGTCCAGAATGGCCCTGATCTGCTTGAGATTCGTTTCCTCGTCCCAGTAGCCTTTCTCCTTGACCAGTTCCAGGTAATCCTTCATCTCCGCGTGCAGCAGGCGGTGGTAGTGCTGGTCGTAGATCCCCTGGTACCCGGTATAGATCTCGGCCGGGACCACTCCGTATTTATCCCAGATGATAAATACTCCGTCCGATTCGCCGCCCTGGGCGAAGGGCTGGTTACTCCTCTTCCGGATATATCCCCTCGCCTTCTCCACGTACTCCCAGTAGACGGTGTGCAGCTCGGATAATTTTATCTCCTTTCCGTGTAGGCGCTTGATTTCCGACTCCAGGAAAGAGGTGGTGCAGAAACACCAGCACATTCCGGTGTAGTACTGGGGAACGGGGGGAAAGTGGAAGGGGGCGTCGAAAATCTCCGGTGACTCGGGTTTTTTCACCCCGGAAAAATCGAAACGGATGACCTCTCTCTCATCCTTCTCCTTTTTCTGCTTGGCCTTGAACTTGGCGTTTATCTCCCCGGTGATGCTGTCGGCGACGGCGCAG
>JAFGPI010000116.1 GCA_016926065.1 Candidatus Krumholzibacteriota bacterium
CGGGATTACGGTTACCGTATTGGACACCGGACAACTGGAGGTGACGGCGGCGGGTAATGATATAGAAGATCTCAAGCTGCGGGTGGAGGGCAGATTGGAATTCAACGCCGCCTTCTCCAACGACCCGGTGATCGAAGCGGGCACCAGCGATCGTACCAACAGCAGCCTTTTCACCCCCGCGGTGGGCACCAACCTGCTGAGCGAATTGTACAACAGCAGTGGATCCCGGCTCGATCTCAACCGCGACATCGAGATCAGCGGCTCCTGCGGAAGCGAGGGAAAAAGCGGCACCCTGGCTTATGATCCCGTCACTACCACCCTGAACGATTTGGCCAATGCCATGTACAGCACCTTTGATATTACTTTCGGCAGCGTGGAGATAAATAACCGTGGATGCATTGAAATAAACGGCGATCAAGGAGCCGATTTTGCCATCACCGGAGTGAAGATAAACTCGGTGGACGACTCGTCCCTGGCCGGCACTCCCGTCTTCGATACGGCGTTTCAATTTACCGAGCAGTACGAGGCACGCGACAACACCACCTACGGGGTAACCACCATGGTCTATGATTCTTTGGGAGGAGTACACAACCTCACGCTGAACTTCAGCAAACGTTACGGAGAAAACTATTGGACCTGGGTGGCCTCCATTGACGGGATGGGTGAGATTTTGGAGGGGGGATCGGGCACCGCCCAGTTCACCTCCGACGGTTTTCTCTCTTCCTTCTCCATCAGCAGTTCGGGGGGAATGGTAATTGATTTACAGAACGGATCCGAGCTGTTGAATATCAACATCGATCCGGGCGAAATCGGAGCGGGGAGCAGCCTGATGCAGTACAACAGCGATACTTCCCTCCGGTCCAGAGATCTTAACGGGCAGGGGATGGGATCCCTGGAAACCATCTCCATCGACCGGAGCGGTGTGATCAACGGGCAGTTTTCAAACGGGATGAACCGGGATCTGGCCCAGATAGCCATGGCCGATTTCAATAATCCCAGCGGCCTCAACCGCGTGGGTGAGAACATGTTCATATTGAGCCCCAACAGCGGAGTGGCCAATACGGTGTACGCCGGGACCAACGCCCGGGGCATGATCACTCCGGGGGAGTTGGAAATGTCCAATGTGGATCTGGCCGGGCAGTTTACCGAGATGATCACCGCTCAGAGAGGATTCCAGGCCAACGCCAGAATTATATCCGTGGGAGATCAGATGCTCACCGAGCTGGTCAATTTGAAGAAGTAGGTTGTAAATGATACTGCTTACCAGGCTGGATGGGAGGGAGATCATAGTCAATGCGGATCTCATCGAGAGCATTGAGGAATCCCCCGATACTATCCTTAAGTTTACCACGGGCCGGAAGATGATGGTCAGGGAGAAGCTCAAGGAGGTTCTGGCCAGGGTAATGGATTATAGGAAACAGTTTCCGATGTATGCGATCCCGGCCGGGGAAGAGGAGAAACATGGCTGGGAACAATCTGGATAGTGATAGAGGACCCGGTAGTAATTTCCGGAGGGTGCTGTGGATTTAGCGACAATCATCGGGCTTATGGCCGGATTGGGACTGATCGCGCTTTCCATCATTAAAGGAGGAAACGCCCAGGGATTCGTGAACGTCCCCTCGCTCATGACCACCGTGGGGGGAGCGATCTCGGCCACCCTGATCAGTTTTCCCTTAAAGACCATGTTCAAGGTTTTCGCTATCAGCATGAAAACCATCCTGCACCAGGAGCAAAGTCATTCCAACGTTATCGTTTCGCTGGTCAAATACGCCGAGAAGGCCCGTAAAGAAGGAATGCTGTCCCTGGAAGAAGAAGCGGAAGGCGAACCGGATCAATTCCTCCGCAAGGGATTGATGCTGGCGGTGGATGGGACCGAATCGGAATTGCTGAGTAATATCTTGATGAATGAAATGTCGGCCCTGCAGAGCCGCCACGAGGAAGGCCAGAACGTATTTAAAACTTTGGCCACCTTCTTCCCGGCTTTCGGTATGATCGGAACCCTGGTAGGCCTGGTGCAGATGCTCAGCCAGATGAACGATCCGAGCAAAATCGGTCCCGGTATGGCGGTGGCCCTGTTGACTACCTTTTACGGAGCGTTCGCGGCCAACCTTTTCTGCCTGCCCATGGTCGAAAAGCTGAAAGGGCGGTCGGAGGGCGAGGTGCAGCGCATGCACCTGATCCTGGAAGGCATTCTGGCTATTAAGGCCGGGGACACTCCCCGGGTGGTGGGGGAGAAGCTCAAAGCGTTCATTTCACCCAAGGAAAGAACAGAGATCGATCAGGATGAGGATAAGGCGTGAAGCGAAAGAAGAAAAAGGGCGGCGACGAAGCCGGTGCTCCGGCCTGGATGGTGACATACGGGGATCTGATGTCCCTGCTGCTTTGTTTCTTTGTGATGCTGGTCAGCATGTCCTCAATATCGGAGGCAAAATTTAAAAAGGCGGTAGGCTCGCTGCTGGGCGCCATGGGAGTCATGATAATGGATTCCTCCTTGATAGAAATGGAAGAATTACCCCATACGGACCGCTACGATCAGGAAATTGAGCGGATTCTGGATGAATTCAACGAGTTCCAGGAATTTGTGGAGGAAATGGATCTGCGGGAGACGGTGGAAATCACCGAAACCGACGAGGGAACGCTCATCCGCATAGCCAATCCGGTGCTTTTCCGTTCCGGGGCCGCTACCATGACGGAATCAGGCCAGCGGGTACTCACCCAACTGGCCGCGGTGCTGCTGGAGTTCGATTCCCAGGTGCGCATCGAAGGACATACCGATAACGTTCCCATCAGTACCGCATTGTTCCCCTCAAACTGGGAGCTATCCGCCCGCCGGGCGATAAACGTGCTGAAGCATTTCAATAAATACGGTATTCCGGGAAGGAACCTTACCGCGGTGGGAAGAGGTGAATATTCCCCTCTGGTGGAAAACGACACTCCGGCCAACCGCGCCCAGAATCGCAGGGTGGAAATATTCGTGGATTACAAGGAGAAGCTTAGAAAACAAACCGATAGAGGATTGATATTCGAGGAGGTATATGATGGCCGATAATCAGGAAGAGAAGACCGAGGAGAAATCCTCTCCCCGGAAATCGTTTTTATCGAATCCGCTCGTGTTGATCGGAATTATACTGGTGGTGCAGATAGCCATAGCCTTTGTCCTGGGGAAAATCATGTCCTCCCGAGCCATTGCCGCCTATGATAAGGCCCGGGCGGAAGCGGGATCGGGGGAACTCAGCCCCGCCGCGAATGACGACCTGGGCGAAGGGGGAAACCGGGGGACGATCGTGATGCTGGATAATATAATCGTTAACCTCAAGGAGAGGGATAAGCTCTACTACCTGAAGGTCACCATCGGGCTGGAGGTGCCCGACTCCTCCGTGCAAAATGAAATCAAGCAGCGGGAGGCCCAGCTCAAGGATGATGTCATCTCCCTCCTGTCCGGCAAGCGGGTGAGCGAATTGGACAGCCTGGAGGAAAGGAACGCCCTCAAGGCCGAACTGCACAAGAGAATCAGCGCTTCCTTGCTCGCGGGCGATTTGATCAATATCTATTTTTCCGATTTTGTCATTCAATAGGAGACTGCCGTGGGTGGTATTCTGACCCAAACTGAAGCTAACGAACTGCTGGAGTCCATACAGACAGGAGCCGTGGAGGTCGAACCGACCAAGGTCTCCTCCCTGCAATATGCCGTCCCCTACGATTTCAGCAAACCGCATTCCCTCTCCCACGCCTTTGCCGGCAATCTGGCCACCCTGAGCGATTCCTTCGCCAAGGCGGGATCCATGACCCTTTCCGGATTGTATCGATCCAGCGTGACTATTTTATCAGAGGGTTCGCGACATCTGCTTTTTCATGAATATATCAACCACGTCAATAAGCCCTCCTGCTTGGCCATACTCAACCTGCCTCCTTTGAGGGGACAGGCGGTGCTGGAGATCGATTCGCTGGTGGTATTCGCCCTCATCGATAAGTTGATGGGAGGAAGAGGGAACTCGGTGGAAGAAAACCGTGAATTCACCGAGATCGAAATACAGGTGGCTCAAAAAGTCATAGATAAATTATTGCTGGATCTGGCGGCCAGCGCCAAGAGGTTTGTGGAGATGAACCCTTCCCTGTCGCGCATGGAAAATAATCCGGAGTTCGTCAATATCTGCGCCGGGAACGAAAGGATAGCCACCATAGAGTTCTCCCTGAGCGTGGGAGAAATCAACGGGATCATGAGATTGTCCATTCCCATAACCGCGTTCGACACGGTGATGGACAAGTTTGATCCGATCGACGAGGTCCCCGAACGCACCCCGGCGGAACGGGTGGAGGATGCAAAAAAGATCAAGGAATCACTGCGCAAGGTAAAATTGGACGTGCGCGTTTTGATCGGAGAGACCGAACTTGCCCTTTCACAGGTGACCGGTATGAAAAATGGAGATCTGATAGTGCTGAACAGCAAGGTAAGCGAACCGATCGGAATATACGTGGAGGGTGTGCCCAAATTCAGCGGAATCCCCGGGATCGTTAATGGGAAAAAAGCGGTGCAAGTAATATCTGTTTTAGAAGGAGACGGCGATGGCAACTAAAAAGAATCAAGTGGATGGAAAGAGCGGTGATACCGCGTCGGGAAAGAGCGGTTTTCCGCCGGAACAGGATAAGTTTACCGAAAACGGAGGGAAAGCTTCCACCGTACAAACGGACACCGGGGATATCGACGATTCGATATCGGACGTAATCGATGAACTGGAAAACGATGCTGCCAGCGCCGCCGATATCTCCGCCGTAGGGGGGGGCATTAACAGGCCTAATCACTCCCCGGGAGTCCCGGTTAACGGATTAAACGGGCAGGTTAACAATATAGATCTGCTCCTGGACGTCAATGTAACGGTGCGGGTGGAACTGGGGCGCACCAAGAAATCGATCGAGGAAATATTAAATCTGAATCCCGGTATGTTGGTGGCCCTCGATCGAGGAGCCGGAGATAACGTGGATCTATTTCTCAATGACAAGCTCTTTGCCACCGGTGAAGTAACGGTGGTGGACGGAAATTTCGCTATTCGGATCGTACAGTTGATCGGCAAGATGGATAAGATTCACCCCCTGTTAGAAGGAAGGTAATATGCGTTCCCCAAAAGAAAAAGCGGTACTGACATTGATTATGATGCTGTTCCCCGGCGCCCTGGCGGCTGCCGGCGGGGAGCAATCTCTATTTCCCAGCCTGGGCAGATTGGTGGTCGCCTTTATAGTGGTGGTCATGCTGCTCTACGCTGCGGTGTTCCTGCTCCGAAAATTCGTCATGAAAAATAGCGGTAAGGCTTCCGCCTCCATCAAGCCGATGGGATCTTACCCGCTGGGGCAGCGATCCAAGTTGTTTCTGGTAGAGATCGCCGGCCGGGCGATTTTACTGGGAGTGACCCCCCAGCAGGTATCCAACCTGGCGGAGTTTGAAGTGACGGAAATAAAGGATAGCGGTGCCACCTCGGGTCTCGCCAGTTTCAAGGAACATCTCCATAGGTTCACCCATCCCGGCAAGGGTGAGAAAGGATTATCCACCGGATAGATTCTTACCGCCTCCCGTTTCACTCTTGATCAAGCCCGACCGTGTCTCCCCCGGAGATGCATAAATTTCCCCCCGCTTTCAGATCCGAGCCGGAATCCACTTTAAAACCAGCAGCTTGGCGTAGGAGGAAATAATTGCACCCTCATCCGGGTCTTTTTTCCCGCGCGGACGGTGGCATATCAATTGCCCTCTTCCCGGTGAAAGATTATGAGTATCAGCATCTTACGAAGCTGGAATGAACCGGAGGAAGAGATTGTCAAAAGTGTTTTCATCCCGCAGGCGCATGATTTGGTTAATGCTGGGCGTGGGGATTTTAACGGTCATCCTGCCTTTATCGCTGTCCGCTCAGGAAGGAGCGGGTAAATCCTCCGCTCCGGGATCGATCGTGCTGCCCGGGTTGTCGGGGGACGTCCGTCCGGGAGAAGGTTCCAAACGGCTCAGTTTACCTCTGGAAATAGTGCTGGGTCTAACCGTCCTCTCGCTGGCGCCCGCGATACTGGTTATGATGACATCCTTTACCAGGATAGTGGTGGTATTTAGTTTTGTGCGGCAGGCCCTGGGAACTCAACAGATGCCTCCGGCTCAACTCCTGATAGGATTGGCGCTTTTTCTGACCGTGGCTATTATGCTGCCGGTCTTCACTGAAATCAACGAATCGGCCCTGCAACCCTATCTTAAAGAGGAGGTCGATCAGAAGACCGCCCTGGAGGAAGGATTCAAACCGCTGCGGACATTTATGCTCAAGCATGCCCGGGAAAAGGATATCGCCCTGTTCATGAAGTTACGCAGTTATGACGAACCGGTGACTCCCGAATCGCTGCCCGCCTCCATACTGATTCCGGGTTTTGTGATCAGTGAATTGCGGACGGCCTTTCAGATCGGTTTTTTAATTTACCTGCCCTTTTTGGTGATAGACATGGTAGTGGCCAGCGTGCTTATGTCGATGGGAATGCTTATGTTACCTCCGGTAATGATATCCCTTCCCTTCAAGATACTGATGTTCGTGCTGGTGGACGGATGGCATCTCCTGGTCCAGTCTCTGATTTCAGGTTTTGCCAGTTAGGCGGTGCGATATGAATACGGATATGGTAATTGATATCGGAAGACACGCCTTATACGTGACCCTACTGGTGGCTTCCCCCATGCTTCTGTTCGGTTTGGTGATCGGAGTGTTGATCGGATTATTTCAGGCCGTCACCCAGATCAACGAGATGACGCTGGTATTCGTACCGAAAATTCTGGCGGTATCCTTGGCCATCGTGATTTTTATGCCCTGGATGCTGAGAATCCTCATCTCCTTCGCGACCGATATCTTGAATCGTATAGGATCGATGTGACCGGGAGTTGCCATGCTGGATATTATTTATAATCCCCGAGAGGTTATCTGGTATCTGCTGGTCCTGGCCCGGATATCGGCCGTTATTTTCGTTATACCGGTATTTGGGGTGGGCTTCATCCCCCGCCAGTGGAAAGTGGCTTTTGCGGTTATGCTCACCATGCTGGCCTGTTTCGTGATTAAAGGGCCTTCGCCCGGGATCATTGAGATGGATCTGTTGGATCTACTGCTGGGCGTCGTCAGAGAAGTCGTCCTGGGTCTGCTGGTAGGGCTGACCACCGGATTCATCTTCTACGCGGTGATGTTGTGGGGCCAATTGATCGCAAATCAGATGGGGCTGGGATTGGCGAATATCATGGATCCTCAGGCGGGAACGGACATTTCGGTGCTCTCCCAGTTCTATTATATGCTGGCGGTGGTGCTGTTTCTGTCCATGAACGGGCATCATCTTCTGCTGGGAGGGATGGTCGATTCATTTCACTATTTCCCCGTGGGGGAGAGGGTCTATCCGCTGGGAAGCATATGGACGTTCATTAGGCTGTCGGGAAAGGTCTTCGTGGTGGCCCTGCAGCTGGCTTCTTCCATGATAGTGTTGCTGCTGCTGGTAAGCGCCTCTCTGGGGATCATGGCCCGCACCGTTCCGCAGATGAATATCTTCATCGTGGGCTTTCCCTTGAAATTGTTCGTCGGTTTATTCGGGATGGTGGTCTCGGTTCCCTATATCGCCCGGGTGCTGGTGGATCTTTTCCGGAAGATACCGGCCGATCTGGCCCTGGTACTGGGCGCGGGTTAAGAGGAGGTGAGGGTTGATGGCTGACTCCGACCAGGCAGCGGAAAAAACCGAAAGGGCTACTCCCAAAAGAAGAAAGGAAGCCCGGGGAAAAGGCCAGGTGGCCAAAAGCCAGGAAATAAACTCCTTTATTATTCTGACCGCGGGCACTCTTATTATTTTCAGTTTCCACGGATATATAGTGCGATCCATCCTACATGTTTTCGCCCGGGCTTTCAGCGTATCGCCGGAATGCGTGGAGGCGGGCAATATTTCTAATCTGGGATGGGAGATCTTCTATTCATTTTTTCCCATCGTGTCACCCTTCTTTATCGGTATAGTGGCCGCCGGACTGATGGCCAATCTGGGACAGGTCGGTTTCCACGTGACCCCCGACGTCCTTTCCCCCAAATTCGATAAGCTGAATCCCGTGAACGGGCTGAAAAGAATTTTATCCTGGAGATCGGTGGTGGAGGCCTCCAAGGGGCTGGTGAAGATAGGCATCATCGGATTTGTGGCCTACCAGGCCATAAGGCCGGCCATAAACCAGATACTGTCCCTTTCCCTATCCTCGCAACCCGATTTGATCGGCTTATCGCTGAAGGTGGGATTGAATATCATGCTGCGGGTTCTAGTGGTGATGGTGGTGGTGGCCGCTCTGGATTACGCCTTTCAGTACTGGCAGCACGAGAAATCAATACGCATGTCTCTGCGTGAACTGAGAGATGAGTTGAAGGAAACTGAGGGGGATCCCCTGGTCCGGGAAAGGATAAAGAGCATTCAGCGGGAAATGGCCCGGCGGAGGATGATGGAAGATGTCAAGAAAGCCGATGTGGTTCTTACCAACCCGACCCTGCTGGCCGTGGCGCTGACGTATAATCCGCAATTGCAGGCGCCCAAGGTGGTGGCCAAGGGACGTTATCATCTGGCGGAAAGAATTAAAAAAGTGGCCCGGGAATTTAACGTGCCGGTCATGGAGAACAAACCGCTGGCCCGGGCTTTGTACAAGGCCTGCCAGGTGGGTGAAGCGGTACCGGTCACTCTCTACCAGGCGGTGGCGGAGATTCTGGCCTACGTATACAGCTTTAAGAAACATGGGAAGTTCAGGGCAATGAAGCGTAAAAACCGCTCTCCCCGCGGGAGTGATTGAAAATCCCCGCGCCCTTACCGGCTCCGGTCCGGAAGCATGCCGGCCCGGGAGGGGGGAGGCGCTTTTAGAGCCCCCGCGTTGATCACCGGCGGCTCGAGAGCGCAGTGAAGAAACCGAGGAAAATCGGATAGTGACAGGGAAAATGGTGAATAACCCGATTCTGAATAAACTTTCATACGGTTCTAACCTGATTAATGCCTTCGGTATAATCGGTATCGTGGGATTGATGGTATTGCCGGTACCTCCGGCGCTGCTGGATGTTCTCCTGACTTTCAACATCACCTTCGGGCTGATAATTCTTTTAGTGACCATTTACGTTAAGGAACCTTTGGAATTCTCCGTGTTCCCCTCCCTTCTCCTCATCGTGACCATGTTTCGCCTGGCCCTGAATGTGGCCTCCACCAGGCTGATATTGTCCTCCGGATACGCCGGAGAGGTGATTTCCTCTTTCGGCAATTTCGTGGTCCGGGGCAACTATGTCATCGGAATGGTTATTTTCCTGATTATCGTAGTGATCCAGTTCATAGTGATCACCAAGGGAGCCGGGAGGATAGCGGAAGTGGCGGCCCGGTTCACCCTGGACGCCATGCCGGGAAAACAGATGAGCATCGACGCCGATTTGAATTCAGGTCTCATTACCGAGGATGAGGCCCGGGAACGCCGGTCGAAAATCTCCCGGGAGGCGGACTTTTACGGGGCCATGGACGGTTCCAGCAAGTTCGTGCGGGGAGATGCCATAGCCGGAATAGTAATCACCCTCATCAACATCATCGGAGGATTGATCATAGGCATAGCCCAGAGAAAGCTGAGTGCGGGCGAAGCGGCCAAGACCTATACCATGCTCACGGTGGGTGATGGTTTGGTCACTCAGATACCCGCCCTCATCGTATCCACCGGAGCGGGCATGATAGTGACCCGGGCGGCGAGCAAAAGGGATTTCGGGCAGGATATTGCCTCCCAGGTATTCAATTATCCGCGGGTTATGTTGATCGTGTCCGTGACCTTGCTGGGCCTGGGAGTGGTTCCGGGGCTGCCCAAGCTGCCGTTTATTATGCTGGGAATCCTATTCATGGCGATATTCTTGGTGATGAACCGGCGCCTCCGGAAGGAGCCGGACGGGATCGAGGAAGAAATACCGGTCGAGGAAGTGGATCCGGCAGAGCAGGATGAACTTTATTACGTCGACCGTCTCGAGATCGAGATCGGATACGGCCTGATTCCACTGGTAAGCGAGGACCTGGGGGGAGATTTCCTTAAACGGGTCACCAACATCCGCCGGCAGGCTATAATCGATCTCGGTTTGCATATTTCTCCGATCCGCATCCGGGACAATTTACAGCTGAAACAGAATCAGTACCGCATAAAACTCAAGGGAGTCGAGATCGCCACCGGCACCATTCAGATCGACCGGCATTTGGCGATCAAGTCGGGTTCTCCCGACGATTCTATAGAGGGGATTACCACCATGGAACCGGCGTTCAACATGCCCGCTCTCTGGATCAGGAAAGAAGACGTGGATCGGGCGGAGGCCAAGGGGTATACCGTGGTCGAACCCAGCGCCGTGATCGCCACTCACCTGAACGAGATTATTCACCGGTACGCCGACGAGATCATGACCCGTCAGGACGTAAAGGATCTGGTCGAAAAAGTGAAGAAATACGCCCCCGCCGTGGTGGAAGATCTCTTCCCCGATCAGATCACCTACGCTTTCCTGCAGCAGGTGTTGTCCAATCTTCTCCGGGAAAGGGTCTCCATCAAGGATATGATCACCATTCTGGAGACCATCGGCTATTATATCCCCCAGACCCGTGACGTTGATTTTATTTCCGAACGTATCCGCGAAGCCCTGGGACGGTCGGTGATCAATAGCTATCTCGACGCGCAGGGCGAGTTGCCGGTGATAGCGCTCCATCCGCTGGTTGAAGAGAGATTCCGGGAAGCGGTGGAGGCCTCCGAAAAAACGAATATTCTCAGTATTAATCCGGATTTTACGAAAAAGGTGCTCGCCTCGCTGGGAGAAGAAGTGGAGCGAGCGAACACCATGGGGATCCAGCCCGTCGTGCTGTGCTCGGCGCGGGTGCGGTTGGCCTTCCACAGGTTTATAGAACCGACTTTTCCCTTCCTGATGACCCTAGCCTATTCGGAACTGGCCCGGGATATCAGGGTGAAGTCGATAGGGATGGTGAAGATCAATGAACCGGAAAGAATGCAGGGTGCGGGCCAGGTCGCTTGAAGCGGCTCTGCACGAGGTCAAGGAAAAATATGGCAAGGATGCCCTTATCCTCCGCACCCGGGAGCTGAAAAAGAGAAAGCGGGGAGGATTGGGGTATGAAACTCTGTACGAAATTTCCGTGGCCCCGGAGAAGGAAATAAGGCCCGGAGAGCCCCCCCTGGTGGATACCAGCGATGCAGGACAGAGTGTCACCGGGAACGCGGAGAAGATCAGAAAACAGATAGCTCGCTTGGAAAAATTGACCTCCACGGTGAGAAAGATCGAAGACAGGCTGCGGCGGATGCTTCCCCGGGAGGATGATTATCCGTTTCACGATCTTCTGCTGGAGGGAGGGGTTTCCTCCCACACGGTGGATATCATAGCCGATTCATTCAGAAAAACCGGGGGAGCGAGAGAGGCTGATCCCCGGCGGGCGGCCACCGACCATTTAGAGCGTCATATAAAAGTGGCCCAGGCCGGTTCCTGGTCCGATGTGTCCGGGACCCATCTCTTCTTCGGCGCCGGAGGATGCGGCAAAACCAGCCTGATTATCAAGCTGGCCGGAAGACTGGTCGATCAGGGGAAAAAGGTGGCCGTGATCGCTCTCTATCCGCGGCACAGCGGAGAGACGGAACGTTGGCGGGTGGTGCGGAAAATGCTGGGAATCGAGGCTGCGGCCGCTTACAGCCTGGAAGAGTTCCGCCGCTTAGTGGAGAAGTTCGATTACCATACCACCGTGCTGGTCGATACGCCCTGTATTCTGACGGCGCGGAAACTGCTGGACGATGAGTTCAAGTACTGCCTTTCCGGACTTGAATGCGTTAACGCTCATTATATCTTCGATCTGAATTCCGCGGGAAGACGGTTGGAAAGGGAAATCGATTTATACGGCCGCCTGGGAGCGGATTTCTGCGTCCTCACCAAGCTCGATATTACCCCGAATAAAGCGCGTTTTCTAGACTTGCTGACTTCCGAGCTCCGTCCCTTCTCCTTTATCAATGATCATCCGGATTTCGAGGAGGGCTTGCACATCGCCACCCCGGATAAGCTGTTATCCCTGATCGGCGCATCCCGGGAAGGGAAGATCCCGGCAGAGGAAGTATCTTTTAAGTTAAATTATCAGGCCGATCTACCCGAAAACAATAATACCGGGAACTCCCCTGGAAATGAGAGCCTGTCCGGTGGCGGAGATTTCCAGGAGCGTGAATCGATCAGTATATAGAGAGCTGCACGGTTATGAAAATGTTCATCAATACGGTGATTTTTGGAGCGACCCTGGGGGCCGGCATTATATCCGTTTTTCAGAACGCACCCTTTCTGGTATTCATGAAAAGGGTGTCGGTCACCTTTTTTATTTTTTACGCGGTGGGGATGATGTTCAATATCTTGTGGAGAACCAGTTCGGTTTACATTCCCCAAGTACGATCGGGGGATAAGGAAAAGAGGGAGCAGGCTGAGCGTTGAAGGCGGCCCGGTCCCCCGGCCAAGCGCTTGTCATTAAAGCAAATGCCTTGTTTCCACCGAACGGCGGGAGTGACGGAAAATGACGGATAGAATCAAATCTACCGAAACGGTGATTCCCTCCTATAACGTGGTCTTACCCGACAAATCCAGGAGGGAGAAGAAAAAGAAGAAAAAGGACAAGGAACGGAAAACCGGCGAAAGGCAAGCCGTTGACACGGTGGAGGAAGAGCACCTGGTTGACCGCCGGGCCTGACGTAAAGAATCCTCAAGGTGTGGCCGTCTTCAGCCGAAAAAAAAAGAAATGGAGAATATTATGGAATTTATTAAATCGTTGTCTTTCTCCCAGGTGCTGGTTTTGGCCGTGATGGTGGCGGCGGTGTTTTCCTTTTTGCCGGGCTTGCTGTTATCGAGATTGCGGCGGAAAAAGAACGTCCGGGCCAGATCCCCGCTGCGTAACTATACTCCCCGGGCACCGCTGGTCAATCCCTACGCCGCGGTGGCCGTAGTGGGGAGTGGGGAAATGGCCGGTTTGGCCGTTAAACTTTCGGGGGCCGTGGATCTCTTGGATGAGGCTATCACCTCTTCCCTGCAATTGTGCCAGAAGCTTTCCCGGCGGGGGGTGGTCCGGCCGGAAGCAGACGGAATCCGGGAAGGGGAGATCGATTCCTCCGCTCTCGGTGACCGGATCATCCGGATGCGGGATAGGGGAATGGACGAGCGCGGCATCGCCGAGAAGCTCAATCTGGATGAGGAGATGCTCAGGTTGTATATGCATGTGGGACAAAGGGGAGAATGAAATCCATTACCTGCGGGCAGTTTTTTCTTTTAACCGACGGGCGCTGAGAATATGGCACAGGATGTATCCCTAGAGAAACTGATAATGTTGACCGGTGATCTGCCCCCCATGCCGTACGTGGCCCGGAGGGTGATGGAAGTGGTCAATAAACCGTCCACCAACGCCCAGATCCTGCAAGAAATTATTTCCAAGGATCAGGGACTATCCGGACAGATCCTCAAAATCGCAAATTCAGCACTCTATGCCTGCAGCCGCCGGATCGAGACCCTCACCGACGCGATAATAATGCTGGGATTCAACGCGATCCGCAGCCTTTCCATAATGAGCGCCACCAAGAACTTGTACGAATTTACCAGGCGGGGCAAGGTGCTCGGTCTCAAGGACAAGTTGATGTGGGAACATTCCGTGGCCGCGGCGATTGGAGCCAGGATGATAGCCCAGCGGGTGGATGTGGCCTACACGGAACAGGCTTTTATGGGAGGATTGTTGCACGATATCGGAAAGCTCGTGATACTACAGAAATTGCCCGATGCATTCGATCAGATCGTGGAGGAGGTCTACAACACCGGCAGGTATTTTGACCAGGTGGAGTTGGAAAAACTCCATTTCACGCACGCTGAAGTGGGTGCCCTGCTGATGAAAAAATGGAAGCTGCCCGAGGATTTCGAGGAAGCCATCAGGCACCATCATTCGGTAAGTCCGGAAATTAATCTGGATAGCCAGCTGGTGTATTACATCGATCTGGCCAATCTGCTATGCCGCAAACTGGGATTGGGATTTATCAATGAACCGGAGATTGATATCTCATCCTCTCTTTCGGCCATAACCCTGGGGATATCGCCCGCGGAACTTCAGGATCTGGAACAATCTATAAAAACCATTTTGAATCAGGAAGTGCACGTTTTCATGTAACGCCTTTTTCCGCCCCGGGGGAGACAAGAATATTGCACGAGGGACGCCATGAGCACTACCGAAGTCAATGATTTTTCAGCGGATGCGGAGTCTGGAGATACGTATTCCAAATGTGTCAGTAAGATCACCGATCTTCCCACCATCCCCCAGGTCTTGATGAGTATCTGGAAGATACTTGAATCACCGGACAGTTCGTCCGCCGATCTGGAGAAGGTCATATCCTTGGATCAGTCTCTATCCGCCAAGATCATTCGCCTGGCTAATTCACCGTTCTATTACACTCCCGCGGAGGTCAGCAGCGTAAAGAGCGCCATTGTCAACATCGGCTTCGATGCCGTGAAAAATCTCGTGATCGCCGTATCCATAACCTCCGTATTCAAGAAAATAAAAGGAGTTAACCGGTTCTTTCCGCTGAAGGATTTCTGGCGGCACTGCGTGGGAGTAGGGATCGCCGCGCGGCTGCTGGGTAGGAAGGTGGAAGGGATTGACAGCGAGTCGTGTTTCTGCGCGGGGATACTGCACGATCTGGGTAAGTTCTTGCTGAACATGCTTTTCCCCAAAGAATTTGCCGCGGCGCTGTCTCTGGCGGCCCAGGAGAAGATATTCATCCGGGAAGCGGAAAACAGAATCTTCACCGTCGATCATACCCATTTTGGCTCCGCTCTGGCCCGACACTGGAATTTTTCCAGGGAACTGAGGCAGGTGATTCAGAGCCATCATAAACCTCTGGACGACATCGAGGAAGAGTACCTGGTTGAAACCGCCGTAGTGCGCGTGGCCGACGCGATAATCCGGAACATGCGGTATGGATTCCCCGGGGATTTCAATACCTACCCGCGGGAAGAGCGGGCGTGTGAGATGTTTGGATTTCAGGAAGGATTTCTGGATAATTTGAACGCTGAAATATCCGAGGAACTTCAACGGGCCGGTGAAATTCTCAATCTGATCTGAATAGTCCATCCCTCCCCCGTGTAAAATGTCCGCAAATTTTTTTTGACAATTTAGCCCTTGATTTTATAATCTGGACATGGGAAAGAGTGGGGGGAACGGATTTCGCGTGATAACCGGGAAGGCGGTTGATTTCCATGTCTGGAAAAACGAAGAAGCCCGCGATAATTGCTCTGCTGACCGATTTTAGATATCACAATTGGTATCTGGGAGTGATGAAAGGCGTGATCCTGGGCATCAATCCTCAGGTGAGGATTATTGACCTCTGCCATAACGTTTCCGCCAACGACGTAAGGGAGGGGAGTTTCATACTGGGGAATAGTTTCATGTTTTTTCCGCCGGGAACGATTTTCCTCTGTGTGGTCGATCCCGGAGTGGGGGGGAAAAGGAAAAATTTGATAGTGGAAACGGAAAATTATTACTTCGTCGCTCCGGATAACGGTATTCTCAGCTCGATCTTCGAAAAAGGGAAAGTGCGCCGCGTCCTGGAGATCAAGACCGGCAAATATACCCGTCCCCTGCAGGGATCCACTTTTTACGGGAGGGATATCTTTGCTCCCGTGGCCACGCACCTTTCCCTGGGCGTTTCCCCGGATGACATAGGCAAGGAACTCAAATCGGTCCTCACCGTTCCCGCCCTGAAACCGTTTATAAATAAAAAAGGCGAAGTATCGGGAAGGGCGGTTTACGTGGATACCTTTGGCAATATTATTACCAATATCAGGGAGGAGTATATCCAGCAGGTTTTCGGTGAGGATGTTCAGTACGATGATCTCAGCCTGCGTCTGCATAAAAGGAAGGTCAAGGGGATAAAAAAGTATTATCAGCAGGGCAAGGACGGAAAACTCATGGCGTTGTTCGACAGCTGGGGTTACCTGGAAATAGCCGTAAACCGGGGAAGCGCTTATGATCTGCTCGGGTTAACCGAAAAAAAATCCCTGGAAATATTCCTTTTCGGAAAGGAGCCGCTCTCTCCGGAAAAAGAGTAATGTCCTTTCGCGTAACAGTGCTCGGTTCGGGTACCATCATTCCCTCTCCGGAAAGAGCCTCCACCTCCTTGCTGGTGGAGGCGGAAGAAAACCATATCCTCCTGGATTGCGGACCGGATGCGCCGCGGGCCCTCGCCCTGGCCGGATTTCCTTTCAGTTCGATCCGCCATCTGCTCTTAACCCATTATCACCCCGATCACACCCTGGGATTGGGACACCTGGTTTCCGCCCTGAGGAACCTGCGGGAAGCCGGGGAAAAGAACAGCCTGACCTTTTGGGGCCCGGTGGGGCTCATAGATTTTTGGGATAGATGGGGTAGGCTCTATCCTTCCCTGGCCTCCGAGGATCGGGTGATCCTGCGGGAGATCGAGGCCGGGGAGAGGATAGGCATCGGTAAAATGGAAATTTCCTCGGCCCGGGCCGAGCACGGAAACCAGGCCGCCCTATCTTACCGTATATCCTATCTGGATTCTCACTTTGTGTACAGCGGGGATACGGCTTACAATGATGATCTGGTGCGGTTATCCCGCAAGGTGGATTGGCTGGTATCCGAGTGCTCTTTCCCGGATGATTCGCCGGTCCGGGGGCACATGACTCCGCGGGAGGTGGGGAAGTTGGCCGCGGAAGCGGAAGTAAAGCGGCTCCTGCTGGTTCATCTGTATCCGTATTTCGGGGAAGAGGATCCAGCCGGAGGAGTAAGAAAGGAATTCAAGGGGCAGGTAATCGTCGCCCGGGATGGTTTGGTCATCGATATCTGACAGAAGGAGGGCAAGATGAGAATTACTCTAACCGTGATCAAGGCCGATATCGGCTCAATCGGAGGACATATAAAGCCGGGTGAGAGGTTGAAGTCTAGGGTACGCGATTTCATAAAGGACAAGGGCACCAAGCTTATCCATGATTTCTACCTCAGCTCGACCGGTGATGATATAGCGATTCTGATGTGTCACAGCCGGGGAGAGGGGGATGCCGATATTCATAAGTTGGCCTGGGATGCCTTCATCGCCGGAACCGAGCTGGCCAAGGAGATGGGCCTGTACGGGGCCGGCCAGGATCTGCTCAAGGATGCCTTCAGTGGCAATGTCAGGGGTATGGGACCGGCCGTGGCGGAATTGGAATTCGATGAAAGGCCGAACGAACCCTTCCTGTTCTTCGCGGCGGATAAGACGGATCCCGGAGCCTACAACCTGCCGGTATTTCTCTCCTACTCCGATCCCATGTACAACAGCGGCCTGATACTGAGCCCCCATATGGCCAAAGGATTTGATTTTCACATTATGGATGTTTCCCATCTGAAGGGCGACCGGGTGATAGTGCTCGGCGCGCCCGAACAGGTTTACGATATCGCCGCGCTGTTAAGGGACAACCAGCGCTTCGTCGTGGAAAAGGTTTATTCCCGCACCACCGCAGAGGTGGCCACTTCCATCAGCACCACCCGGCTGCATAATATCGCCGGAAAATATACCGGCAAGGATGATCCGGTTATGCTGTCCCGGGTGCAGGGCGCTTTTCCGGCTTGCGGGGAAGCGCTGTCACCGTTCGTGAAGGGGCACCTGGTGGCCGGATTCATGCGGGGAAGCCATAACGGCCCCCTGATGCCGGTAAAACAGAACCAGTCGATATCCTATTTCGACGGTCCCCCGGTGGTAAGTTGCGCGGCTTTTTGCGTCCACGAGGGTAGGTTGACCGAGGCGGCCGATGTGTTCGATCATCCCTTCTGGGATCACGTGCGGGCCAAGGTGTCTCAAAAGGCCATAGATATAAGAGACCAGGGTTTCTCCGGACCGGCCATGCTGGGTTATGACGAGCTCGAATATGGTGGAATAGTTGAACGTCTGAAGAAAATCGACAAGAAATTCAAGGTCAGAAAGCCCCCTATCGAAAGCAAATAAAAGTGGCGGAAACTCTTGCTCAGCGGGTATTATGTTTATACGGGAAACAAAACGTCCGGGGATTTCGTTAACAGTATATAAAGCCGGCCCCGCGGCGGCGGGGCCCGGTAATGCTTTTAACCGGCGCATTCCGGTAATCTGTTGGGTTCCCGGGGGGATGGCCCCGAGCAGTAGGGCTTACCCGGGTTCGGGTCGGTTTCCTCCGCTCCGGCAGCCCGCGGCAACAGGGGGGTTGAACGATGAACAGCAAACTGGGGGGGGCTTTTATCCTCATATTTTTGGCGGTTTTTGCTTCCAGCTTGAGCGCCTATCAGCTGAATGATACCTGGGAGAAAACCTTCACCGTGCGGGAGGGTTCGAAATTTATCCTGGAGAACATCAACGGTTCGATTGCGGTGGAAGGTTGGAACCGGGACGAAATAGAAGTTTACGCGCAGATAAAGATCAAGGCCCCCAGCAAATCCAAGGCCCAAAAAATACTGAAAAGGATTGAATTCGAAGTTGATTCCGATTCCGGTTCCTTATATATAAAGGCCCGGATTCCGAAGATCCGGCAGGACGGATTGTTCAGCTTTTTCGGCAGTAACCGCACCACGGTCAACATTACTTACAGCGTGAAAGTGCCGTACCGGACCGATCTGAATCTGGAGTCGGTAAACGGACGCATTATGGTGGACGAGGTGGAAGGTGAATTCAGATTGAAATCGGTGAATGGAAGAGTGAAAGCCTTTTCCATGAGGGGAGAGGGGGATATCCAGACCGTGAATGGAGGGGTGGATTGCGTTATGGAGGGATTCCCCCGGGGAGGGAAATTGAGGATTAGAACCGTAAATGGAGGGATCTCTCTGGAAATACCGGAAGATGCCGGGGCCCGGTTGGAGTCCAGAACGAGCAACGGACGAATAAGGATGGATGTTGAATTATCGAAGGTAAAAAAGCTGAAACGCAAGAGAATCGAGGGTACCATCGGTGACGGTGACGGGTATATTTATTTACAAACCACTAATGGAAAGATTTCGATCGGCTCGCGCTGAAACCGGGTAACTAACCGTTTGGATTGGAGGTTTGAGGATGGATAATAATAAAGATAGTTCTCCCATACCGTTGGGAATCAGATGCCTTTTGACCTACCTTATCCCCTTTTTCGGAGGATTGGTCTTTCTGTTCATCGAAAGGGAGAACCGTCTGATCCGGTTTCACGCCGTGCAATCGATCCTTTTCTGGATCTTCTTCTCCATCTATGGAGTGATTATCAATTCGGTCATCCAATTCGCTTTTCTGCGCCATCTCCTGCAGCTATTATTTCTAGCGGTCTGGGTTTTCGTCATGTACCAGGCCCTCAAGGAAAGGATGTATGAGCTGCCTCTGGTGGGCGATATCGTCAAACAGCAGGCCTTCGGGAGCAACTGGAATAAAGGTAAGGAGAAGAAGGAAAAGGATAAGAGCTCGCCCCGCCATGAAAAGGCCGATCCGGAGGAGAGCACCGAATCAGAGACGGAAGGCTAAACCTCAATCCGCCGGCCAGCGGACGCACCCGGAATACCATCCGGTCAAAGGGCGAGGACTGTTCCGGCGGGGGTGGTTCTCGCCCGGCGTTCAATTATCCCCCTGTTTAAAGGTTACTTTCCCCCGGACCGTCGGCAGGAGGATGCCATAATTATGGGTAAGGGAGTAAATTCTTCGTTTACCGGGCGCTGATGGCGAAGTATATTAATAGCACTCAAATCGACGTTTTTTGTTGAATAAATTTATCGTTCCCTTTGTATCTTATAGTGAGTGCGTGGTAGAAGATGACCGATGTTTCGCAGGAGACGCTGCTGGCCTGGAAAAGGGGCAGCGTCAAGGCCTTTGAGGAGATCGTTGATGCTACCCGGAACCGCGCTTATGCGGTGGCCCTGGGTTTGGTGGGAAACAGCGAAGATGCCAGAGACCTGTCCCAGGATTCCTTTATCGCCGCGCATCGCGCCCGCGGGAGATTTGATGTCAGCAAGCCGTTTTTCCCGTGGTTCTACAGGATTCTCCGGAATAGATGCCTGAACTTCATACGCCAGCGGGCCCGGAGAAAGGAAATCTCCATGGATGTCTTGATGGAAAAGGAAAGTCCCGCGGCCTCTCCCGATACCGTATTGATTGGTAAAGAGAGAACTGAAAGGCTGTGGCGGGCCCTTTTCCGGATTTCCCCCGAGCATCGGGAGATCATAGTGTTACGTTCTATCGAGGAGCTCTCCTACCGGGAAATTTCCGAGACCTTGAATATCTCGGAAGGGACGGTTATGTCGAGGTTGTTCTACGCGCGTAAGGCTCTGAGTGCCGCCTTGACCGATTTGGGCGCTCCTCTGGTTAAAGAAGGGGATGATGCGGAGTGAGCTGTAAAAGAATGGAAAGAGACGGAATGAGATATCTGGACCGGGAGATGTCGGCCCGGGAAAGAAAGGAATTCGAAGAACATCTCGAGAATTGCCCCGCCTGCCGGGAATCGTTGCGGGAATTCTCCCGCTTGGAAGCTTTGACCCGGAAGGTGAAGATCAAGGATCCGGTGGACATGTTCTGGGAAGGATACTGGAAGTCTATCTACCGGCGGGTGGAGAGGAAGTCGGCCTGGATATTATTTATCAGCGGATTGATATTAGTATCGGCCTACGCGGTGTTCCGGGTAGTGCGGGATTTTGGTGCGTTTACCTTCGAAAAAGCCGCCCTGTTGATACTGCTGGCGGGAGTCCTGTTACTCCTGATCTCCGTGGTGAGAGAGAGGATTCACCAGAAAAAGGTCGATAAATATAAAGATATCGAAAGATAGTTAACCGGTACTTAGGTGGAAGAGGTAATAAGATGCTGATCGTTACTAGCGACGAAATTCCCCGCAAAAAGATCGTCAAGGTAGTGGGCCTGGTAAGGGGAAACACAATCCGGGCCCGCAATATCGGACGCGATATCATGGCGGCCATGCGGAATATCGCCGGTGGTGAAATAGTCGAATACACCAAGATGATAGCCGAATCCCGGGAGCAGGCGCTCGACCGCATGATTAGCGATGCGGAAAGTGTGGGTGCCAACGCCGTGGTGGGCTTTCGCTTCACTACTTCGTCCATGATGGATGGAGCGGCGGAGTTGCTGGCTTATGGCACGGGGGTCGTGGTGGAGGACGAATAATATGGGGGTGCGCTACCGGCTGAAAGCGGTGAATACGGGGCGGTTTCGCCTGGACGGGGGGGCCATGTTCGGAGTGGTTCCCAAGATGTTATGGCAGGACAGCAATCCGGCCGATGAGAACAACCGCATCTCCATGCATATGCGGGCCCTGTACGCGGAGGGAGGCGGTCGCCGCCTGATCATCGACAGCGGAGCGGGCACTAAGCTCGATGAGAAGATGAAGCGGAATTACCAGATCGAATCAAAACCGTTTCGAGAGGTCCTCTCCTCCCAGGATATCGATCCCGATTCGATCACCGATGCCGTGATAACCCATCTGCACTTTGATCATGCCGGTGGATTCACCTATTATGCTGGAGGGGGAAAAACCGCTCTGTCCCTGCCGGAAGCGAAACATTACCTGCAAAGGAAGCAGTGGGAAGCGGCCATTAATCCCAACGAAAAAGACCGGGCGTCCTTTTTCCCGGAGAATTTCCTGCCCCTGCGGGAGCGCGAACGCCTGGAACTGCTGGATGGTGAGAGGGAAATCATGCCCGGAGTGACGGTTATCCCCACGCAGGGGCATACGCCCGGCCACCAGGTGGTGGTGCTCGATACGGGCGGCCATAAATGGCTCTACTGTGGTGATCTGGTTCCCCTGGCTTCGCACGTAAACCTGCCCTATATCATGGCCTACGATCATTTTCCTCTTCAGACCTTGGAGGAGAAAAAACGGCTGCTGTCGAGAGCGGTGGATGAAAACTGGATCCTCTTCTTCGAGCATGATCCCGAAATCGCCGCGGCCAGGATCAAGAGAAACGACAAGGGCAGATTCGAAATTTCCGAAAAAGTAAATATATGACTGAGAAAATCGATGACGCCCAGTTGATGCGGTTGGTCTCCGGGGGAGACACCGAAGCGTTCCGTGTGCTGGTAAGACGTTATCAAAGCGGTGTATACAATTATTTTCTCCGTTCTACCGGATCGGTGGAAGACGCGGAGGATCTCTGCCAGCAACTGTTCGTTGTCCTTTACACGGAAGCCGGCCGCTACCTGGAGAGCGCCTCCTTCCGGACCTATCTGTACCGGATCGCCTATAATCTGGCGGTCAGTTTTTCCCGGAAACGCCGGGCCAAGGGTGCTCTTTCCCTGGAACAATTGACCTCTGATAGATTCCTCCTGTCCTCCAGTGGTGAAAATACCGACCCGGCGGGCCTGGCCGAATATAATGAGCTGCTACGGGCTTATAGCGAGGCGCTGTTCGGGCTTCCTCCCGCCTGGAGGATGGCGCTGGAGTTGAAGATTACCGAAGGTTTTTCCTATGAGGAGATTTCCCGGATCATGGGGAAATCGGTATCCGCCGTGGAATCGATTTTGTTCCGGGCCCGCCGGAGGTTGGCCGAAGAGCTGAAGGCCTTCCGCCGCCGGGAGATTGGCACCTGAACGGCGAACGGAAGATAACGACCGTGCGGTTGAGAACGGCGTTCTCGGGAAGAAGCGGGAAAAATTGAAAAAAAGTTTAAAAAAATGACTTCTGGGGCGCAAGTTTTTCGTGCTTGATGCGTTTATATTGATTAGTAAGAAGGAGAATGTATGGATTGCGACCGGTTCCAAAAGCTGATTTCCAGGGAGATCGACGGTGAGATAGACGATACCGACCGGGAATCCCTGCGCCTGCATTTAACCGTTTGCTCGGATTGCCGGGAATTACACCGGTCTTTCGGTGATATCCGGGATCTTCATCGGAACCTGGCGGCGGCGCTGCCTCCCGTCACCCTGCTGGACGATGTGATGTCCGTTGCCCCTGCCGCGACCGGGACTGCCCGGGGGGGATGGTTTAAATTTGCCGTTTCAGCCGCCGCGGCTCTGATCATGATCCTCGGAATACAAACCGGTGCTTATATTGCCTCGGTTTATATTTCCCCGGCCCGGGAAGAACAGGTCCGGATTCTGGACCTGGATTATCTGGATCCCTACGCGCCGGATTCTTTCGGGGAATTGATGCTTTCCGCCGCGGAGGAGGTGAGCGATGAATAACCGGATATTAAAGACGGCGCTGATCATCTCTTTGGCCTTCAACCTGGCGGTATTCGGCACGTTGGCCTGGGGATGGGCCTTCCATGCGAGAACGGATAAAGTTACCACTGGAAGGGACAGGTATTCCCCGGAATCGTACCGGAAACATTGCGCCGGTCTGTCAAAACATCTGGGCCTGTCCCGGGAGAAAGCGAAACAGCTGGAAGAGGCGGTGCTGGTCAACTGCCCCCGGGAGAACGAGATCAGAACCAAACTGGTGGCGGCGCGGGCGGAATTTCTCGATCTGCTCCGCGTTGATAAACCCGATGAGGGACTGATCATGGGTAAGGTCGAGGAAATATCCTCCCTGCGGGGAGAACTGGAAAAGCTGGCCGTCCAGAGGCTGCGGAGCTCCTGTTCCATACTGGATTCCGATGAAAACGGGAAGCTGCTGGAGCTGATACATTGTAGAATGAAATCGGAAAGTTGTGAAAATGTGAAGTGTTCCCGGAAGTTGTCGAATGAGAGAGTAGAGAAGGAAGCAGAGAAAGGAGAGCAATGAAAAAGCACATCTGCGTCGCTTCGTTACTGATGGTCGTGTTGTTGGTCCCCGTACTCCTGTCCGCTCAGGGGGAGCGCAAGAATCTCGGACTCCAGCCAGGTGTCTGTGCCGAAAAGGCCAAGATAGACCCCGACACGAAGGTCAAGCTCGAGAAATTGATGCTGGAGTTCAAGCTGAAAAATGTCGATCTGGTCGCCTCCCGGAAGAAGATCAAGCAGGCGCTGAAAGAGGAGATGCTAAAGGAAAAGGCCAGCCGCCAGGAAGTGGATAAGCTCAGCAAGAAATTAATGGCCGTGGAAAGCACCTTACACGAGAATCATGTCGACTATGCCTTCGCGGTGAGGGAAATCCTTAATCCCGAGCAGTTCAAGGCGTACATGGCCCGTCATGGCGGGGAGGCTAGATGTGGTTGCGGCTCTTGTGGCGGCGACGGGGGATGTTGTGCTGGAAGTGAGGGATGCCGTTCCGGCGGTGGTCGGGGAATGCACAAAATGCAGGGCATGGGCCGCGGTTGCGGAATGGATGCCGGCGGCTGCAAGGTTATCAAAAAAGTGATCCAGCAGGAAAAGAAATGCTGCCAGGATACAGAGAAAGAAATCGAGATAATCAAAAAGGAAAAAGAGTAGCCGGTTACTTTATATGCATAGTCCTAATGGAAAAGGGGAGGATTTATCGCCCTCCCCTTTTTGCGCGAGGAATCCTAATATCTCGGACCACCTGCCTGGCAAACAGTGCGTCCCAACTCCGAATAATCCAGCATAAACCGGGTTTTGTTTAATAATACGGATGTTAGGGGATAATGTAACTGGGGATTATACGGCTTTCTTTTGACGGCGCAAAATGGCGATTCACATCTTGTGAAACCAAGGAGAAAGGAATACAATCAGGTCAGTCCTCACGGCTCGCTACGTTACAGGCCACCTGTGCCGAAGGCAGTTCTAACGTTTCCATTAGATAAGGCAGTGTGAGATAGAAAATGGTATCAAGAGTAGTGGCAGTTCAAAGTAGCAATATTATTATTGCATGAAAATACAATGCTGTCCCACTGTTTGCAAGAAGGTTCTAATAAATAATTGATGAGAATAAGATATGTTTAAAGATTATTTAAAACGGAAATTAGTTCGCTACTCCGCAATCTATAAAGGGGCTCAATTTGTCAACAAATTGTGGTATACATATGAAGGCTATAGGACCAGGAAGAAATGTTATCTGGCATATGAAAAAGGTGAAAGAATAATAGCAAAATTTTTTGGTGGTATCAACGTAAAGTATGAAGCAATATCTCCAAAGAACTATTGGCACCTAGTAATAGGAAGTCAGCATGAGGATAAATTTTCAGAAGACTTGTTCAATAACTATATTGATGAAGGTATGGTCATATTGGATATAGGTGGGCATACGGGAATGTATACGGTGCCTCTCGCAATTGCAGTCGGTCATGCTGGTAGAGAGTATGTTATTGAACTCGATAAGAAAGGTTTTGAAGCTATTCAGCGTAACATGCAATTAAATGAGTTGGATAACGTGATCCCGCTGAAAATGGTAGTGCCAGATGGAAAAGGTATTGTAGATTTTTATATAAGGCCTGATAAAGATACACATAGTATATTTGAAGCAACCGCAGCTCCTTCTCCACTTGGCATGCAAGAGACCATACAAGTTGAAGCTTCAACAGTAGATGATATGGTTAAAGAGAATATTATACAACAACCTGATTTTGTTAAAATTGATACCGAGGGTGCGGAATTAAAAATACTTAATGGAATGAAGAATACTGTGAAATACATCAAACATATTCTCGTTGAGATACATCCCAAAGCACTCAAGTTAGACGGGATCTTGAATCCTAAAGAAGCGATAGAAAATAAATTACAAATTCTTGGTTTTAATAAAAGACTATATTTAGATGAAAAACATATTTTAGCTTCAAGAGGGTAGTGTCCAGGGTTTTTCGCGCATTTCTTGAGGCCACAAGCAGGGATACTTCACCTTTTGCTGGACTAGTTTCGGAGTAGTTGCCGGAACCGGGTTCATCTCCATAGCAGATATCTCCCCAGTATATAAAGGCTTGAAATGAAGATAGCTACGAGCATGAGAGGGAAGCCGTAGGAGAAGTAATTCTTGAAATTCAAGGGATGGCGCGTCTTTTCGCTGAAACCGGCCACCACCACGTTGGCGGATGCGCCCAGCAGGGTGCCGTTTCCACCCAGGCAGGCTCCCAGGGCCAGGCTCCACCATAAGGGAAGGGAATGTTCCAGGTAGTAAACATGGTAGGCCGCCTCGTCCAGCCCCTGAGTGTTGGGGAAGAGGGAGGTGCATATCCTGGCCAACAGGGGGATCATGGCCGCCACGAACGGGATGTTATCCAGGAAAGAAGAGGCTATAGCCGACACCCAGAGTATGCAGAGTGAGAGGATAATCAGATTATCGCTGAGGGATAGTACGCTTCCGGCCAGCCATTCCAGCACTCCCACTTTTTCCAGTCCCCCCACCAGCACGAACAGGCCCATGAAGAAAAAGAGAGTGGGCCATTCGATTTCCTGGAGCCTCTTTTCAATATCGGTGCCGCTCCAGATCAGCAAAATTCCCCCTCCGGCCAGGGCCACGGTGGCCGGCTTGAGGTGGAGCAGGTCGTGGATCAGAAAGGCGGTGATGGTGAGCCCCAGCACGATCAGGCTGCGGACGAGTAGTTTCCGGTCCTTGATAACCTTTGATTCATCCATACCCTGCAGAACTTCCGTGTAATCCCCGGAATTGCTTTTTAGCTGTTTTCCGAAAACAACGCGCAACAGGAACAGGGTGGCCGTGAAGACCAGCAGGGCGGCCGGACCCAGGTGCAGGATGAAATCCATGAAGGAAAGGTCCAGGGCGCTGCCGATCAGGATGTTCGGGGGATCGCCGATTAGGGTGGCCGTTCCGCCGATGTTGGAGGCGATTACCTCGGCCACCAGAAAAGGGAAGGGCGTGATATCGAGCATCTCGGCGATGAGGATGGTGATGGGGGCGATCAAGAGGACGGTGGTAACGTTGTCGAGCAGGGCGGAGGCCACGGCGGTGAAAATCGAGAACCAAAGCAATATCTTCCAGCCGTCGCCACCGGTGCCTTTGGCGATACGGATGGCCAGGTAACTGAATATTCCGGTTTCCTTGATAACGCTGATCAACAGCATCATGCCGGTGAGAAGTCCGATGGTATTAAAATCGATATAGTCGAAGGCTTCCGCCTGTTCCATTATATGAAACAGAATGAGAAGCACCCCGCCCATGATGGCTATCTTGGTGCGGTGAATTCTCTCGGTGGTTATAACGACATATGAGAGTATGAATATGCTTAGAGCTATTATTAACTGTTGATTCAATCCCGGCCTTCCATATCGTAGATCGCCCGGCAGATGTCGTTTTGACTGACCATACCCACCAGTTGATTTCCGCTGACCACGGGGATCCGGGCCAGTCCCTGGCGGTGCAGGGCGGCGGCGGCTTTCAGGATGCTGTCATCCTCATCCAGGGCGGTAAAGTTTTCGCTCATCAGGTCCTCGGCCACGAAGAGAGTCTCTTCGACCGAAAAGGAGGTTTTTTCCAGGGCTCCAAAGTCGTGTATGAAATCAACATTTCTGATCAGGTCTATATAATCGGGGAGGAAGATCAAGATAAAATCGTCGATGGTGATAACCCCCGCCAGTGATCCGTCAGCATGGATCACCGGCAACACCGATTCGCCGGTTTCGAAAAACAGGCGGGCGATTTCCTTCATCGGCGTGTCCAGGGACACGGCCTGAAAATCCCTATGCATGTAACTTTTTATTTTCAATCGACCCTCCTCCGTTGGAGGAAATCTTACCGGTATTTATTTTCCGCTTTCTTTACGATATCGAAGAATTCTTTTTCACCGCGGCAACGCAGGAGGCTGTTTCTGAATTCCTCATGTTTGATCAATCGGGAGATGTTGGCCAAGGCCTTGATATGGGGTCCCGACACATCGCGGGGAGAGATCAAGATAAAGAATAGTTGCGCGTCGGCGTCGTCAATGGACGAGAAATCGATACCCTCCCGGCTGATGCCGAAGGCGATGTAAAGCTTTTTCGCCACCGGGGTTTTGGCGTGGGGCACGGCCAGCCCCATTCCTATCCCGGTGCTCTGTTTTTCCTCCCTTTGAAGGATGGCCTGCAGGATGGTGTCCCGTTCCTTGAGCTTGTAGGCCGAACACAGGAGATCGACCAATTCTTCCAGGGCTTGCCTCTTCCGGGTCGCTTTCATCTCCAGCCGGATGGCCTGCTTCTTGATGGTTGCTGATAATTTCACTTCTCTACTTCCTTTGCCGAGGAACGGCAGGTACGCCCTTTTCCGGAAGGGCCTACTTCTACCACAGCCCGAACCCCGCCGTAAAATACAAAAATACCCCGCTGTAGTCAATTTCCGCCGCTTTTCCGCTGGAGGAAAATAGGCACGGCTGATTCAATTTATCTCTGTAGCCGGTTACTTTCAATCCCCGGTATCCCAACTGCACTCCCACTTCCAGGGGGCGAAAGAAATTCGCGGTTAATTCGGCGAACACGTCCCAGCCGTATTCGTTTTCTTTGTATTCATCCATTCTGGGCTCGTATACTTCGTTGGAGGCAAAGAGGGAATGGGCGAACGATCCCCGGGCCCCGACATTCAAGTCGCAGATTTCCGGGATGCTCAGAGCCCGGAGAGCTACTCCCAGCAGGTAGACATCGGCCGGAGCCCTGAAGGAGGCCTTATGGGTAAGCAGTTCCTGGCTGGTTTCGAACCAATAATGTTCGTAGCCCAGAAGAGCGGCAAACCTGTCCCAGAACCAGATCCTGCCTTCCAGGGAGAAATTGTATCCATTATCCAGCTCCGCCATATTCGCGCCCACGTTACCGCGGATGGCGGCGAGATGCTGATTAAGCTCACTCATGGAGCAATAGGCGGCGCCTATTCCACCCCGGGCCTCTAAACCGACCGGAAAAATCCGGGCAAAAACCGTTCCCGGAAAGATCATGATTAGTACGGCAGGGATTAGGATAAAACGGATTCGCATGGCATACAGCCCTTCTTCTTCACAATCCGGAGGAAATTTATAAGGCCCCTCTTTGCCGGAAGTATCCTTCCAACCTGCCCATCGCTTCCTTGATCCGGGGAAGGGAATTCGCGTAGGATATACGCAAGTATCCCTCTCCCCCTTCGCCGAAATCTATTCCGGGAGTTAACGCTACTCCGGTCTGGTCAAGAATGTCAAAAGTCAGTTTTAAGGAGTCGGAGTCGATGTGTCTGGCGTCGGTGAAAAAATAAAACGCTCCCCGCGGTTCTACCGCCAGGGGTAGTCCGATGCGGGGCAGTTCATTCAACAGATACCGCCGGCGCTCATCGTAGCGGGCGATCATCTCGTCCACTTCCGGATGATCTTCCCGCAGGGCGATGATCCCCGCTTGCTGCACGAAGGAGTTGGGAGAAATAAAGAAATTTTGCTGGAGAATCTGCAATTTCCGCATCCCGTTTTCCGGCATGATGATGTACCCGAGACGCCAGCCCGTCATGGCGTAAAGCTTCGAGAAACCGTTGAGCACGTAACATCTATCGGAAAATTCCAGCGCGGAACGAGCCGCGGTACCGTAGACCAGTCCGTGATATATCTCGTCGCTGATGACCGGCGGGGAAAGATTACAGATCGCTTCTAGATCTTCCCCGGGCATTAAGGTGCCCATGGGATTGGCGGGGGAATTGACGATGACAGCGCGTGTTTTACCGTTGATTGCCTTTTCCACGTCCCTAGGTTTGAGCTGAAATCCGTCCTTCTCCCGGGAGGGAATGAACCGGGGGGTCCCGCCCAGGTACCGGATGAAGTTCGGGTAACAGGGGTAGCAGGGATTGCCCAGGATAATTTCGCCATCCGGGTCTTCCAACAGCACCGAGAGCACCAGCAGGAGGGCTGGAGAAACGCCCATGGTAACCAGTACCCGGGAGGGAGAGAGTTCCACCCGGCACTTTCTGGCGTAATATTCGGCGATCGCGCTGCGCAGTTC
>JAFGPI010000008.1 GCA_016926065.1 Candidatus Krumholzibacteriota bacterium
CATAGAAAACAGAAGGTTGTTGCCGCTCGTGATCGACCTCAGAGATTATTGTTCGACTTCCCCTAAAAAAACTGGGGAAAGTCCACTTAATTTCTTTTACGCTTGACTAAAACTGATAAACGGATATTATTAGGAAATCAGGGGTATAAGTCAACCTAGGAATGGCGAGATCCTTGGGAATGCGAGTATGGACATCCCCTCCGGTGCTCGCACCTTATGCCCCTGATTTTTTTTCGCCTGGTTCAATAATTCCGGCTGAAATTTAAAGATCCTTATTGTCCACTATAAGGGACATCCCTGTCGATTAGAGTTGACAGGTTTTTGATCATTCCGATCCCGGCAGATCTTCCCCGGTTCTTTTCCGGATAGGGAACTAACTACGTAAATGGTTTAATCATATAAGATTAAAATCAGGATTTAGATTCGGAAGAGGGGGGGGAGGAAGTTTTTTCCCGGTGGCACGGCAGTTGCGTAGATAGGGTAATGTGATGACAGACAGTAGGCATAAGGTTAACAGAATTTTTTTTGCAGCGCTAATCGCTCTGGTAATGATAATTTCCTGCGGTAAGAAGGAAACTATCGTCGAGGTGCCGGTGGAGGTCCCAGCGAATTGTCCTCCATCGGCACCTTGCGGAGTACAGGTCATCAATTGGAATGAAGAGGTATGGGTTTGCTGGTTTCCCAACGTGGAACCGGAAGACGACCTGGTGGGCTACGATGTGTTCAAGGCCCTCACCAAGAACGAAAAGCCGGAATATTTAGGCTCCATCCTGGCCGAGGATCCCGATCCCGAGGAATACTGTTTCAGGCACAGCGTGGATAACGGAGTGCGCTATTACTACTGCGTGCGGGCCTATGATGAACATGATATCTTAAGCGATTACAGTGAAAAAATAATCGGCACCGCCCGCTACGAAGGTTTCGTGGAGTTGCGCGACACCCTCTCCCTGGCCGATTCGAGCGGTTATGATTTTTCCACCCTCAGCAACGAAGCCCAGCTCTATACCAAGCCTTTTACCGATATCTATTATACCACCGGCGAAGGAGTGAACCGATTTCATGTTAACCAGCCGGGAGTAAAGATACAGGACCTCGGTTTTACCAGCTACGATCTGGACGAAGGTCTCGATTACTTCAACCAGGCGCCCTTAGATGGCTGGTCGCCTTCCGGGGTAACGGAAGTGATCGAGGGCCATTGTTATATTTTACGCTTCGGAGAACCGGACGGGTTTCATTACGGCAAGTTATGGATCGATCGAGTATCAAGTACCAGGGTCAGCTTCTATTGGGCCTACCAGACGGATGCGGACAATCCCTATCTAATGCCCGGGCCCCCCAGCGAAGAAGCAGACGGTGGAGAAAAACAGATCACGGAACTCTCGCGCCTAGAGCGGGATAAGGAGGGCAAGAGAATAAAAACAAGAGTTCGGAGAGGTCGGCAAATTCCTCCGGCCACGGGCGAAGGCCACTAGGGCCGGAAGGATATCCTGTAGCGACAGAAGACCTGTCTTTAAGCTGGCACTTTCAGATGGTTTCCGTTACCCGGAAGGTCGACCAAAGGGGAGAATAAAGAGAAAGATTGTCGAACAGGGGCGGCATGAAGGCTTTATTCTCCCCAGACTTTTTATGGATATATGACTTGCGGTTAATCGAGCTTCTTGATTATTATCCAGTACCTATGAAAGTGGCGCTTATCGGCATAACGGTTTGTCTCTGCCTGATCCTCTCGTCCAATCCTTCCCGGGCCGAAAATCGGGAGTTACCGGAGGATTTAAGAATCCTTCATTTTTCCCCGGAAAAGGGGATCGGATTTTATCAGCACCGGGCGCTCCGGAACCTCGGCGGAGACTTCGAAACGGTCGATTCCTTGAAAATGCTGGTCATCCGGGTTGATTTCACCGACCGGAATTTCCATCCGGACCGGGACTCGCTCTATTTCGTCGATGAACTGAGGCACCTGACCGAGTATTTTAGCGGTGCCTCGCTGGGGCGGTTTTCCCTGGATTGGCAGTTGGCGCCGGGGATCGTGTCGCTCAGCGAGGAAGAAGGTTGGTACGGAGAGGACGGGGTGTGGGACGAGAGGATTTCCGGCATGCTGATGGAGGTGGTGGCGGCGGTGGACGCGGAAGTCGATTTTTCCCTCTTTGATGCCTTTGCGGTGATTCACGCGGGTCTGGGGGAAGAAACCGATCAGGGAGATTCGCCGGAACAGATAGAATCGGGAGTGATCGATCCGGCCGAGATGGAGGAGATCCTGGCCGATACGCTGGGCTTGCCCGGCGTTCCCACCAACGATCTGGTGGCGGGCAATACCTTCTACGTCGACAATCTGATTGTCCTGCCCGAATTCTCCAGCCAGGATAATATTCCCTGGAAATCGCTGGGTATATATGCCTACCAGATCGGAATTCGCCTGGGGATGCTCCCCCTCTTCGATCCCTACTACAATTCGACCGGGATCGGGAAATTCGGCTTGATGAGCTGGGGAATCTATAACCTGTTCGGCAGTCTGCCCTCGTTTCCCTGCGCCTTCCATCGCTACCTGATGGGCTGGGCCCGCCCCAGCGTGGTAACCGAAAATGGATTCGTGAATATCCGGGATATCAATACCGGCGGCGCGGGGGACACCGTATTGATCAAGGTGCCGATCAGCCCCTCGGAGTATTTTTTGATCGCCAACCGGCTGCATGACGCCGATCTTAACGGCCGCTGCGATTTTATCGATATCGACGGTAAAGGAGCGGTGGATAGCGAAGATACCCTGCGCGGGGCCGAATTCGATTTCTACCTTACTTCGGTGGACAACCCCTACCACTACGAGAATATCGGCGGCGAGCAGGTGAAGATCGTCGAAACCGGCGGTGGACTGATGATCTGGCACATCGACGAGAAGATATTTATCGACCGCCTGGAGGCGGGGGAACTTCCCAATTCCCAGGTGATATTGAAGGGCGTCGATCTGGAAGAGGCCGACGGCATACAGGATATGGATAGGGTGGGAGGACAACTGGTTTTCGGCAGCTACGGCGATTCGTACAAGGGGGGAGGTAATACCGAGTTTTCCGCCTCCACCAATCCCGCCAGCACCGCCAACAGCGGTATTCCCACCGGTATATCGATTACGGAGATATCGACCAGGGGAGAGATGATGAGCTTCCGGATCGGCTTCGATCCCCGGATGGAGCGGCGGCAAGGAATCCTCAGGGGAGATCTCTCGGGAATGAGTCCCATTCCCCTCGAGTTCGATATGTCCGACGGCGACGAATTGCTGGTGGCGGTGAACGCCGGAGCCGACACCGGCAGGATTTATATGGTGGAGGGGGCCGGGGCGGATTCCTGGCAGGGGGAGATAGAATTACTGGCCGAGGTGATCGGCCTTTCCTGGGCCGGCTCCCCGGTGCTGGCGGATTTAGACGGTAACGGCCATCCGGAAATCATGCTGGGCGCCGGTGGGGGGCAGATAGCGGCCTTTAAGGAGGACGGTTCACCCCACCCCATTGACGACGATGGCTCTCCGGGAATCCTACAAACCCGGGGGACAATGGTAACCGCTCCCATGAGCGCCGAGGCGGATGGAGATTTTTCTCCGGAGGTCATCTTCCTTTCCTCGGACGGGGATAGCACCTGGATATATCTGCTGGGCTACTCCGGAATCCTCCAGGGTGGTTTCACCGCCGGACCCCAGGTCCAGGCAGCCGCCCTGCTGGAAGGGAGGCCGGTTTCCCATCCCGTGCGGAACCTTTCCTATGTAGATGATACCTTGGACCGGGAAGGATTCTGTTTCGCCGCCCGTACCACCGGTAAAAATATCTCCCTGGCCACGGTGGATCTTATTCCCGCGCAGGGCGGTATCGAGATCAGTTTCCGGCTCACCGGCCTGCCGGCGCCTGGATTCAACCAGGACCTGCTGCTGCCGGCCTCGGGAGATATAGATAAAGATGGAAATGACGAAATTGTTTTTCTGATTCCGGGCGCGGGATTGATCTATTTCGATCAAGCGAAGCTTCACTCCTTCGCCCTGGCGGAGGTAGGCTTTTCTCCGCCGGCGCTGGCCGATCTTGATGGAGACGGCATCCTGGAGACCTTTTTCAGGGACCGCGAGAATATCTATCTATTTACCGGATTCGGAGTGCTGGTGAGCGATTGGCCCGTCCCGGTGCCGGCGGCCATGTCCGCCTGGGAGGATCAATCGACCCTGGCGCAGCCGCTGGCCGGTGATATCGACGCGGACGGAGAGGGGGAGTTGATTTTTAACCTCGCCGGTGAACTCTATGCCCTGGAGAGGACCGGCCGGCCGGTCCGGAATTGGCCCCAGCGGGGCGAAGGTGATATCTCGGTGACACCGGCCCTGATCCGGGGAGACAACGGTGAACTCTTCCTGTTCGTCTTGGGGAGCTGGAAGACCATCGATAATCCGGATCCTTCCCGCATCGAATACAGCGGCGACCATACCGTAGTCAGCCGGTACCACCCGGGAGTCGATTTTCGGGATGGGGGGAGCTGGCC
>JAFGPI010000117.1 GCA_016926065.1 Candidatus Krumholzibacteriota bacterium
CGCGGTTCCTTTTCCTGTCTTTCTGCGCCCCGGCGGCCGCGGGCATTAAAACGGCGGCGATTGCCAGGATTATAGTCAGGCGGAATATCGATCTCATGAATGGCTCCTTTCCATGTATTCGTTCAATGCGATGCCTGGTCCCATATTCTCGCAGAGGGGATGCCGGTTGGCAAGCAGGAACATAGGCAAGCCGATTACGACCGAGAGGATGGGGGATAAGCCGGGGGATTCGGCCGCGAAGCTCCGGCATTGATCTCCCCCGGCCATCCGGGACACACCGATCCAACCTTTATCAGAAAACAACCACCCGCCCCGCCGGCCATTTGCGGTTGACAGGAAAAATCGGGTTTCTTATCCTCCTGCATTGACGCGGGTGAACGGATTGTAGAAGAGTGGTATTAGCTCTGGAGGTAGCATGGTACAGGGTATAGTCTTGGGTGTTCTTTTCGTCGCCACTTTAATAGCGTTCGGTTTCATAGTACGAACGCTGATCCGGATCTTGCTGCTGGGAAAACCTCAAGGCGGATTCCAGGATCACGGACGCAGGCTCTGGTCGGTTATCGTCTATGTCGCCGGACAGGCGAAAGTGCTCTCCCAGCTGGCCGGCCTGGGACATTTCCTGATATTCTGGGGTTTCATCTTCATTACCCTGGGCACCCTCGAGCATATGCTCGGCATGATCATCCCCGGATTCAGCTATGCCGTCATATTCGGAGCGACGGTGGCCGGGGTGATCTCGCTGGTGCAGGATATTCTAGCCCTGCTGGTCCTCTTCGCCATCCTGGTCTCTTTCCACCGGCGATTCATCCTCAAGCCGCTAAGGTTGAGGATAGATGATCCGGGGGCCAGGAACGAGGCGGTATTCATCCTGTCCCTGATCTTTATCCTTATCCTGCTCATGTTCTGCATAAAAGGGATCGGGATCATCAATGGAGAGATCGAGGGAGGGTACGCCCCGGTATCCAGGCTGGTGTCCGGACTGTTCGAGGAAAAGAATATCGATCTGCACCTGCTGGAATCCGTTCTCGCGTGGATTCATCATCTCATTATCTTCTTCTTTCTGCTGTACGTGCCCTTCTCCAAGCATATCCATATCCTGGGGGCCATACCGAACATCTACCTGCGCAACCTGGGCCCCGCCGGAACACTTTCGCGCATGGATTTCGAGGACGAATCGGCGGAGAAATTCGGGAACTCGGAGCTGCGCGATTTCACCTGGAAGCAGCTTCTGGACCTGTACGCCTGCACCGAATGCGGAAGGTGCCAGGCGGCCTGCCCGGCCTTTCTCACCGATAAGCCGCTCAGTCCCTTCCGGATGATTCACCGGATGAGAGGGCACCTGATGAGCGAGGGACGGGAATTGTTAAAGGCAAAAGAGGCCGAGGGAACCGCGATCATCCCCGGCACCATGACGGAGGATGAGATCTGGGCCTGCACCACCTGCGGCGCGTGTATGCAGGAATGCCCTCCCTTTATCGAGCACGTGCAGAAGATCGTCGATCTGAGGCGGTACCTGGTGATGACGGAGAGCCGTTTCCCCTCGGAGATGCAGCCGGTTTTCAAAAATATGGAAGTCAATTACAATCCCTGGTCCCTGGGATTTTCGGCCCGGGCCGACTGGGCCGAGGGTCTCGATATCCCCCTGGCGGCGGAAAAGAAGGAGTTCGATATCCTTTTCTGGGTAGGCTGCGCCGGTTCCTTCGATTCCCGGGGGCAGAACGTGAGCCGGGCGCTGGCCGGGCTGTTGAAAAAGGCGGGAGTCGATTTCGCCATCCTGGGAACGGAGGAAATGTGCTGCGGTGAAACCGCCCGCAGGATGGGGAACGAATATCTGGCCCAGACATTGATCGAGGCGAATATAGAGACGCTCAAGAAATATTCTTTCAACCGGATCCTCACTGCCTGCCCGCACGGATTGAACACCTTCCGGGTGGAGTATCCTCAATTCGGTTACCGGAAGCAGGTGGTGCATCATTCCGAGTTCCTCCTGGAACTGGTCGAGGCGGGGAGGCTGGAATTGGGATCGCGGGATAGTAAAAAGGTCGCCTATCACGATTCCTGCTACCTCGGCCGCTATAACGATATCCTGGCGCAACCCCGCGAACTGATCAGAAGGGTCGGGGGCATGAAGCTGAAGGAATTCGGGAGGAACCAGAAACGGTCCTTCTGCTGCGGTGCCGGGGGGGGACGGATGTGGATGGAGGAGGATATCGGAAAGCGAATCAACGAAGAGAGGGTGGATGAATCGCTCGGGCTCGGGGTCGAGGAAATATTCACCGCCTGTCCGTTCTGCCTGACGATGTTCGAGGACGGATTCAAGGCGCGCGACGTGGACAAGATAAAGGTCCTGGATATCGCCGAGCTTATGGCCGAAGCCATTCGATAGCCTAAATGAATTTCCCGCCTCTCAGGGTATCGTTCCGGGGATTGTCTCCACTTCACCGGCCGGCCCGGCGGCGGACGACATATGTATAGGATCTCCATTAAAAATAGGATGAACCGGGAAGCCGGTCCTTACACTCCCTTATCAACGGAGGAGGGCTCCGTCATGGTCTCGATGAGGCGGCTGGAGATATGAAAATCGCCCAGCAGGCTGGCCAGGGAGACCCCTTTGCGCAAGAAGGGAAATTCGATAAGCCGGGGAGGGGCGGCCGGCTCCAGCACCACGTTCTGTATTAAATCCCCGCACTGTTGAATGGCGTCGGGCAGGGTGGAGATGAATATGTAATCGATCAGGGAAACCGCGTCGGCGGCGTGCAGCACGCACCTCACCTGGTGACCGGGCTGGTTCAAGCGCGCTATCCGGTAGGGAGGCTGCCTGCGGGTGAGCAGGTGGCCTACCTTGAGATTGGCCAGGGCGTTCCGGGAGTGGAAGGCCGGAACATAGATACGGAAGGCCCCGTAACTTTCTATCCTTTCCATCAGATGGTCGATCTCGCCACCGGAAGGGAGCAGCTTGGATTCTATCGTCTCATCGATGAGCCTGGTCCGTTTAACCTGGAAATCTATCCCCACCGTTTCCACGAAGGGTAATTCCGGTTCCGGCTTTTCCTTCTCCAGCCCGGTGGAGGCGATGATGCGGGTGGCGTCGGTCAGCCGGGTCAGGGAGCCGCGCATCAGGCTCCGGAGCTTGGCTCTATCTATTTCCACCACCCAGAAGGGAAGCCAGATCGTCTCTTCCGCCTCGCAGTCCGCTGCCTGGGCGCGGAAAACGGATACCGGGGCGAGTCCTTCCTCGGTTATGATCTGGTAGGAAAAACAGGTTCCGCATTGAAAGGTGACGAACTGTCCCCTAACCGGGAGTTCCGCTCCGCAGTTGATGCATTTCAGGGGACGCACCGTGATATCTCCGCTCATCTACCATTCACCTCCGAACCAGTTCTCCAACCGGCAGGCCATCCACCGCAGGGGGGGGATGATCTCGCCGTTCTGAACCATGTCGAAAATATAAAGAGCCACCGCCGCTATCGGAACCAGGGGAAACCACGTCCCCGCCAGTATCGCCCCCAGGGCCGGAACGAAAAAGAGAGAGCGGACGTTGATCTTTTTACGCAGCGGAAAGTCTCCCCGAATGACGTGGGCGTTGTTGCCGTCTATGGTGATGGAGTAGATTCTGCCTCCATGCCGGTAACGCAGTATGTACACCGGATAGTAATAGAGGGAGAGATCGTTGCCGAACAGCTTGAAGCGCTGACCGCGAACCTTGGAGCCGGGGGGAAAGGTCAACCGGGAAAGATAATTGAATCCATCTTTTTCGGCGTTCTGCATCGGCTTCATGGCCAGGGCTATGGGGAGCTTCTTTTTCAGGTCGTGATTAAAGATATCCCAGTTGAGAAACTGGGTCTTCAGGGATATTCCCTGCAGGCCCAGATGGCGCAGCGCGCAGGCGGGGGTGCTCCAATCGATCTCCTTGAAGATCAGCTTGGAGAAGGGATGATATTCCACCCGGTATGATTTCCGCACCTGGGGTCCGTCCGGTCCGGGAGCGACCACCTCGATCTCCCTTTTAAAGGCCTTTTCCCCGGCGGCCCATCCCACCAGCCGGCCGTGCATCCTCCAGAAGGGGACATGTATCAGCCGCAGGTCGAGAATGGAGGCGTGACGCGCCCTGATCCTCCCCTCGGTTTCGCGGGAGAGATAGTGCAGTGCCGCCAAACGGGCCTTTCCGGCGGTGATGGAGGGCTGTAGGATAAATGACCGGGCGCCCCGGGGCCGGTGGACGTAAAGGGCCGAATGGCAGTATTCGCAGCGCAGGCTCCGCTCTCCCTCGTGCAGGCGGAGGGAACCTCCACAGGTGGGGCAGCTGATACCGATCGTTTCGGATGATCCGCCGTTAAGGGTAGAGGCGGTGTCGTCCGCTTCCGGACCGATGGCTTCGGAAAGGGTGGTGGTCTCATTTCCGGCCATGAGCTATCCTTTCGCGAACACTGTAGGCGGCAAAACCCAGGGAAGCGGCCGCCCCGATCACCAGGCAGCGTCCCACCCAGCCGTGATCCAATTTCCCCGCCAGCAGGTAAATGAGCAAAAGGGATAAAGCGGCCAGGATATTGGGGACGCTGAGGGGCGAGGGCCGGGGGGGAGGCAGCTCTTCCGCCTGGATGTACAGGCTTTCTCCCAGCACCAATGCTTGCCAGTCCCTTCCGGCCGCCGTGTAGTTCAATCTATAAACCGGCAGGTGGAGCACCTTTTCGGTTTCCGCGGTAATATTATCGAAAGAAATTATCTTTTCCTCGCCAGCCAGGCTCTCGTCGAAGAAGCAATAATTTCCGGCGGGAGGAAAGGGAAGAGGCCCGGTGCGGTAAGTGATTCCCGGCGCCGGATAGGCCCTTACCCGTCCCTGCTCGTCCGGGCAGAGCAGATAGGGGAGATAAACAAATTCCACCTTTATGTCCCGGGGCCGGGCCAGCTTCTTGCCGGTCAGGAAAGATTGCAGGGCATACCGGGCGACCTTATCGTTTCGCTTATGCGGCAGGATCAGGTGCTCGGGTCCGCCTCCCTTTTCGATGGCCAGGGATGATCCGCAAAAGGAGCAGAAGAGCATCTTCTGCCCCGGGTATATCTCGTTGTCGCCGCCGCAGAGGCTGCATTTAACCTGCATTGTCTTCCTTTTCCACCTTTTCGCCGCAGCCGGTGCAATATTTGGTTCCCGGGGGCAAAGTAGTCTGGCAATGCGGGCAGGTAAGCCCCGCCCCGAGTTTCTTGCCGCAGGCCGAGCAGAACTTCGCTTCCGGGGGCAACTCGGCCGCGCAGGACGGACAGCGGTTCATGGTGATCAGCTGGGTTCCGCAATTCTGGCAGAAACGTGAATCGGCGATTACCTCGTTGTGGCACCGGGGACACCGGAGCATCTGCACGGTGGCGGTGGTCACGCCCGCTTGCCCCGTATCCACGCTGCGGGCCAGCATTCCCGGTATCATCATGCCCAGTCCGGCTCCCACTCCCACTCCCATTCCGCCGGCCGCGGCCGCGCCGGCCCCGCCTCCTCCGCCGGAAGAGGCGGCATCCCCCATGGCCTTGGCGGCCTTGAACTTGAAAAAATCGTCCAGGTTGCCGACCGCCTCCAGGCCGCTCCTTTCGTCGATCATCTTCTGGACCTCGGGAGGAGGAGTGATCGAGTTGATGAAGAAATCGCTCAACTCCATTCCGTACTTGGAAAAATCGCTTTTCAGGCGGTCCTTGATCTCGACGGCCAGTTCATCGTAGTACTGCGGCAGATCGAATATGGTATCCAGTTTCTCGCCGAACATATCGTTGATTCTGGCCACCACCACGTCCCGCAGGTATTCACCGATCATTTCGCTGGAATAAACGCCCTGGGTTCCCACCACCGTGTTGATGAAGAGCACCGGCTCGGTGATCTTGAAGGTGTAAATCCCGAAAGCCCGCAGCCTTACCAGGCCCAGCTTGCTGTCCTTGAAGGCCACCGGATCCTTGGTGCCCCACTTCTGGTTGAGGAACATCTTCATGTTGATGAAATAGACCTCCGCCCGGAAGGGGCTTTTAAATCCCCAGGGGAGGGCGAGGATTTTGGTCAGGATCGGCAGGTTCTTGGTGGTCAGGGTGTGCCTTCCGGCGCCGAAGATATCGAGCCCCTTGCCGTCCTTGAAAAACACGCTACATTGGTTATCGCGGACGATCAACTGGGCGCCCATTTTTATTTCCGCCGAACCCTCCTGGGGAATGCGGTGCGTGATCTCTTCTCCGCTTTCATCGAACCATTCCAGTACTTCCATGAATTGTGACATGCCGCCTCCTGTCGTTATAATTCCCGGCCGGGTATTATTACCAAATTAAGCAAAATCTTGTGGTTGCGTGGAACCATAGGTAAACGTGCAAAGTGAATGCCAATCGATGCCGTTTGGGGGAGATGGCGGACCGGTCGGGCTTTCTCCCCGCCGCCGAACGGAACGGTTGCTATAAGATGTTTATATTCAACTACTTCCACCGGGAGGGCCAGCTGAGGACCGGGGGCGGCCCGGATCGGTCGTAGAGAGAAGATGTCGGTCCACCGGGGGACTTTTGTCCCCTCTCCCGCCGGCGCTGGTAAGTAATTATGCAATTCCCCCCTGCCGCGAACTTGCAGGATACTGAAATTTCCTGTATAAGTATCATTTGCAGTGTTGCCGGATAGAAATTGGGGAGGAAAGGAAATGGCGGAGTAAAGACCGATGGGAAACAAGGGCGTGCCGGTTATCATGTATCACGGGGTAAGTCCCGGTCATCCCGGTTGGCTGTGGAACCATCTGCTCACCCCGGTGGAGGTGTTCGAGGCCCAGATGTCCCGGTTGCGGGAGGGGGAGTGGACCGCCATATCCCTGGCCCAACTGTATTCCCATATGTCCCGGAACGCTCCCCTGCCCGAAAAACCGATCGTGCTGACCTTCGACGACGGGTATCTGGACAATTGGGTTTACGCCTACCCGATTCTGAAAAAGTACGGTCTCCAGGGAGTAATCTGGATGACCACCGACTTCATCGATCCGCGGCCCGATGCCCGTCCCAACCTGGATGACTACTGGAACGGCCGGGTGGCCCGGGGGGAGCTCCGGGGAGAGGGATTCCTGTCCCTGGCGGAAATGCGGAAGATGGTCTCCTCCGGACATATCGAGATTCAGAGCCATGCCCGGACCCACACCTGGTATTTCCGCGGTCCCCGGATCGTGGATTTTCACCGGCCGAAAGGAGTGGATGGATACATACCGCAGCCCTGGTTGGCCTGGAATGCCGCCCCCCAGAGAAAATTCGCCTATCTAGCCGAAGAGTACGAAACCCTGGTGCCCTATGGATCGCCCATCTACGAGAACGGAAAATCCCTCCAGGTGAAGAGGTATTTTGAGGATGAGGAGCTCACTCGGCTGCTGGTGGATCATGTGCGCCGGGAGGGAGGAGAGCGTTTTTTTCTCCGCCCGGGATGGCGTAAGGAACTGGAGAGGCTGGTGGCGGAAAATCCTCCCCGGGGCGGACGCCTGGAAAGCGAGGAGGAATACCGGCGGCGGGTCGAGGATGAATTGCAGGAATCCCGCCGGATCCTCTCCTCCTCCCTCGGCACCGAGGTGAATTTTCTGTGCTGGCCGGGAGCCGGGATCAATGACACCGCCCTGCGGCTGGCGTCCGAGGCGGGATATCTGGCCACCACCACCCATTATCTGGACCGGAAAAAGCGCAATTGTTTCGGCGAGAATCCCCGCGAGATCAACCGTATCTACTGCGGCAGTCCCTGGTTCTGGAGGGGAAAAAGGATTACCGATCACACCGACCCCGGGTTTTTCCTAAGTACCGTGGAGGCCTTCCGGGGAAACCGGCTCGCCGCCTGGAAAACGCGTTTATTTAAATTTAAATATCTGGTACACTATTATCTCCTTGGGAGTAAAAATGAGATAGGAGTCCGTTGAAAATGTTGCTGCCCCTTGCCCCGTCCCTGGTCAGAAATGTCATTTATCCGGTTTATAGAGGTTTGAGGGGGGACAAGCTGCTGCAGATCCTGCAGGAACTGGAGGAGAACCAGTACCTTTCCCCGGAGGAACTGGAGGATATACAGTGGCGGAGGATGTCCGCCTTCCTTGAATATATCGCCAACCACGTTCCCTATTACAGGGAGCTTTTTGAGCAATCCGGCTGGAAGGCGGAAGATTTTCAGAATCCGACCGATCTGCTGCGGGTCCCTCTTCTGACCAAGGAGATTATCCGCCGGGAGGGAAAGAGCCTGGTCACCACCGATCCTCTCATCAAGGGGTACGACTCCAACACCGGAGGTTCAACCGGAGAGCCTCTCTATTTCAAGATAGCCAATTCCACCAGCCCCTACCGCCGGGCCAACACCCAGAGATGCTACCGCATGTGCGGGATAGAGATCGGGGAGAAGCAGGCCTATGTCTGGGGTTTTCCCTTCAATATTCCCCGGAAGGAGAAGATCAAGTCTTCCTTCCGGAATTATTTCAACAATATCACCTACCTCTCCTCTTTCAATATGTCGGAGCAGGCGATGCGCGACTACGCGCTCAAGTTAAAGAAATTCAAACCGGCGGTGGTTATCGGATATCCTTCCGCGGTGACCCTTTTCGCCGAATTCTGCCGGGATAATCAAATATCGGGGATCGAACCCCGGGCGGTGATTTCCAGCGGGGAGAAAATGTATCCGCCCCAAAGGGAGGTGCTGGAGGAATTCTTCGGCTGCCCGGTCTTCGACCGCTACGGCAGCAACGAATTCGCCAATGTGGCGCATGAATGCGACCGGCACAAGGGACTGCACGTTTTCAACGACCTGCTCTACGTGGAGGTGCTGCACGAGAACGGTAGGCCGGCCGGCCCCGGGGAAGTGGGGGAAATAGTAATAACCGATTTTCTTAACCGTTTCATGCCTTTCGTCAGGTACCGCACCGGGGACATGGCGGTTCAAACCGACAGAACCTGTGAGTGCGGCCGGGGCCTGCCCCTGCTGGAACGGATCGAGGGTAGGACCTTCGATACGGTGATGACCAACGACGGAAGATTCATCGGCGGGTACTTCTGGACCTATCTTTCCCGGGTGGTCCCGGGAGTGAAGCAGTTCCAGGTCGAGCAGAAGCAGAGGAACACGGTGACCTTCCGGATCGTGCCGGGCCCGCAGTGGGAAGACCAATACCAGGAAAGGATAATAAAGGAAATAGTGGAGAACATGGGCCCGGGAACCAAGGTGAATTTCGAAAAGGTCGCCGAGATTCCCCTCTCCCCGGCCGGTAAATTCAGATTCATCCTTTCCAAGGTGGAAGAAAGGATGGTGGTGAAGTCGAAGATCCATAAGGCCAGCGTGACCGGCGAGGACCGCGAGCGGATAGACTGCATTGTAGTGGATGAGGAAATTCTGGAATTGAGTAATATCGCTCCCTGCGAAAGAGTGCTGATAGTGGACAACGATAACGGCGCCCGGGTGGAAGCTTTCGTGGTGAAAGGAGAAAGGGGCAGCCAGGAGATAGTAACCTGCGGGGGGGTGGCCCAGCACATTCACGCCGGAGACGAGGTTATCATCATGGCCTTTACCTGGTCGGAGGAAACCCACGGACACTTTACCAATATCCTGGTGGACGAATCGAACAAGTTCGTTCGCTACCTTACCGAAAAGGCGGGGGATAAAATATAGATGAAAAATGAGATTCCATGTGATATAATAATCGCGCGTGGTGTCTTCTCCCGGCCGAAGGCGCTGGCAGGATAAGATCATCAGGAGGCCATCCCATGAAACGCCTATTATTGAAATCGATGATTCTCAGGGCTACCGTCACGCAGGCTGATATCCAGTATGTGGGAAGCATAACCATTGACGAGGATCTTATCGATCAAGCTAATCTCAGTGAGCATGAAAATGTGCATGTGGTCGACCGTACCAACGGCAAGAGGTTGGAAACCTACGTGATCAGGGGGGAACGCGGTACCGGGGTTATCTGCATGAACGGCGCTGCCGCCCACCTGATCAACCAGGGTGACCAGGTCGATATCATGGCATTTTCCTGGTCCACCGGTAAGGCCAATCCCATATTCATTCAGGTCGATGAGAATAACCGGTTTCTTAGATGTCTGGATGAAAAGAGTCTTTAACAGTCCACCGTTCCGAAACATTCCTCAGGTGATCGATTATGTTTAACAGGAGTATTCGTCTGTTCCGCTTATGGGGAATTCCGGTGGAACTGAATATCAGCTGGGTATTGATCCTGATACTGGTCACCTGGACCTTCGCCACCAATTATTTTCCTCAGTACTACCCCGGCGTCTTTTCCCCTTCCCGGGCGTGGATTCTCTCTTTTTTCACGGCCCTGCTTTTATTTGTTTCGATACTGCTGCACGAGTTCAGCCATTCCCTGGTGGCGGTGCGCAGCGGCCTGCCGATCAATAAGATTACCCTGTTCATGTTCGGGGGGGTGGCGCAGATGAGCCGGGAGGTGGATAATCCCTCGCTGGAGTTCCGCATGGCGGCCGCCGGTCCGTTGATGACGTTGCTGTTGATAATCGTCATGTATGCCCTGGGGATCTTGCTGGGAAGGGTGATTTTTATGGCGGCGTTGTTGAAAACGGTAGCCAGCATCAACGCGGGTATCTTCCTGTTCAATATGTTTCCCGGATTTCCCCTGGACGGGGGAAGGATTCTCCGGGCCGTGCTATGGCGACGCCAAGGGAGCATTCTCCGCGCCACCAGGACCGCCAGCCGGATCGGGATCGTCTTCGCCTACGGCCTGATTATTTTTGGCGCCCTGAATTTAATAATCACTCAAGAGGGGGTGGGGAACCTGTGGATGGTGCTGATCGGTTTTTTCCTGCGGCAGGCGGCCCGTACCAGCTACGATAGCGTTTTGTACCGATCCCTGCTGAAGAATCTC
>JAFGPI010000118.1 GCA_016926065.1 Candidatus Krumholzibacteriota bacterium
CCCTTTAACCCGGCCACTACCATTCCTTACCGCGTCGGCCAATCCCTGAGCGGCGCCCGGGTGACCATCGCCTTCTTTGACGTGTCCGGGAAACTGATCGACCGTCACGAACTGGGAATAAAACCTTCCGGAGACCACACTTTTAACTGGAATCCGGCTCTCTCCGCTGGAAGAAATTTACCTTCCGGGGTATACTACTGCAAGCTCCAGATTGGCAAGGAAGCTTTCACGCGAAAGATGATAATGCTCCGTTGATTTATCTGGTCCGGCCGTGGTGGAGAGTTTTGGTTTGAACACAGAGCTTGAGAAGTTACTCATCAGGGACCTGATAGTCCCAACGGCCCGGTGGCACCATGCCTTGCCCCGGGCCGTACTTTTATCCCTCCTCCTGACGGTGCCGGTCTTTTCCCCGGTCCGCTCGGAAGTAGCCCCCGTTGCACTCGAAACTACCGGTTTCGATTTCGAGGGCCCCGTTCTGCACCGCCCGGGAATGTTGATCAAGGATCACTCGTTGATCAAGCAAGAGGGCCTGTTCCATATCTTCTTCATCACCGGTGAGGGCCGGGAATTCGGTCACGCCACCTCTCCCGATTTACGGCGTTGGACCATCCTGGAAACGCCCCTCAGCGCCGGTCCCGATGAGTGGGATGACAATTACGTCTGGGCGCCCCATGTGGTGCCGATGGAGGATCTTCCCCCCTATTACCTGATGTACTATACCGGGGTGAACGATCATATCGCCCAAAGAACCTGCCTGGCGGTCTCCAGCGGAGATCTTTCCAGATGGACCAAGGCTCCTCCCTTTCTGATGGAGGCCTTCCACTGCGACACCTCCTGGGCCCAGTGGGACGAAAACAGCTGGTCCAATTTCCGCGATCCCTGTTTTTTCCGCGATAACGGCACCGAATACCTGATTCAGACGGCGCTCACCAAGGACGGTTACGCCGCTATCGCCCTCTGCGCCAATAACGGATTTTTCGACTGGAACGACGCCGGCCCGCTATACGTCCATCACAACTGGCACGTGCTGGAAAGTTCCTTCCTCATAAAAAGGGAAGACCGATATCACCTATTCTTCACCGAAGAGACGGTGGGCGGGATCTCCCATATGTCCTCCCCCACCCTGACCGGAGGATACAATATCCTGGACCGGATCATCATCGATAGCGGGCACGCCTGCGAGCTGCTGGATGCGGGGGGGGACCTTCATGTCTTCTCCCGGCACACCTCCTACCTCCTGCCCTCGGGCGGCTCGCTGAGCTCGGTCCGCTTCGACACCCTGGGATGGGACGCCGGATTTCCCGTGGTGGAAATACCCTGGGACCTGGAGGGCGACTGGACGATCGTGGAAGGAACCGCCTTCAATAGGCAGCCGGTGTTCGGCAACAATCCCCTCTATAGGGGGGACGATACCACCACCGTGGGATTCGAGGGAAACTGGTGGATAGGAACCTACGAGAGTTTCAACGGACCCCTGAGAGGCCTTTCCCCGGGAGCCATCCAGGGTGATGCCCCCCGCGGCATCATTCAATCCAGAACCTTCACCGTGCGCGGCCGCTCCATGAAACTGCTGGTCGGAGGCGGACATTACCCCCACACCTGTTTCGTCGCGTTGTACGAGGACGGCGGCCAGAGATTGATCTATAAGGAAACGGGGCGCAACAGGGAGGAAATGGACGAGCGGACCTGGAACCTCGAGCCCTGGAGAGGCAAGGAGGTGTATATCCGTATAGTGGACAACAGCTCGGAGCCTTTCGGACACATCAACGTCGACTCCATCCGGGAACTGACCGATCCGGCCAGACCGCTGCCGGACGATATCGATCCTCCCGATCCTTCCGGCCGGAAAGATCTGAAGCCCCGCTATCTATCCTCCGGGGAGGATGGCGGACCGGGGCCTTCCGCCTTTCCCACCCTCCTGAGCGCCTTCCCCAATCCGTTCAATCCCCAGACCACTATTTCCTTCCAGGGCGATCCGCGCGGCCGTTACACCCTCGCGATCTACGCGGTAAGCGGCCGGCGCATAGTCTCCTTCCCCGCGGAGACGGACCGTTCCGGGAGGGGCGCGGTGCTCTGGAGCGGCCGGGACCAGGGAGGCGCTCCGGTCTCATCCGGCATCTATGCAGCCGTCCTGCTCTCCGGAGACAGGATCATCGGCGTCAACAAATTGATCCTGATCAGGTAAGGGGCATCGGCCTTGTTCCGCTCAGCCCCGAAATCATTTACCCCGGGCGCTCCTCCCGCGGCAAACCGGGATGCCCCCCCTCCCTCCCGCCGCCCCCGGCCGGGCCCGGACGGCACCCGGGTAGAGGACGATCCGGCCGGAGTAATTTTTTTCTCGCCCAGGAGTATTTACTTTGTTATTTTCAAGCACTATGAGACCTTTCACCCGCATCATTTGCGCCGGAATGGCGGCGGCGGTAGTCGTCGTTTCCCCCCTGCGCGCCGAAAATATAAAAAACCGGGAAATACTGGGCGCCCGGATTGGCGGCCTGGTGGGCACCAGCTCCCTGGAGAGGGCATTCGGCAAGGGCAGCGAGATGGAATTGTATTTCATCGAGGGACTGAGCTCCCGCTTGGGCGTTGCCATCTCTCTCTCCTCGCATAATTTCGGATATTCCAAGGACCGGCAAAAAAATCTTCAATTTCTGACCACCTTCCAGGAGATCGAACTGAAAATCTATTCTCTCTCGGCCGGATTCACCGGCCTTTTCAATTTAAGCGAAAGACTATACCTCTCCGCGGAGACCGGCTTCGGGCTCTACACCATCAACGCCGTGGTCCCCGCCGGATTCTACGAGGGGCATATCACCAAGAACCGGTTCGGCCTTCACGCAGGGCTGTGGGTGAATTACCGGCTCACCAGAAGAGGATTATCCCTCAACTTGGGAGTCAAGACCCATCACGTGTTCTCGGGAACCGGAAGGAACAACATTATTTACTTCTATACCGGGCAGGAAAGTATCGATTTCCAGCAAATAACGGTGGGCGTTTCGATCTTCACCGGGGGGTAAGGGCGGCCCGGCCCGGCCACCGGCGGCTTTAACCATCCGGGAGGCGGACTTGAAAGAAAGGGAACAGTTAAAACAAATTCTTGTCGAACGCTCGATATTGAAAGGGGATTTCACCCTGGTTTCCGGCAAGAAAAGCACTTACTATATAAACGGCAAGATGACCACCCTGCACTCGCGGGGCCTGTACCTGGCCGCCTCCCTTCTCCTTGATAAACTGCGGGAGGTCAAATACGATGCCTTCGCCGGCCCGGTGATCGGCGCCGATCCCGTCATCGGGGCCCTGTTGGCCCTGGCGGCGGAAAGGGGAATGGAGAAGGAAGGGCTGCTGATCCGCAAGGAGGCCAAGGGGCACGGAACCCAGAAAAAGGTGGAAGGCAATCTTAGGGCAGGGATGAAAGTGATTATTCTTGAAGATGTCGTTACCACCGGGGGGTCGCTCCTCCAGGCCGCGGACGCGATCGTGGAGGGCGGCGGGGAAATAGCCGGGATACACGTTTTGGTCGACCGGGAGGAGGGGGCGGCGGAGAATATCCGCCGGGCCGGTTATGAATTCAGCGCCCTCTTCCAGGTAAGCGAACTGCTGTAGCCCCCGCTAAAACCGCAGCGGGAGCGCCGGTCACCCTTCCCCGCGCCGGCTCACTCGGAGGGAGGAGGCGCTTGAGACATCCAGCTGGTATCTTCCGCGGTCACCGTGAAGATATCATCCGGCAGCTCGACGTCCAGGTTGATAACCGGAATCAAGAACTCATAATATTTATCGCCTCTTAAATACCCGGCAAACCTGTTGGGAAAGGGCGTTCCCTCCACCTCGCGGTACTCGCTGTATACTTCCTTGAAGGTGAACAGGGGATCGGATTTACTGTCCACCGAGGCTGCCTGCAGGAGCCAGGACTTGCTATCGATGGTAAGGGTAACAATGTCATCGCCCTGTTCGAACTGCACCCTGCATATATCCTTACCCTCAACCTCCAGTATCTTGCCCTGTATCTGCGCCTCCTGCAACCAGGTAAGCACGTAGGGGAATTTATATTTCGTAAAATAAAATTCCCATTCGGGAGCGTTTTCCCTTCCTTTAGTGCTGGACCAACGGTAAAAACTCTCACCGTCGTTGATCAGGAGCACTATGCTGGTAATCTTACCTTCATGTAAATTAACGGCGGCACTCTTGTAGCGCAGGCCCTTCTGATAAATATCGAGGGGATAGTTGGTGGCAAACTGAAAGGTGGTGAGTTTCTGGGAAAATCCCTTTCCGCTGAAGGTGGCCAGAGTTTTCGCCTTCTGCGGACCTCCGTAGGCATTGAGCAATTTTTCCACGGCCTTATCCGGATCCCGCACCGTTCCGGAACAGGAAAAAAGCAGCATCCCCACGGCCGCCGGTAGAATCATCTTCAGCCCCGCCCTCCGCCTTGCCGCTAAGAATATTCTTTTCACCTTCGCACCTTTCATTAAAGAGTGAGCGTCCCTGCTACGATCTTCTTTTACTTTCGCATTTGATAATATACTCCGCCTGGCGCAATTCGTTCCCTCCATCCCGGGCCAGCGCGTATTCGAATCCCTCGCACAGCGAGTACGCCCCCGTCTCTCCGGAACGGCTTAGCGCCACCAGGCCCACCTGCAAATCCGTTTTCTCCCCCTCCCGCTCGATTATCCGCTCCAAGACCTTACGGCAGGCTTTCCGCGGAGATACCCCCCGCCTCATATACTCCACCGCCAGAAAACTGCCGCACGCCTTTATTATCATTTCCCCCTCACCGGTGGCGGCGGCGGCTCCCACCTCGTTGTCCACGTAGATACCGGCGCCGATGAGGGGGGAATCCCCCACCCGGCCGTGGATCTTGAAGGCCCTGCCGGAGGTGGTGCAGGCGGCGGCCAGATTTCCGGCCGCGTCCCGGGACACCATGCCTACGGTATCGTGGTTCTCCCGGGAGGGAAGAAAATCATCCTTCCCGCTCTTTCCCGCCTTCCACTTCAACCAGCCTTGCCGGGCCTTCCCGGTCAGCAACCGCTCCTCCTTGAATCCGTGCCGCCGGGCGAATTCCTCCGCCCCCGCGCCCACCAGCATTTCGTGATCGGTCTCTTCCATCACCTTACGGGCGATCGATACCGGGTGCCGGTATCCCTGCACGAAGGCCACCGATCCGCAATTCCCATCCGGGCCCATGATGGAGGCGTCCAGGGTGACCAGACCCTTCTCATCCGGGTAACCGCCGTATCCCACGCTGGTCACCTCCGGATCATCCTCGGTCACCCTCACTCCCGCTTCCACCGCGTCCAGGGCGGTGCCTCCCCGGGAGAGTATCCTCCAGGCCGCCCGGTTGGCCGCCAGCCCATGCCTCCAGGTGGATATAACGGCCGGGCCAACGCCCTTTCCGGCGAAAATTCCCCCATCACGATCGGAAAAGAACGTTTTTAGCGGAAGGAACCTCGCCGCGGCGCTGAGGACGGTCGAAAAGTTGATAAAAAACCGCCTGCTGAACCTCTCCATCCTTTTCCTGCTCCGTTCCCCGTCCCCTGGAGACCGTACCGTAGCGCCCGCCAACCTCTCCGGCCCGCATACCTCTCCTAGCCGATTTTTTGCTTCACCGCCTCCTGCTTGAGCCGGGCGATGGCCCGGGTAGGATTGAGATCCTTGGGACAGGCTTCCACGCAGTTAAAGATCGTGTGACAGCGCCACAGGCCGTGCTTGTCGTCCAGGGCGCTCATATGCTCCCGGGCCCCCTCATCCCTGCTGTCGGCCACGAAGCGGTAGGCTTTCAGGAAGGCATGTGGCCCGATATATTTATCATCGGCCCAGAATGAGGGACAGGAAGAGGTGCAGGCGCCGCAGAGAATGCACTCGTAGAGTCCCTTGAGCTTATCGGCTTCGGCGGGGCTTTGCAAGCGCTCTTGGTCGGTGGGGGGCGGCGTCTTGGTGATCAGGTATGGTTTCACGGCCAATAGCCCGCTTACCAGGCTGTCCAAGGATACCACCAGATCCTTGATCGGCGCGTAACCGGGCAGCGGTTTGATGGTTATGGTCTTCGCCTTCAAGGACAGGGCCTGGGTTTCACAGGCGAGCCGGTTCTTATCGTTGACCAGCATGGCACAGGAACCGCAAATCCCGCTGCGGCAGGAACGTCTGAAGGTCAAGGTCCCGTCCTGGGTCCATTTGATTTCATTCAGGCAATCAAGGACGGTCATCCCCGGGGAAACTTCCAACCGGTATTCCTGAAGATAGTGACCCCGTTGATCATCTGGATTATAGCGATTGATCTTGAAAGTAATCATTGCCATTGCGGGGTCCTCCTTTAATAGGTCCGTTCCTGGGGCCGGAAACGGGTGATCACCACCGGTTTGTATTCGAACCGGATCTTGCCGTCTTCTTTCCAGGCCAGGGTGTGTTTGAGCCACTTATCATCGTCGCGGGCGGGAAAATCGGTACGGCTGTGCGCCCCCCGGCTCTCCTCCCGGGCCAGGGCGCCGGAGACGATCAGTTCCGCGAAGTCAAGCATGTGCCCCAGTTCAAGCGCCTCCAACAGATCGGAGTTGAACCTTTCGCTCTTGTCGTCGATCTTGATATTCTTGAATCTCCGCTCCAGCGATTGCAGCTCCGCTTTCATCTTCTGGAGCTTGTCGGCGGTACGGAAAATGCCGCAGTTGGCGGTCATGGTATTCTGCAATTCGAGCCGCAGCTCTCCCGTTCTCTCCGTGCCGGAGGAGGAAAGGAAACCCTCCACTTCAGCGATCGCCGCCCGGGCGGCGGAACTGGGAAGGGTGGGAAAAACCCTGGTTTCCCGGAGGAAGCGGATGATCGACTTGCCCGCCCGGCGGCCGAATAATGAAGCCTCCAGCAGGGAGTTCGTCCCCAGCCGGTTCGCCCCGTGCACGCTCACGCAGGCGCACTCCCCGGCGGCGAAGAAACCGACCACCGGTTTCTCCTTTCCGTCCCGCAGCACCTGGGCGTTCTTATCGGTGGGTATTCCCCCCATGGAATAGTGGGCGGTGGGCTGGATGGGAACGGGCTCCTTGATGCAGTCCACGTGCAGGAACTTCCAGGCCAGTTCATGGATCTGGGGGAGCTTGTTCATGATCATCTCGGCGCCCAGGTGGCGCAGATCGATATGCACGTAGTCCTTACCCCCGATTCCCCGTCCCTCGTTGATCTCCGTCTGTATCGAACGGGAGACCAGATCGCGCGGGGCCAGCTCCATTTTATCGGGAGCGTACTTCTCCATGAAACGTTCCCCCTGGTCGTTTATCAAATAGCCTCCCTCTCCCCGGGCCGCCTCGCTCACCAGGATACCCTGCTGGTACAGCCCGGTGGGATGAAACTGCACGAACTCCATGTCCTGCAGCGGCAGGCCGGCCCTCAGGACCAGGCTCAGCCCATCCCCGGTATTGGCCAGGGCGTTGGAGGTTATCCGGTAGACCTTGCCGTAACCTCCGGTTCCGAACATCACCGCCTTGGCGTGGAAGACGTGCACTCCGCCGTTGATAACGTCCCAGGCGACTATTCCCCGGCACACACCGTCCTCCACGATGAGGGAAAGGGCGTAAAACTCCGGATAGAAACGCACCCTGTTCTTCACGCAAACCTCGTAGAGGGTATGCAGCAGCACGTGACCGGTGCGGTCCACCGCGTAACAGGCCCTCAGGACCGCCCCCCCCTTGCCGAAATTCTTGGTGTGCCCTCCGAACTTCCGCTGGGCGATCCGCCCCTCGGGCGTGCGCGAAAAGGGAGCGCCGAAATGCTCGAATTCCCGCACCACCACCGGCGCCTCCTGGACCAGGATCTCGATGGCGTCCTGATCCCCCAAGTAATCGCTGCCCTTGACGGTGTCAAACATATGCCATTCC
>JAFGPI010000009.1 GCA_016926065.1 Candidatus Krumholzibacteriota bacterium
GGTCCGTTACCACAAGTTCATGCTGGCCCGCTTCTGGGTATCTGAATACGGTTCGTCCGAGGATCCCGATCAATTCAAGTATATCTACGCCTATTCGCCCTATCATAACGTGGAGCAGGGGGGCGAATATCCGGCCACCCTGTTCATCACGGGCGATGCCGATACCCGGGTGGCCCCGCTGCACGCGCGCAAGATGGCCGCCCTGCTGCAGGAAAAGACGGGGGCCGATAATCCGATAATGCTTCTCTACGATACCAAGGCGGGGCATTCCGGCGGGCGTCCGGTGAGCAAGGAGATCGAGGATACGGCCGACGAAATGATGTTCCTCTTCTGGCAGCTGGGCATGATAAACTAGTTGATGAGCAAGAGCAGGAAGAAGCACCACTACGTGTACGTGGTGGAGTTGGACCGGGCGGTATGGAATGAACGCAGGTTCAGGGACGCCAATCCCGGATACGACCATGAGAAACCCTGCTTGTATGTCGGATTGACCGGTCTGGATCCGGAGAAACGGTTCGAAAATCACCTGGCCGGGTACAAGTCCAACCGGTACGTGCACCGGTACGGCCGCCGTCTCTATCCCCGTCTCTACGAAGAGTACAATCCGCTTTCCTACGAGGATGGCCGGGAGATGGAAGTGGAGTTGGCCCGCATGCTGCGCGAAAAGGGTTACGCGGTTTGGCAGAAATAGTCTCCGGCCAATCGACGCTTAATTCTGCTCCAACCGGTATTCTCTCAGGTAGAGAACGGAAAGGAGCAAGCCGGTAAATAGAGCGGCCAGCAGGACCAGGATGGAGATTGAGATGGGGGTGGAAAGATCCTGATCGGTTATGAAAATATTCAGGAAAAACGCCGTTTCGCTGTTGCCCCGGACCTTCCGGAAATGGGGAAAGAGGTCGTGCAGATAGTGGACGACGGTAAACAGCCTGATTTTGCCGGGGATGTAGGCGACCAAGTTCTCCCAGCCGAAGGTGAATAAAAGCCCCGCCAAGACCGGTTTTTTAAGAAACGCTCCCAGCACGCCGAAGAGCGGGAGATAGACCAGAAGACCCAGCAGGAGCACTCCGCAGATCCTCGACAGGTCCGAAAAAAGTGTCATCCATCCCTGGTCTCCGGCCAGGGCGCTCATCACGGAATAGGTGGCGAGCAGGGCTATCAACAGTATCAAACCGGCGGTGATATAGCCGGCCAGGGTTTTGGCGAGGATAATCTTCCATTTAGGCTGGGGCCGGGTCAGCAGGTAAATCAAGGTTCTCTCTTCCACTTCGTTGGCGATGATACCGGTTCCGATGAGGGCGGAGATCAACGGCAGCAGGAGGTGGAGAAAAAGGGAAAAGCTTATTTCGTAAAAAGCCTCTGAGGCGCTTAATTCCGTTCCCCCCAACAGCGAATGGAGGACGAAGAAGACCAGGGAGAGACCCACCGAAAACAGCCCCAGGATCATCATCCATATCGTGCTCCTGCTGTGTATGCCGTTGCGGATAAAGAAGGCCGTTAAAAATCCCATGATCTCACCTTACCAGGTAGTCAAAAATGGCGTCCAGGTTCTCATCGGGCGACCAGAGTGATTGCAGGTTTATCTTATTCTCCGACAGTATCCGGGGAAGCCTCAGGTGGAATTCGTCGGGACGGTTGGTTTCCACGGTGAGCCGGTTCTGCACCCGATCGAATTGTATGCTCTGCACGTATTCGTATCCCAGCAGTTCGGTGGTAAGCACGTTCACGTTATCGCATTGAATGGTGACCTGCAAGGGATGGGTATCTATCAGACCGCGTATCTCGTATATGTTTCCCTGGGCCAGCATCCGGCCGTGATTGATGAGGATGATGGTGTCCGTCATTTCCTCTATCTCGTGCAGAATATGGCTGGATACCACCACGGTTTTTCCCCCGGCGCCCATTTTCTTGATCAGGTCGATGGCCGATTTCCTCCCTATCGGATCCAGTCCGTTCAGCGGTTCATCCAGGAATAGGATCCGCGGATCGTGCGCCCAGATCTGGGCCAGCTTGATCCTCTGTCTCATTCCCTTGCTGTAGCTTCCGATCCGGTTATTACGGACGTCCCACATCCCCACGGCTTCAACCGCCTTCTCGGCCCGGATCTCAGCCTCTTCCCGGGAGTAACCCTGCATGCGCAGCATCGAAACCACGAAGTTCCAGCCGCTGTGAAAATTCCAGAAGACATCCTGTTCGGGGCAGTAACCTATTTGATGAAAGAGGCGGTGATTGTTCCAGACTTCCTCGCCGTTAAGGGAAATGGTTCCCTGGCTGGGTTTCAACTGGCCGGTCAACAAGCGGAGCAGGGTGGTCTTGCCCGCGCCGTTGGGTCCCAGGAAGCCGGTCACTCCCGGTTCTATGGTGAAGGTGAGATGGTTCACCCCGATGACTTGTCCGTACCATTTGGACAGCTGTTTCACTTCCACGGTCACTTTACTACCTCCGTGGGTCTGATCTGGTGTCTCAGCACCGCCAGACAGGCCGCCGTCACCACCGCCAGCGATAGAAAGGCCAGACAGCCCGGAAAGGGATAGGGCCGGCGCAAACCGAAGAGGATCGCCCCCAGCTGAAGGATGTTGGCCCGGATCGAAATCCATCCCCAGTCGTTCATTCCCGAAAATATCCTGCGCAGCATTTCGGGAATGTATACCAGGGCGAAAAAGATTATGGCCGCCGAACGGGTTCCCCGCGAAAGAGCCGAAAGAACCAACATGATTCCTCCCAGGGTGACCAGGGTGGCGGCGCCGAGGCCCAGGATGGAAAAGGGAACGTAGTAATAGCGGCTGAAATATCCGGGAGTGCCGGTGAGCAGGATCTGGCCGATGAACAAAAGGATGGCCGGTATCACCGTGATGACGCCGCCGTAACAGACTATTACCAGGAATTTCCCTATCAGGTAATCCCAGAAGCCGACCGGCTTGGAAAAGTATATCGGCAGCGCCTTGAATTTCCTGTCGTTGGCTATCAGCCCGGCTCCGCAAACGATGAGGATCAGTAATAGTAGAAAGGTCTGATCTTTCATGAAACTCATGAAGAATCCCGCGTCGATCTGTATCCCCTCGGCCAGTTCGGCCAGAAAGGAGGTGTTACCCATCCGGGAGGAAAGGTATATCTGGCCGGCCCGGAAGATAAAAGGAACCGCGGCCAAGATAAGCAGTAGGGCGACGCTTTTTTTCCAGGCCAGCCGGACACCGGTGCGGCCTATGATCCACCAGGTTCTAGGTTTGTCCAGCAGTTGGCCCTCCCAGGAGAGATATGATCTCTCATAGATCGGCATGCTCGTCCACTCCTATCAGCTTGATAAAGGCGTCTTCCAGCGATTGCACCCCGGGCACCAGCCGGCGTAGCTGGACTCCGGTTTCCCCGGCCGTCCGCACCACCAATCCGGTGTCCGCGCCGGGAGGCAGGGTCACATCGAGTAGATGCTTGCCGTCAGCGGCTACCTGGCAACCGTTTTTCCGCAACTCCTCTTGGAACAGTGCCCGGTTCCCCTCCACGCGCACCGAATAGGTTTCGGCGTATTTACCCTTGATGCCTTCAACACTGCCCTCCTTAAGCAGTTTCCCGCGGTTCATGATGGCCACCCGGTCGCAGGTCCTCTCCACGTCCACGAGAATGTGGGTGGCCAGGATGATGCTGACCTCGCTCCGTCCCGGTATCATGCTGATAAGCTGGAGTATCTCCATCCGGCCCTGGGGATCCATGCCGCTGGTCGGCTCATCCAGAAAAAGGAGGCGGGGATCATGGACGATCGCCTGGGCGAGCTTGATCCTCTGCTTCATCCCCGAGGAATAGGTTTCGACCTTCCGGTACCGGGCCTCCCCCAGTCCCACCAGCAGCAGCACTTCATGCGCCCGTTGCATGGCGTCCGCGGCGCTCATGCCGCTCAGCTCCCCGGCGTATTGCACCATCCCCACTCCGCTCAGCCCGGGGATGAGGCAGTCGTCTTCGGGCATGTAGCCGATCATCTGCCGGATCTGCTTGCGTTCCGAGTTGATGTCCCTGCCCAGTATCCTGGCCCCGCCCGAATAATCCGGTACCAGGCCGAGAAGACCCTTGATCAAACTCGATTTTCCGGCTCCGTTGGGACCCAGCAACCCGGTGGAGCCGGGGGGGAAGACGGTGGATAAATTATCCACGGCTTTAACCTCGCCGTAGGTCACCGAAAAATTATTCAACTCGATGGACAAATTAACCTCGGTACAAAGTGTTCCGCATCTCGAATCTTTTCTCCGCGAAGCTATGTTATCAAGGATACGGATATTCAGGGGCGTATGTTTCGATACGGCCGGGGAAAGGTTATTTTGCCTTCCGGCGCAGAAAACTTTCCCCCGCCGCCGGGGGACGGCCGGATTCCGCTCCGCTTTCCAGCCAGGAAAGGGCCGAGGCGGCTATGTTCAGCGAGGTTAGTTTCTCCGGAACCACTTCCCAGTTTTGCAGGGGGCCGGCCACCAGCACGCTGTTCTTACGGTGACCGCCGGAGATCTTGCGGTGCCGGGGATTGAGGGTTATTAAAGGGAGATGGAGCGACCAGTTGGTGCCGTAGCGGGGCTGCATCTCGTACAGAATGTCCGGATAGCGGTTGATAAATGGACCCGCGAACATCTCCTCCCGGCGGCGGGCCCAGAGGAAGCAGGGATGGCCCTCTTTATCCACCTGCCTCAGGAGGAGACCGATTATCCGGTCCCGCAATTCTTCGTACTCGACTCCTTCCTCCCGGCATCTCTGGCGCGAGACGTCGATTCCCCCGAAGGGATTGGTGCCCCCGAATCCGGAGGCGGTGGCCAGGTTCGCCCGGGGACTGGTCATGAAATCCTTGCGCTTTAGTTTGCGGGTCCAGGGAAAGAGGTGGGCGAATTTATAGGACAGGTCCTCCAGATCCAGGCGGTGAAGGGTTTCCAGGGTGAAGTTCTTGGCCCTCTCGACATGATAGCGGGGACTGAGCAGTTTCGGTCCCCGGATGCGGCTTTCCAGCAAGCCGTTTTCCATCAGCAGCTGGTTGAGGTTGAAGAGAAGGGGAGGGCGCCGGGCGTGGCCGTGATCGCTGATTATCATGAAGAGCGCGTCCTCTCCGGCGGCTTCGATCAGCCGCTCCACGCACTTATCCAGGAATAGATGGAAATCGGCCACCCGGTCCTCGTGCCGGTTGGGGCCGGGGTAGGTGGGATCCTCCCGGTCGTAATACCGCCAGAAGAAATGGAGGATGCGGTCCAGGGTCAAGAGGGTGACGAAGGTAAGATCCCAGGGGCGCCTCTCCATAAGTTTGGCCGTGAAATCGACTATGGCGTATGTTTCCTCCCGGGTTTTATCGTAGAATCCGGCCAGATCCTTCTGGTCCGGAAAATCGACGATTCCTCCCAGGGCGGGCAACTCGAGCTCCTGCGCCGCGGACCCGGGCCAGGTGGCGGTCTCACCGGAGATAAAGACCGGACCGGAGGCCATGATTCCGTTTACTTCCCAGGGAGGGAAAGCCATCAAGGGATTGACCACGATTACCTTTTTCCCCGCCCGGGAGGCCTCGTCCCAAAAAGTCCTTCCCCGGAAGGCACCGGTATCCACGGAGAATTCCCGGGCGTCCTTCTTGAAGTAATCGATCGTTTCCAGGATTCCGTGATGACTGGGATCCAGACCGGTAAAGATGCTGATCCAGGAGGGAATGCTGTCCGGAGGGAAGATGGCTTCCAACTCTCCTCCGTAACCGGACGCGGCGAGCCGGCTGAAAGCGGGCAGGCGAGGTAGAAATCTTTCCAGCAGGGGCCAGTCCATGCCGTCCATCCCGATTATTACCAGCCGTTTCATTCCTTTTACCCTCCTAGGAATTTTTCCGGATCAGTCTTTTACGCCAGGGTCCGGTTATCTCCCATAGCTCGTCGGCGATCTCGTCTATGCTCCTTTCCCCGTTCACCACCGGAGCGTCCATGATTCCGGCCAGAGCCAGGTAAAGTTTTCTCCGGTCGGAGAGGTAGCTCGCCGGGGTGCCGTCTTTCTTCCGTTCGGCGCCGGTCTGGGGATCGATATCGATCAGGATCACGCAACCGGGGCGGGGAAACAGGCCCAGCAGCGGGTGGGAGCATAGTTGAGGCAGCTCTTCCTCCCCCAGGGAGAAATTTATGGCCATATCGATCAGGGTATCGTAGACGTAGCGGTCGCAGATGATCCCCCGAAGCGGATAGCGATGGGTTCTCAACCGCCAGTTGACCTGGAGGGCGTATTCGCTCCAGACCAGCAACTGCCAGAGGGAGCGTTTCAGGGGATTTCGCATTTTTTTCCGCTTGGTTTCGGTGAAGTTTTCGTAATCGCTGAGGGCGGCATCTTTGGCCGGATTTATGCGGCGGCGGGCGAGCCGGATCGCCGGAGCGCTGAGGCAGGGTTTCCAGCGGTTCCAGATGGTGTCGACTTTTATTCCTTCTTGGCGCAGCCGGTCGGCCAGTATCGACGCCTGGGTGGACTTGCCGGTACCATCGAGGCCGCTGAGGACCAGGACTCCGGGCCGTTCCCGGTTTTCCGGTAGGAAGACTTTTCGCATTATCCTCTGGATCCTTTCCTCTTCCCGCCGGCCGCGGCCAGATGGGGTTCCAGGTGTTTGCTGAATATCTCTCGCCAGGATAGACCGGCGGCCAGGTGCGCCGCCGCGAACGGCGAATTTCTCACTTCCCTTATCTTGCCGGCGATCTTCTCCATATTATCGAAATACCGGTAACCCTGCCCCTCCCCGAACATCTCCGGTAAGGTTCCATATCTGGTAGTGACGACGGGGAGGCCGCAGGCGGCGGCCTCGATTACCGAGAGGGGGAAATCGAGGGCCCCCCTGAGGTTCTTTACCGGGAAAAGGTAACAGTCGCAGGCCTGGTAGATCTCGTGAATATCGTCCGTGTATTCCTCCATCACCACGATGCCGGAATCCTGCAGGCGTTTTTTCCAGACCGGATCGGCCTGCCCGCATTTAAAAACCATGGTTATATCCTCACCCCACCGCCGGTAATCCAGGAAGGTCTCCACGTTCCGGCTCTCCTTGATATGCCCCACGTGGAGAACGATATAACCGTCTCCGGGCAATCGATATTTTTCCCGCAGCCGGGCCTTTTCAGGGCCCGCTACCGGCCGGAATTTATCCCCCTCTATACCGGGGATGATGAAACCGGTGGTGAATCCGGCCTTTTCCAAGTCTTCGCGCATCCTAGCCACCGGAGTGAGTATTATAGCCGGGGGAGGGAGGAGCCTCTGCAATCTGTGAAAAACGCCGATTCTGCGCTCTTGCAGGCCGATCAGGATGGTATCCGCCCTGGATATCCAGCCGATCAATATCCCCCGCAGCAGCCCCAAAGCGGTAAGACCGGAAGAGGGAACATATATGATTTTGTCGAATTTCTCCCGGCGCAGGAAACGCCTGAACTCCCGACCGATATGAAATCTTCCCCGCAACAACTTTTTGACTTCCGGCCCCCGGGCGGGGGAGCCGCGCTGGTAGGCGGCGGTGAGGTCATGTTTCCCTTCCAGGTATCTGCGCAGGTGCATCACGAAAACGACCAGTCCCTCGGCTGGACGGTCGGTGATTTCTTCGGATACCAACAGTACTCTCATAATACGGACCACCGGGGGTGAAGCGCTGAGTCAAGATTCCCCGGCCAGAATTATCTATGCATCTAAAGCCGGTTAAGGTACGATTATAACCGGATTTCGGAATCGGGGGTAGTAAATATTTCCGCTTTAGTTATCATCCCTGATAGGAGTGATGGATAAGATGGAGACATTCGAGCTGGCGGTTACCCGCAGGCCGGGAAGGAACCCGGGTGCCGGTATCACCACCGTCGCCCGGGGCGAGCCCCGGGTGGAGCTGCTGCGGGAGCAACATGAAAAATATCTGGAGACGTTGCGGTCCCTGGGTCTGAAGGTGGTGGAGCTACCTCCCCTGCCCGGTTTTCCGGACGCCTATTTCGTGGAGGATACGGCGGTGGTAACGCCCGATATAGCGGTGATTACCAATCCCGGGGCGGTCTCCCGCCGGGGAGAGGCCGCTGCGATGGAGGAGGTCCTGGGCCGTTACCATGCGGTAAGGCGCATCCTGCCTCCCGGAACTCTGGATGGCGGTGACGTGCTGAAGGCGGAGCGGCATTTTTTTATCGGTATCTCGGAGCGGACGAATCTGGAGGGGGCCCGGCAGCTGGGCGAGATCCTGGAGGAATACGGCAATACCTGGATCCCGGTCAGGGTGGAGGAGGGATTGCACCTCAAGTCCGGTGTCAGCTACCTAGGGGATGAGACCTTACTGCTGACCGAGGAGCTGGCGGGAAGAGATCTGTTTAAGGCCTACGGCAGGATCGTCACCGCTAAAAACGAAGACTACGCCGCCAACATGCTCTCTATCAACGGCAGTATGATCGTGCCCCGGGGATTTCCGGCCACCCGGGAGAAACTGGAAGCGCTCGGCCGGGATATTATCGAGCTGGATACGAGCGAGATCCGCAAGATGGACGGGGGGCTGTCCTGCATGTCCATCCGCTGGTAGAATATACTTTCCCTCGATCCCGTTAGCCGATCCGGCCGCTCCCATTTATCCGGGAGCGATGATTCATTGCCGAATGGCCGCGCGCCGTCAGTTCCCTGAGCCGGAGGCCTGCATCCCTTCTTCTTTTCTACGGTTTGACAAACAATATGCTATGGATTAGAATGTGGCACCTGACCGGTAAAGGCAAGCTTCCGCGGCTATCCAGGGAGGATCGAAAATGAGTAGAAATTTCCTTATAATCATTTGGGCGCTGGTATTAATAATATTTGGTCCCGCCGGAAGTCCGGCCCAGGAGCCGGAGAAGACAACGCCGGAGAAAAAAGAGGGCCGGATCAAGGATATAACCGAAAAAATCAGTGAAACCACCAACAGCATCAGGATAGACGGCAAAGAGATCAAGTACCGGGCCACCACCGGCACCATTATCCTGAATCAGCCGGGCAAGGATCCCGACGCCGCATTTTTCTTTATCGCTTACGTCAAGATCGGAAGCGATGATCCGGCCCGCCGTCCCCTCACCTTTTCCTTCAACGGCGGCCCCGGATCTTCTTCGGTCTGGCTTCACCTGGGGCTGCTGGGACCCCGCCGGGTGCTGTTCCAGGAAGACGGTCACGCCTTTCCACCGCCCTACGAGCTGGTGGATAACCAGTATTCGTTGCTGGATAAAACCGATCTGGTGTTCATCGATCCGGTCAGCACCGGATACAGCCGGGCCCTCGACGAGGAGGAGGCCGATAAATTTCACGGGGTGGAGGAAGATATCAGTTCGGTGGGGGAATTTATCAGGCTTTACCTCACCCGCTACCAGCGGTGGGCGTCGCCCAAGTTCCTGATCGGGGAAAGCTACGGAACCACCCGGGCGGCGGGCTTATCGGGCTACCTCTCCCGGCAGCACGGCATCTTCCTGAACGGGGTGATGCTGATTTCTTCGATCCTGAATTTCCAGACGGCCGATTTTCATCCCGGGAACGATCTTCCCTATATCCTCTTCCTGCCTACCTACACGGCGACCGCCTGGTACCATAAAAAATTACCGGCGGATCTCCAGGAAAACCTGAAAAAAGCGCTGGTGGAAACTGAGGAATTCGCCGTGGGAGAATACGCAGAAGTGCTGAGACTGGGGGATGATGTATCTTCCGAAAGGTATAAAGCGGCGGTGCGGAAGCTCTCGCGGCTCACCGGCCTGGAGGAGGAGTATATCGAACAGGCGAACATCAGGATCAGGATATACCGCTTCGTCAAGGAACTGCTGCGTGACGAGAGGCGGACCACCGGAAGGCTGGACAGCCGTTTTCTGGGGATCGACGCCGACGCCGCCGGCGAATCCTACGAATATGACACCAGCTACGCCAATATCTACGGGCCGTTCTCCAGCACCATGAACGATTACGTGCGGCGCGAGCTGGGATTCGAGAGCGATCTTCCCTACGAGATCTTGACCGGCAAGGTCCAGCCCTGGAACTACGGCAATTACCAGAACCGCTATATCAACGTGGCCGAGACCCTGCGCCGGGCGATGACCGTGAATCCCCACCTGAAGGTGTTCGTGGCCAACGGGTATTACGACCTGGCCACTCCCTATTTCGCCACCCGCTATACCTTCAATCATCTGGGATTGGATAGGGGCCTGAAGGAAAACGTAACCATGAGCTATTACGAGGCCGGTCACATGATGTATATTCACCGGCCTTCCCTGATCCGGTTGAAGAGCGACCTGGCCCGGTTCATAGAATCATCGATAGAGAGATAAGCGGGGGGGAAATACCGGATGAATCGTTACTGAGGTGGAAACATGGATGTCTTCCAAGAGGTAGGGGAAGCGGAAAAAAGGATCCGGCCCTATATCCGGGAGACCATACTGGAGCGTTCCCGGTTTTACAGCCAGGCCGGCCGGGCGGAGGTCCATCTTAAGCTGGAGAATCTGCAATACACCGGTTCCTTCAAGGCGAGGGGGGCGATAAACAAGATACTTTCGCTCACTCCCGCCGAGCGCTCCCGGGGATTGGTGACCGCTTCCACGGGAAACCATGGAGCGGCGGTGGCGCGGAGCCTGGAGATATTAAGCCTCAACGGGATAATCTTCATGCCGGAAAAGGTTCCTCCTTCGAAATTGAGGATGATGGAGAGGTATGGCGCGGAGGTCCGGTTTCGGGGCCGGGACGCGGTGGAGGCGGAAATCCAGGCCAGGCGTTTTGCCGCGGAAAGGGGATGGGTCTATATATCACCCTACAACGATCCCCGCATCATCGGCGGGCAGGGGACGGTCGGGTATGAACTCCATCACCAGCTGGAGCGGATAGACGCCGTTTTCGTTTCCCTGGGAGGCGGCGGGCTGATTTCCGGTATCGCCGGGTATCTCAAATCGGTCCAGCCCCGGGCGCGGATTATCGGCTGCAGTCCGCAAAACTCTCCGGTGATGATTGAATCGATAAAGGCGGGCAGGATCATCCAGATGGACTCGCTGCCCACCCTGTCGGACGGCACGGCCGGGGGGGTGGAGGAGGGCGCGATCACCTTTGAACTCTGCCGGGACCTGGTGGACCGGTACGTGGCCCTAACCGAGGCGGAAATCGGGGAAAGCCTGGCTGAGTTCATAGACACCCACCACATGCTTATCGAAGGAGCGGCGGCGGTGGCCGTGGCGGGGTATAAAAAATTGAAGAATGACTATGCCGGGAGGAATGTAGTCATCGTTATCTGCGGGGCCAATATAGGGTTGGAAGAATTACAGAGCCTCAACCGTTAGGGCGGGCACCTGGATGCGCCCGCTCCTTCCTTGCAATTTAATTTGGATGAAGGCTTAAAAAGCAGGGGGATCCGGGATCAATCCTGGTAACCTTTTGATTTGCCCGCCGTATTAATTTCAGAGAAGACATTAAATCACCGGAAATGGAGGGAGCATGCTCAGGAATTTTTTCAAAGTGGCCCTCAGGAATTTTCTCAAGTACAAGATATTTTCTTTTATCAATGTGGCTGGACTCGCCATCGGGATTTCCTGCAGTCTACTGGTATTCCTCTTCGTGAGATACGAGCTGAGCTATGACCGGTTTCATGAAAAGGGAGACCGCATCTACCGGCTCGCTTCCCGGGCCTCCATAGGTAACACCAAGATCGACCAGACAGGATCCTCCGCCGAGACGTTCCGGGTGTTTGCGGGGGAGTTTCCCGAGATAGAGAGCGGCATCAAATTTCTCCGCCTGGGCAGGTTGCCGGTTTATCATGAAGGGCGGACCTTCTACGAGAGGAACTGCCATGCCGTGGATGCGACCTTCTTCGATATCTTCTCGGTGCCCCTGCTGAGCGGCGATCCCCAGACCGTTCTGGCCGAGCCCAATACCATCGTTCTCACCAGAGCGGCGGCCCTGAAGTATTTCGGCCGGACCGACGTCGTCGGAGAGATGTTGCGCCTGGGATTCTCGGGCCGCACCGATGATCTGGATCTCAAGATAACCGGGGTGGCCGAAGAGCTGCCGGATAATTCGCATTTCCATTTCAACATCCTGGTTTCCCTGGAGACCTTTCCCTCGTACATAAATGCAACCGGTTGGTCGCGAAATAATTTTGTGACCTATCTACTGCTGCGCCCGGGGGCCTCCGCGGAGGCCCTGGAGGCGAAGATCGCCGATTTCACCAGAAATCGGGCCATAGATGCCATGGGGGAGGAAAGATACCAGGAATGGCGGGACAAGGGAAATTTCTGGACATATTACCTGCAACCGCTGACCGGGATCCATCTCGATTCCGACCTCAACGGAGAATTCGAGGCCAACGGCGACCGGAACTACGTGAACATGTTCATGATTATAAGTGTTTTTGTTCTGCTTATAGCCTGCTTCAACTTCATGAACCTCTCCACGGCAAGAGCGTCACTGCGGGCGCGCGAGGTGAGTATCCGGAAGGTAGTGGGGTCGGGCAGGAATAGGCTGATCTTGCAGTTTCTCAGCGAGTCGGTGCTGCTCAGCCTGATAGCGATGATAGTGGCAGTGGCGATAATCTTTCTTCTGCTGCCCGCATACCGAAACTTCGTGGGCAGGGAGATCGAACTCGACCTATTCGCCAATGCGTCCGTTTTGCCGGCCCTGCTCGGATTCGCGGTGGGGATAGGGATAATCGCCGGAGCCTATCCCGCTTTTGCCCTTTCCTCGTTCAATCCCGTAACCGCCCTGAAAGGGAGGATGGGATCGGATGGAAGGGAGCTCTGGATCAGGAACGCCCTGGTAATACTACAGTTTGCCATAGCGATTTTCCTGGTGGTGGGAGTATTGACCGTCTCCCGGCAGATGAAATTCCTGCAGGATAAGGAACTCGGTTTCGACAAGGAACAGGTACTTGTCATCAATAATCCGGGATCGCTTCAGGAGGGTAAGGATACGTTAAAGGACATCCTCCGGAACCTGCCCGGCGTGGTCGCGGTTTCCGGATCGGATGCGATTCCCGGCAGCAGCTTCGGCAATATAGGATTCGGGGCCGAGGGCAAAGACGACTGGTTCACGCTGAATATCTGCATGTGCGATCCCGGCTACTGGGAAACGATGAAACTGGAAATGATTGAGGGACGATTCTTTTCCCGGGATTTCAAAAGCGATTCCACCGCGGCCATATTGAACGAGGCGGCGCTCAGGCTGATCGGCTGGGATGATCCGCTGGGAAGAGAAATATATAACGGGAGTACCAACGTAGGCAGGTTCCAGGTCATCGGGATTGTCCGGGATTACCATTACGAGTCGCTTCACCAGGAGATCCGGCCGCAGGCCCTGTTCTTTTTGGGAGGATACTACAACCGGACCGAACGTTTCCTATCGGTCCGGCTCGAAACCGCCGAAATATCGGGATCCGTGGACAGGGTAAAAGCAGCCTGGAACGATTTCGTGCAGGGAGTGCCCTTCGATCATTTCTTCCTCGATGAGAGCTACGATAACCTCTATCGGAACGAGAGGCAGATAGGCCGGCTGTTCTCCACCTTTTCCATCCTGGCCATATTCATCGGTTGCCTGGGGCTGTTCGGCCTGTCTGCTTTCGTGGTAGACCGGAGGAAGAAGGAAATTGGCATAAGGAAGGTTTTGGGTGCTTCCGTGGCGGGAATCGTAAGGCTGCTGAATACCAGTTTCCTGAAGGCGGTCCTGGCCGCGAACCTTATCGCCTGGCCGGCCGCCTGGTACATTTTGAACCGCTGGCTCCGGAACTTCGCCTACCGCATAGATCTTGGAGTGGGGGTATTCCTGTGGGCCGGCATCCTGGCTTTCGCCATAGCCCTGGCCACGGTCAGTTTCCAGACTTTCCGGGCCGCCCTGGCCGATCCGGTGAATTCGATCAGATATGAATGAGAGGATCAGGGCGATATTCCATCAAGCCCAAGCCGTGCAAAACAGTAATAGGAAATTTGCGTACAGTGATGATAATCACCCGCTAACCATTTGGAGCTCTTGTCCCCCACGCGGTGAATCCTTCCCCGCCTCCGCCTTTAATGTATATGCCACTTGTTGAAGATGGCGGTGGCGATCGAATCCACCTGTTCCCGGTTGAAATACCACAGGGGCAGCCCGAAATGGACGCTGGGTGCGGCCACCGCTCCCGGGGAGAGCGCTATCACGTGGGCGTAGCGGGTGGTCCAGAAGGCGAAGACCGCGTCGTTGGTGCTGGCCCGGGGATGCCTCGCCCTCATGCGGTAGATGGGATGGAAACATTTTCGGCTGGAGAGGGACTTGTACCTCATCCAGAATTCGGGATCATACAGCTCCACCGGCATAAATCCCCTCACCGCCGGATCGTAGTGGTGGCCCGGCCTGGTGACCACTTCCCATAATTCGAGCCTGCGGGGAAATCCCGGGACCATGGCCGAAAAGATATCGGAGTCGTCCCGGTATCCATACACCATGGCATCGTTGTCGAGATTCTTATATAAGACGGGGGGCAAATAGTAGGATCTGAAGAGTCCATGAATCTTGTCCAGCACCGACACGCAGAAATCGTGATAGGTCATGCTCTGCGCCCCGAAGGTGTCGCTGCAATCCACGGCATAGGCGTTTCGCGCCTGGCACCGCACCACCAGGGGATATATCTGCTGGCGCGTGGCGAACTCCGAGGCCAGCCCGCCGTCCCGCCAGGATTCCCCGGTGGTCCAGAGATGCCCTCCGTA
>JAFGPI010000119.1 GCA_016926065.1 Candidatus Krumholzibacteriota bacterium
CGCGCGCTGATTAATTTCATGCTGGATATCCACCGGCGGCAAGGATATGAGGAGCTGGCCGTTCCCTACGTGGTGAACCGAAACGCCATGGTGGGGACGGGGCAGTTACCCAAAATGGAAGAGGATATGTACCATTGCGAGAAGGACGATCTATTTCTTATTCCCACCGCCGAGGTACCGGTGACCAACATTTACCGGGACTCCGTTATGGAGGGAACTTTGTTGCCCCGGAAATGTACCGCCTATAGTCCCTGTTTCCGGAGGGAGGCGGGAAGCTACGGGCAGGATACCCGGGGCCTGATCCGGGTGCATCAATTCGACAAGGTGGAAATGGTTAGATATACGCTGCCGGAAAAATCGTACGAGGATCTGGAATTATTGCTGGAAGACGCCTGTGAAGTGCTCAGAGTCCTGAACATACCCTACCGGGTGATCGAGCTTTGCACCAGGGATCTGAGCTTCAGCGCGGCCAAATGCTATGACATCGAAACCTACGCGCCCGGTATCGAACGCTGGCTGGAAGTGTCCTCCTGCAGCAATTTTGAAGATTTTCAAGCCCGCCGGGCGAGAATTCGTTTCCGGCGGCAAAAAGGCGAAAAGCCGGAGTTCGTGCATACCCTCAACGGATCGGGACTGGCCCTACCCAGGGTGATAGCCACCATCCTGGAATTATTCCAAACTCCTACCGGAAAGGTACGTATTCCCAAAACTCTGGTGCCTTACATGGGGGGCGTCGAGTACCTTGAAGCTTAAGGCGAATAGAAAGACCCCGGGCAATCTCCCCTTTCTGCTGAAAGCTTACTTCATCGTCGGAACGGTTATCCTGGTATCCTGCGCGCTCTGGTATAATAACAGCCTGATCAGGCGCATGAAAGTGCAGTCGGAAAATACCACCCGTCTCTTCTCCCGCTTTACCGGGATAGCCCTGGAGGAAGTTAACGATGAAACCAGGCGCACCTTTATCCGCGAAATGCGCAGCGCCATCAGCATCCCCTTCATAATGACCGATATCGCCGGGAGACCCATGATATGGGATGGCATAGGTATCGAACCGGTCGACGATTACGACCGGTTGCGTGATTTCAATCCCAACCCTACGGCGGATTCCCTGCGGGTGGATGATCCCTTGCTCTGGGAAGTGTTGCAGCGGGTCCTGGAATTCGACAAGATCAACAAACCTATCAAGGTTGAATCCAAGAATCTGGAATTGTATATTCATTACGGGGCCACCCGGCTGACCCGGGAACTGGCCCTGGCGCCCTACATTCAGCTGGCCGTTTTTATCGGTTTCACCCTGCTGGGATTTTACGGGTTCCGGGCCATGAAAATCGGAGAGCAGCGCTCCATCTGGGTGGGGATGGCGAAGGAGACCGCCCATCAGCTGGGAACTCCTCTCTCCTCTATCATGGGTTGGATTGAGATTATCAAGGCCGAACTGGAAGAATCGAAGTGCACCGAGAAGGTAGCCGATGCCATACGGGAAGCTTCCGCCGACGTGGATCGGCTGAGCCAGATCTCATCCCGGTTCAGCAAGATCGGTTCGGCCCCCCGCCTGGAATACCATAAGCTGGCCCCCATCATCGAGGAGACAGTGGAATATTTTGAAAGGCGTCGTCCCGCCCTGAAGTTGAATTCCACCATTACGGTGGAGGTGGAGGAATTACCCCTCATCCGGTGCAGCCGCGATCTGCTGGGATGGGTATTCGAGAACCTGATCAAGAATTCGCTGGACGCGATCGCGGACCAGGAAGGGAAGATAACCATTCAAGGAGCGATGAACCGGAACGAGAACCGGGTGGAGATCACCTTCTCGGATAACGGAAAAGGGATGAGTTCCAGCTTGAAGAACCGGGTCTTTTCACCCGGCATAACCACCAAGGCCCGGGGGTGGGGACTGGGATTGGCGCTGGTCAGGAGGATCGTGGAAGAAATCCACCACGGTTCAATAAGGATTTTATACTCGCAACCGGGAAAGGGTACCAGGTTCCGGATTGAATTTCCGGTGGTCTGAAGGAATATTACCGGCGAGGAGCATGTTTTGAAGGGAAAGAGGATACTCTGGGTCGATGATGAAATCGATCTGCTGCGTCCCCATATTATCTTTATCGAGGACAAGGGATACCGGGTGACCGGGGTTTCCAGCGGAGAGGAGGCGATCGGAATCCTGCGCCGGGATATTTACGACCTGGTGCTGCTGGATGAGACAATGCCCGGTAAAAGCGGATTGGAAGTCTTACAGGAGATCAAGGAGATTTCCGCCAATCTGCCGGTGGTTATGATAACCAAGAACGAAGCCGAGGGGCTGATGGATCAAGCCATCGGCATGAAGATAGACGATTATCTGCTCAAACCGGTCAATCCGCTGCAGATGTATTCGATGATCAAACGCATCCTGGAATCGCACAAGATTCAGAAGGGGGCCATCAGCAAGGAATATCTCCAGGTGTTCAGGCGCCTGGACGATATGGTGACCGGCCGTCCGGACTGGCCACAGTGGGCGCAGGTGCACATGGAACTGTCGGCCTGGGACCTGGAGTTCGACCGGTTCACCGAAACCGGGTTGGAACAGATCCATGCCGATCTGAGAAAGAAATGCAACAGCGAATTCGGACGCTACATCGAGGATAACTACCGGATCTGGATAAATTCCGGAGAGGGGCCCCGCCTGAGCGTGGATATCCTCAAGCGTTATGTCTTTCCTTCCTTGCGGGAGGGAAAGAACACCTATCTATTCGTGATAGACTGCATGCGCTACGACCAGTGGCTCACCATCGAAGATATGCTGGCCCCGCTTTACAATATCCAACGTGATTATTACTATTCCATTCTCCCCACCGCCACGCCCTACGCGCGGAACGCGATTTTTTCCGGGCTCTATCCGGCGGAGATACAAAAGCATTTTCCGGATTACTGGCTGGAAAAATCCAAGGATGAATTGAGCAAGAACAGGTATGAGCAGGAACTGCTGCAGAAATATTTGGAAAGAGTGGGGTTGGCCGGTAAGAACCTGAAATACATCAAAATCTATGAGATCTCCGAAGCCAATGAAATCCGCAAGCAGGTAGACAGTTACCGTTCCATCGACCTGGTGGCCATGGTTTTCAATTTCCTGGATATCCTGGCTCACGGCAGAAGTCAAAGCGAGATCCTGCAGGAGATCGCCCCCAATGAGGGAGCCTTCCGGTCCCTGATGCGTTCCTGGTTTGCCCATTCGGCTCTTTTCGATATCCTGCAGAAGATTTCCAAGCAGAAAGCCACGGTGGTCATTACCACCGATCACGGATCGATACTGGGAAAGAAGGCCAGCCTGGTTTACGGTAACCGGGATACCTCCACCAATCTCCGCTATAAGTTCGGGGAAAATATCAATAGCGATTCTAAGCAGACCCTGATGATCAGGAATCCGCAGGAATATAAATTGCCCACCGAGAGTCCCTCCAAGAATTATACCCTGGCCAAGGAAAATTATTATTTCGTATATCCCACCCATTTTCATGAGTACGAGAAGCAGTACCAGGGAACCTTCCAGCATGGGGGCGTTTCCCTGGAGGAAATGATTGTTCCCTGTATCACCATGACTCCTAAATAGAAGCGCGGGGGAAAGGGGAGCCCGGATTTATCTCGTACAATTCCAGGGGTGGATTTATAATTGGTATCGCCGTCTCCGGCGGTTCCCCGCCCGGCCGGACCGGCCCTCCGGGAGGGCCGCCCAGGTGCTGCCGGACGGGATCAGGCAGCCGCCGCGTGCCGGAGAGGGGAACTCTAACCGGTAGGGAACGGTAGCATGAAGCTGGAACGGATGGTTAATCTTTCGGGACCGGTGCGGGAGCAAAAGCTGGCGCTCCATTCCCCCGCCCAGACCCTGCGCCTGGGCGTCAGGCTGGGTAAATTGATGCCCCCCGGAACCCTGGTTTCCCTGGAGGGGGGGCTGGGAGCGGGTAAGACTTTGTTGGTCAAGGGGATGGCCCGGGGATTGGGAGTAAAAACCGAAGTATTGAGTCCCACTTTCATCCTCCTCGAGGAATACCGGGGAGAGCTGCCCCTTTGGCATTTCGACCTGTACCGGCTGGAAGAGGTCGGAGAGGTGGAAAAGATCGGGCTTTTCGACGCCGTGGACGGAAACAACATCGTGGTGGTTGAATGGGGCGACCGGCTCCCCCGCGGAATGCTGGAATATGACTTGATAATCCGTATCCGTATAACCGGCGAGAATTCCCGGGATATCGATATCACCTGTGCCGGGAACCTTTTCCCCGGCCTGATGAAGGATCTGTTTTGAAGGAAAAACCTTTGCTGTTGGCCCTTGACACCTCCCACCGGAAGGGGAGCGTGGCGGTATCCCGGGGGGAAGAACCTCTCTGTGAGATAATTTTCGACGCCAGCGATACTCATTCGGCGACCCTGATGCCGGCGGTGGATCTATGTTTACGTACGGCGGGGGTGGAACTGCGGGAGATCGACCGTTTCGCGGTGGTGGCCGGTCCCGGGAGTTTTACCGGATTGCGCATCGGATTGTCCACGGTCAAGGCTTTCGCCTGTATCGGGAAACGGCCGGTGGCGGCGGTAAGCAGCCTGGAAACCCTGGCCGCGGCGCTTCCCTATCTGGACGATCCCCTGCTTCCCCTGATCGACGCCCGGCGGGGGGAAATATACGCCGCCCTGTACGACCTGCGGGAGGGGTTTCCCCGGGAGCTAGTCGCGCCCCTGGCCGTGAAGCCGGCGGCCCTGGGTAAGGTGCTGACCGCGGCGGGAGCTTTCCGGCCGGTGGTGGCCTGCGGTACCGGGATCCATAAGTACGGGGAGCTGCTCGTTTCGCTATTACCTTCCGGCTCGCGCTTTTTGCCTTCCCCTTGGTCCATACCATCCGCCGCCCTGGTGGCGGGAATAGCCCTGCGCAAAGGATTTATCGAGTATGACAGTTTACCGACCCTGGAACCTATCTACCTCAGGCCTCCGGACGCCAAGGTGCCGGGCAGGTCGAAATTGCGGAAAACGCGAGGGGAGAATGGCTGCTTACACGGTTAGGGAAATGCGGGAAACGGACCTCGGCAGGCTGCTGGAAATCGAAGAATTGTGTTTTCCGACCCCCTGGACGGAAAATATGTTCAGAAGCCAGATGAGACTGGCCGATATCTCCATCAATCTGGTGGTGGTCGATGGCGGAATGGTTATCGGGTACCTGGCCGGTTGGATAGGGTATTACGAGCTGCATATACTCAGTATCGCCGTGATTCCCCGCAGGCAGGGACGGGGGGCCGCGGATGAGTTGCTGACCGCGGTTATCGAGCAGTGCGATAGAATCGGCATAAAAAAAATCGTTCTCGAGGTGCGGGCCGGTAATATCCGGGCGCAGAGGTTCTACCAGCGGAACGGATTCAGGCATATCGGCAGGCGCGAGAAATACTACCGCGAGAACGGCGAAGACGCCCTGGTGCTGGAGTTGGATCTTGAGTAATGATCTTCCCCCCCGTCTGCTTTCCCTCCTGGCCGGCCGGGCCGAAACGGCGGTGGTCCTGGGATCGGGCCTATCTTCCGTCAGAAAACTGCTTTCACCGGAGGCGGAAATTCTCTATGGGGATATTCCGGGATTCCCCATCCCGGCGGTAAAGGGTCATCCCGGTCGGATCCTGCTGGTAAAACCGGGTGACCGGAGGCTGCTGGTTTTTGCCGGCCGGCTTCATTTTTACGAGTATACCGGTCCGCCGCCGAAAGGTGTAGTCGGCCTGGCGGCCAGGCTGGGCTGCCGCAGGATACTGCTTACCCAGGCCGCCGGCAGCCTGCGGCCCTCCCTGCCGGTGGGCTCCTGGCTTTTACCGGCGGACGTGGTTTCCTTGCCGGTAAGAAGACCGGGGGGCGAGGAGCGGAGGGAAGGGGCGCTCCGGTTTCCGCGTCGGCCCTTGATCTGCGACCGCTTTAGAAAGGCGGTGGCCGCGGCGGCCTCCCGGGCCGGAATACCGCTGCGGGAAGGGATACTGTTCTGGGCCTCCGGCCCCGATTACGAAACTCCGGCCATGGCCCGGGCGGCGGTCGAGATGGGAGCCGACGCCGCCACCATGTCCCCCCTTCCCGAGCTGATCGAAGCCCGGCGCAAGCGTATCGACGCGGCCTGCCTGAGCTGGATTACCAATTTTACTCCCCCTATCTCGCGGGAGCGGATGGGGCATGAAAAAGTGATCGGGAGGGGAGAAGCGGGGGCGCAGGACCTCTTGGATTTGATGCGCGGGCTTTCCTCCGCCTAGGGGGTGGGGTGGAGGGAGGGGGATAATTACCCGGGAAGGGAGCCGGATATGGGCGCGGGAGGCAAAAAAGGCCTTTTTGCTTTTCACGGTTAATGTTAAATTTACCCGGGGTTGTTTTGGCCGGCGGCAAAGAATTTGCTGGATTATTCCGGGGCCGGGATGGGAAACTGTTTAGAAGGGGGCGATATGAACTGGTTGAAGAGGGCCAAACAGGGAATCAAGACCTGGCGGAAGAAAGAGGTGCCCGACGGGCTCTGGGAAAAGTGCCCCTCCTGCGGCGAGATCCTTTATCACAAGGAACTGATCAGGTTAACCTCGGTCTGCCCGAAATGTGATTTTCACTTCCGCATCAATCCCTCGGCCTATATCGATATTTTGACCGACCAATCGACATTCGTGGAAACCGATGGCGGCATCCGTTCAGCCGATCCTTTACAGTTCAGGGATAGCAAGAAGTATACTGAGCGCATCCGTATCTCCCGCCGGAAAACCGGCCGCAACTCGGCCATCTTGACCGGTACGGCCAAGTTAAACGCCCACCCGGTATCCCTGGCCATTATGGATTTCAGTTTTATGGGGGGCAGCATGGGATCGGCGGTGGGAGAGAAGATAATCCGGGCGGCCCGCCAGGCGATATCCGGAAGGATGCCGCTGGTGATTATCTCCGCCTCCGGGGGGGCGCGCATGCAGGAATCGATCCTCTCCCTGATGCAGATGGCGAAAACCTCCGCCGCCATCGCGGCCGTATCCAGGGCTTCCCTACCCTATATTTCCATTCTCACCAATCCCACCACCGGCGGCGTGGCGGCCTCTTTCGCCTTCCAGGGCGATATAATTATAGCCGAGCCCAAAGCTTTAATCGGATTTACCGGTCCGCGGGTCATTCGGGAAACCGTCGGAGAAGAGCTTCCCGCGGGGTTCCAACGCTCGGAATTTTTACTCGAACATGGCATGATTGACATGATTACCAGCCGCCGGGAGCTGAAAAAAACCCTTGGCTTTATTCTCGACAGTCTCATGTGCGGTGTGTCAACCAGGGTGGAGGAAAATTACCAGGAGAATGACCGCAAAACTATCTCACTCATCTGGTAGGGCCAGGCCCTTTTCCAATATAGAGTTTCTGTTTTCTCTAAGACCCACCAACATGAAACTGGGGCTGGAGAATATAACCGCTCTGCTCCAAGCGATCGGCGATCCGCAGAAGGCACTTCCGGCGGTGCTGGTGGCCGGAACCAACGGGAAAGGTTCCGTAACCACCTTCCTTTCCTGCATACTGCGCGAGGCGGGGCTGAAAACCGGCACCTTCTATTCGCCGCATCTATTCCGGATCAACGAACGAATAAGGGTAGACGGCGATGAAATTCCGAGCCGGGTCCTGGACGGGATACTGGGTGAGCTGAGGCGGCGGTCCGGGAGCATCCCTTTCACCTTCTTCGAGGGGATAACCGCGGCGGCGATTTTACATTTCGTCCGGCGGGGCGTGGACCTGGCGGTGTTTGAGGTCGGATTGGGGGGGAGGCTGGACGCCACCCGGCTGGTGGAGGCGGTGATCACCGTTATTACCGGGATATCCCATGATCATTGCGAGCATCTGGGCGGCACCCGGGGGAAGATCCTGGCGGAAAAGCTGGGTATAACCAGGAAGGGCGTACCGCTCGTCACCCATCTCGGCGGGAAGGCCCTGGTGGATCAAGCCCGCAGGCACTGCCGCCGGGAGGGTATTCCCCTCTTCAACGTGGCGGATGATACCCGGGTGGAATTAATATCCCTGACCCCCGCCCGCATGGTTTTCGATCTTTATTCGCCGCGGAGCGCTTATCCCCGGCTGGAAATCGGTATGATCGGTCCGGTGCAGTTGAAAAATGCGGCCACGGCGCTGAGGGTTTCCGAGGTGGTTGACAAACGGGTGGTCAAAGTGGGAAAGAAAGCGGTCAGGGAGGGCATAAAGAAGGCTTTCTTCAGCGGCCGTTTCCAGGTGCTGGAAGGGGAACCGAGGATTGTGCTGGATGTATCCCATAATGAGGAAGCTCTCCTGGCGGCCCTGGATACCCTGGTCAAGATTTCTTCCCCGCGGAATAACGTGCTGGTATTTGGCGTGATGGCGCGCAAGAAACTGGGCCGTTTTCCCGCCCGGGCCAGAAAGGCGGCCCGGGAGATTATACTGGTTCCCCTGAAGGACAGGAACGCCGCCGGCCGGGAGGATCTGGTTCAACGATTCGGCGGGGAAAGCGGCCATGGTGATCCGGGAGCGGCGGTGAAAGCGTCCCCCGGAATGGGGGCGGCCCTGAAGCGGGCGCGGAAGATCCTCCGTCCCGGCGACACGCTGGTCATCCTCGGTTCGCACCGGGCCGTGGAGGAAGCGGCGCCGTTTCTATAGCATGGTGAAGACCGCTCCCGGCCGGGAAAACGGAAAGATCGCGAGTAAAGGGGATGGTCAAGATGATAAAAGTGCTGGGCGTCGATATCGGAGGCACCGATATCAAGCTGGGGATTGTGAACCAGAAGGGGGAGGTCCTCCACAGCGGAACGATTCCCACCCGGGCCGCGCAGGGTCCGGAAGCAATGGTGAATGACGTGTTGCAATGGAGGGAAGGGCAACGGGGGGACCATCCGGAGATAACGGCCGCCGGAATTGACTGCGCCGGCCTGCTCGACGGGAAGAGAAGGTGGTTGTATTCCTCTCCCAACCTATCCGGATGGGAGAATATTCCCCTGGGAGAAATGTTCGAGAGCCGGTTGGGCCTGCCGGTGACCCTGGACAATGACGCCAACTGCGCCGCCTGGGGTGAATATAACCGGGGGGCGGGAAGGGGAACGAAGTGTTTCGTCTGCCTCACCCTGGGGACCGGAGTGGGGGGGGGAGTGGTGATCGAGGGAAGGCTTTATCGGGGATCTCAGGGTCTGGCCGGGGAGGTGGGGCACCAGGTGATACTGGCGGGAGGGCCCCGGTGCGGTTGCGGAAGCCGGGGCTGCCTGGAGGCCCTTATCGGGGCGGATGCCATAATAAAGAGGACCCGGGATATCCTGGCGGAGGGTAAAGCGAGCGTTTTGGGAGAGCGGGATGATTTCACGGTGAGGGATATCGCCTCCGCCGCCCGGGAAGGAGACGGGGCCGCGGTCCGGTCCCTGGGGGAGACGGGGGAATTCCTCGGCATCGGCCTGGCCAATATAGTTCATCTTTTTAATCCCGAGGTGATAGCGGTGGGCGGGGGCGTGGCGGGGGCCGGTGATTTCATCCTGGGTCCGGCCCGGGAATCGTTGAGAAAGCATCTGATGGGTGAAGTTCTCTCCGGCATCCCGGTCGTTCCAGCCCAATTGGGAAACCGGGCATCGTTGGTGGGAGCGTCATTTCTGGCCCTGGAAAAAATTAAAACAGAAGGCTAGTCCGGATACGGCGGTGGATAATTGAAGAGGCCGGCAGACAAGAAACTTTTTTCTCCCCGGAATCTACCCCCCTGCGGGCCGGCCTTGCTACTTGCTTCCTTTCTCACCCTGGCCGCGGCTTCCCTGCCCGGAGGTACGGCGGAGGCCTCCCCGCCTTTCGACGACCAGGAAGCCGTGTTGGCCGATTCCAGCCTGTATATAGTATCCACCTCCTCCTGGCGGTACCGGGTGGAGGAAGGGGAGGAAGTAATCCTTCTCGACGGGGACGTCCGCATAGACCACCAGACCTCGACCATCACCAGCGATAAGGGAAAACACTATCGGGAGCGGAAATACCTGGTGCTCACCGGAAACGTGCACGGACATGACGGGACGCTGGATATGTACGGCGACAGGGGTGAGTATTTCGGATTGACCAATACCCTGGTGCTGGAAGATAACGTCCGCATAGTGGACCGGGACATGCTGATCACCTGCGACCGCGGCGTGTATCACCGGACCAGCGGCATCGCCGTACTGACCGGCCGCAACGTTTTGATGGATAATAGCAGGATAATGTACGCCGACAGTATTTTTTACGACCGTAACACCGAGATAGCGGATGCCTGCGGCAATGTGGTGATCATCGACAACCAGGAAGAGTACTCGATCTCCGGGCAGCACGCCCGCTTTTTCCGGGAAACCAAGGAGGCGGTCATGGATTCCCTGCCGGTGCTGGTTTTTGACGACCGCTCGGAGGAAAAGGGAAGGGTGAAAAGCCGGAGAATGCACTTTGACATGAATACCAACGTAGGAACGGCGGTGGGAAGCGTGCAGATGGTAAAAGGGGCCACGCGGGCCGATTGCGACTCCGCCGTGATTTACGACGACGAGGGATACATGGAGCTTTACGGGAACCCGGTCGCTTCCAGCGGGGCTTCGGGAATGAGCGGAAGCAGGGTGGTGCTTTTTTACGACGACCGGGGAGTGAACCGCTTGATCCTCCCGGCCGGGGGCCGCCTCACCGAGTCTCCCGCTCCCGCCTCTCCCTGGCGCGAGAAATCCTGGATAGAAGGGGATTCGATGGTGATCAACATGTACGACAACCAGGTGGATTCGGTTCGAATCTTCGGGAACGCCCGGGCCATGTACTACCCCTTCGAAGGAGACGAGAACAAGGTTTCCAACAATTACTCCAAGGGAGACAGCATGTTCTTTCGTTTCCTGGGGGAGGATTTGAACTACGTGCGGATCTCCGGGAACGCCACCGGAGTATACAACTACCTGAATCTCGTTCCCGGACAGACCATCGACAGCCTGGCCGCGAGCATCGACAGCACCCTGCGTCACGTCAATTTCGGCGACCGGGCGGAGAAGGTCAGGTACCGGGCGAAGATGATCGAGTACTTCGCCGCCACCGAAGATATCGTTCTCACCGATGAATCCGTGCTGGAATACCAGGATAAGGCACTGCAGGCCGAGAAGATCAATTTCAGCTCCCGGTTGAACGTGCTGGAGGCCACCGGCGGTCCGGTCCTGATAGAAAATAAACAGAAAATGTTCGGTAACAGCGTGGGGTACGACATGGATTCCGAGGGCGGCCTGGTGTATCAAGGTTCGACGAAATACGATCAGGGTTACTACCGGGGAAAGCATATCTTCAAGGACGGAGAGGATGTTCTCAAGGTATACCATTCGATCTATTCGACCTGTGATCTGAAATCTCCCCATTATTCCATGCGCGCGGGCCGGATGAAGGTGTATATCAACGATAAGATCATATCCGGCCCCATCACCCTTTACCTCGGGGAAATCCCGGTTTTCTACCTTCCCTTTATGATGAATTCCCTGCGCCGGGACCGGCACTCCGGCATCCTCCGGCCGAATTTCGATATCGGTATCAACAGCCGCGACGGGCGGTTCATCCGGGGCCTGGGTTACTATTGGGCCACCAATGATTACACCGATTTTACCCTCACCACCGATTTCAACGAAAACGACAATTTCCGCCTGCAGGTGGACAACCGTTACAAGGTCAGGTATTTGCTGGACGGGTACGTGCGCTTCAACTATTTCAGAAAGTTCTTCACCCAGACCGATGAATGGACGATCAAGACCCACCACAGCCAGCAGTTCAGCCGCACCGCCTCTTTTAATTGCGATCTTGATTTCGTGAGCAGCGACCAGGCCCAGTCCTCGATGTTCGGCGCCGATCAGGTGAAACGTTCGGTGGACCGGAGGATCCATTCGGCCGCCAGCTTCAACAAGAGTTGGGGAGGAACGCGGTTGGGGCTCTCCGGGGTGCGGGATCAGAAACTTAACGTGGATCCCGAAAAATCTCCCACCGTGGCCAGGATAAGCACCACCATGCCCAACCTGTCCCTGAGCTTTCCCCGCACCTCCCTCTGGTTCGGGGAAAAACACGCCGATTCCGAGAAGGGGATAGGGGAAAGATTCCTGGGGGGCATCACCTTTTCTCCCAATCTCCGGGCCAGGCGCACCACTTCCGAAAGCGATCAGAGAAAAACCTCAAAAGTCACGGCCAGTTCCGGCATGTCTTTCGGGCAGCAGCACACCCTGCTATTCTTGAATATATCCCCCCAGCTCGGCACCAACTGGAATTACTCGGACGTCCTATACGACAAGATCAACCAGAAATATATTATTCCGGCTTCGGCCGCCGTCATTTCGGGGGCCAGCGTGGTCATCCCCGACACTTTCCTGGTGGAAGCGGCCAACAGCCGTTTGCGGCTGGCGGTGGATGGAGGCGGGTACGTGGACTACACGGTCGCTCCGGCGTCGTACCTGACCGGTTACGATCTGGCCTCCGCCCTGCAGGACGCAATCGGCTCGAACCTGGTTACGGTGCGCTTCGCCGACGAAGGAGACGGGACCGGCCACTTCACCTTCAGTTCGCTGCTCAGCGGTAGAGGATCATCCCTGCAATTCGAGGATCCCTCGTTCGACTCCATCTACCCGCTGATAGGCTTGACCGGTGGGGCCCGGGTCTCGGGATCCGACCGTTCCGGTCCAACCGAGGATACCACCTACAAGAACGAGATATCGATGTCCACGTCCCTGGGACTGGGAACCACTCTCTATGGCACCTTTTATCCCCGGCTGGGGAGGCTGCGGGGGATAAGGCACACCTTCAACCCGCACGTTTCCTATTCCTACCGGCCGGCCATAATGAAGAATCAGAAGCCCAGCCACGGTATGAGTTATTCCATCAGAAACGTCCTGGACATCAAATATCTCAAGGGGGAAGCGGAAGAGAAAAAGAACGGAGTGGTGACCTGGAACGTCAGCGGAAGTTACAATCCCCAGGGAACCCGGGAAACCAGGTTCTCCAATATATCCAGCCGGATCCAGACCGCCCTGGGAAAACTGGGCACTTTTTCGATCAACCATACGATCGAGCCGCTTACCCGTAAAATAATTTCCACCAGTTTTTCGACCAGTTTTAGCGTGGGGGGAAGGATGTCCTATCCGGCCAAATGGAAGACCGTGGAGCGGGAGCGGATCCTGGCGGCCCGGGGGGAGGAAGCCTCCATCTCCACCGGGGGGCAGGGGGAGGACGGTGAAGGCACGTCAGTGGATGACCGCATGTACGATGAGGCGCAGGCCCAGCCGAAGAGCGCCGCTCAAACGGGCCGGCAGGTCTGGTCGCTGCGGTTGGGATACAGTTACTCCTCCAGTCAATCGGTCTACTCCCGGAACGTGACCAACCAGCTCAGCATCGGTGGAAGCGTCAATCTGACAAAAGGTTGGAGCATCACTTATTCGGCCGGATACGACCTGTACAACAGCAAATTCTTGAATCAGACCTACAGTATAAACCGCGATCTGCACTGCTGGGAAGCCAGTTTCACCCACAGCAAATTCGGCAATGAATGGAGCTACTACTTCCAGATACGCATCCGGGATCTTCCCGACATCATGTATGAACGGGGAAAACGGGGGTTGCGGGGAAGGCTGTCGTCGGCCATGGATTATCTGCGCTGAGGGTTTTCCTCCGCCGGCACATCTCCCCGCCACCGGCGGAGGTGAGTCTCCGGACCCGAAAATGAACCGGGCGGAATTGCCGGAATATTAAAAAAAAGTTATAAGGACGGGGAAAAATCGCTATAAAAGTGTTGACAGGTGGGGGCCGGGATGGATAAAGTCACCCTATCTTTACAGTATCGAAGGGAAGGAGGTGAATAATGAACAAGACAGAGATGATCGAGAAAGTCGCCAAGAAAACCGGCATGACGTTGAAAGACGCGCGCACGGCGGTGGACGCGATTTTCAGCACGGCTCCCAAGGAAGGTATTATCGCTTCTGAAATCGCGGCGGGCAGAAGAGTGCAGATAACTGGTTTCGGCACGTTCCTGCAGCGTAAGCGCAAAAAACGTAAAGGTCGCAATCCCCAGACAGGAGAGACCATTACTATACAGGCAACGAAATTTCCCGCCTTTACGGCTGGCAAGGCTCTCAAGAGCCGGGTTAACAAGTAAGAGGAATTTATTTGAATAGGGGGCGAAGGGATTGAATACCTTTGCCCCTTATTATATCTTATGCATGGTGTTTTTTTACGAAAGGGGGCCGATTGTCGCGCGCGAGGATTTATCCGGTGGTTATCATCCTGGCGGGGATCATCCTTTTGGCAGGATGCAAGAAGAAATCTCCGGTCACGATCGTTTTCAGCAGTGACGTCCAGGGATGGCTCACTCCGGCCGGATGAGGCGATGCCGCGATGGGCGGAGTGGCCCGGAGGGCCACGGCGCTGAATAACCTGCGTTCCCGGGATCCCGATCTGCTGCTGTTGTCGGCCGGGGATTTTTACGCCAGATCCGGAATCGCCGAGATGTACCGCAGCCGTTTTCTGTCTTCCCTGATGGTGGAGATGGGATACGACGCGGTGGCTTTGGGGGAAAAGGAACTCTCTTTCGGGCTCCGCTCGATACGCGAGGATGCCGAAGCCGGATTGCCGGTTATCTGCGCGAACCTGTATCAGGACGGAAAAAGGATCTTTCCTCCGGCGGTGATCACCAAAGTCCACGGCCTGAAGATCGGTATCTTCGCCCTTCTCCAGGAGACCCCGCCTTTGCAGGAAGAATACGAGATCCGCGATCCGGGGGAGGAAGGCCGGGCCGTCCTGCGGGAGCTGGAGAAAGAAAAGTGCGATCTAACCATTCTGCTGGCGCACCTGCGCAAGAGCCGGTTGAAATCAATAATAGATTCTCTTCCCGGCCTGGATATGGTTATCCGGGGGCATACGGAAAGAGGGGTCCGCCCCTCCAACGATTGCGCGGATACCCTGGGGGGATCGTTCGAGGACCGGGGGATTCCCGTTCTCTTCGCCGGCGACAAGGGCAAGGCCCTGGGGAAAGCCACCGTTCTGCCCGATCCGTCCGGTAAGATCACCATCATCGATACCACCCTGATCTACCTGAACAAAGGAATGGGGGAGGATCCGGAAATAGCGCTTAAGCTGAAGCAATTCGGTGAACAGGAAGGCATCCGGGTGCGCGAAATGCAGCTCAGCGAATTTCTTTCCCGGGATTACGTGACCGGCAAGATCAGGGAAAGATACCTGGGAATGGAAACCTGCTGGCGCTGCCACGCGAGATTGGCGGATGAGTTTACGGAGAGCGGGCATTTTCGCGCTTTCGCCAGGCTGTCCCTGGCTGGGGAAGAATCCAACCGGGAATGCCTGGCCTGCCATACCACCGGTTTTGGAATTTTCAGCGGATACGATCCGGAGGCGGAGAAAAAGGGAGGCGTCAACCTGCGGGGAGTTCAGTGCGAGGCCTGCCACGGTCCGGGAACCAAACATGCCCGGGATGGTACATATAGGGTGAGCGCCCGGCGATCCTGCCTGAGATGCCATACCGCCCGCAGGAGCCCGCGTTTCGATTTCGAGACCTGGATAAAGAGGTTCGGTCACAGCGTGGTAGCCGATTCGGCGGCGGCCGCGGCCGACCGGGAGTGACAGCATGAGGCGATTTCCGCGCAGCGGAGGTACACTTTTGTTTACGGCTTTGATGCTGATGCAGTCGGCTCCGGCGAGGGCCGCGCGCGGCCCGGGAGTGGATTTTATGATTCCGGGAGTCTCGCTGGAAGAGGTGGATTTTACCGCCGGTTCCCGGGTTGCCTATCTGGTCATATCGCGTACCTACGGAGTGGATGACTCTTCCTTGGTGGAACTGGCCGTGCTGGATTTCAGCGCGGAGGGAATAGAACTGGAAATCCTTTCCGCGCCCTACTCCGGGCGGGGAGAGGAATCGGTGCGGATCAGGCTCTCCCTGGCGCCGCACTTCCAGAAGGTTAAATCTCCCGGGGAGTTTTACTCCTGCCTGAGGGAATTGCGGATTCAGGAGGGAACCGGTCCCTTTCGAGAGCCGACCCGGGAAGAGATAGGAGATTTTGACCTGGACCGGCTTTTTCTCAAGCAGAGCCGGGAATCAAAACCAACCGAGCTTGCCCCCCGGATCATGACGACTCCGGCCGGCAGCTATACCTGCCGGGGATATAATTTCTTTTTCAGCGATTCCAGCCGGGTCAGCATGGGAGGACTGGAGGCGGTGAGGAGGGAGGAGGAAAGCAGCCTGCTCTGGCTCTGCGACAGCATACCGTTTTGGGGACTGGTGAAAAGCGAGGTGAAAAGGACCAGCCATACCTCCGTGGGATCTCCGTCCCCCCGCAGGGTATCCAGGCCCAAAGTCACTCTTACCGATTCGATTCTGCTTTCCTGGGAATCCCGAAAAAAACGGCAATCCATTGACGGTGAATAGATTAATAGCTTTTCCCCGCGCGGCACGGAAGCGCCCGAGCATTAGCCCGGGAGGGGGGCGGGATTTTATTTGCAATAACCGTCCATAAAGGTTATTTTTTTTCTGAACACTTCATCATCAGCCTGGACTAAGCGAGGTGACAGGTGGGAAAATACACTTATCTGACGATCATTTCTCTACTTTTCATAATCTGCATTAGTGGTGAATTATGGGCCGACGCCTTTGAGATATACGATTTACGCCCCGCGGCGGTTATTATCCTCGATGGAAACAGGGACACCTACCAAAAAGTCCGCGAGATAGCCAAGAGGGCCGGGGCGCGCGGTGTGCAGGGCTTGATACCAGATGCCATTTACGGGCGGTTTCCCTCCGGCCTGGACCAGGACGATTTTGCCGGTTTGCCGGTGAGTTTAGTGCGCTCCGCCTCGGAGATCGTTCCCGGGGAAACCAGCGCCCGGGTCTACCAGGTGCTGAAGGGCCTTTTCAACGAACGGCAGTATGTGCGCGAATTTTCCCCTGTGCACGCCGGCCCTCCGGACCTGCCGGTGGCGCCCCCACCGCAGATAAGCGAGGGCGAGTTCGCGGGCAAGGGCCCGCGGGTGGGTACGCCCGCGGAGATAAGGGAAAGAGGCATACAGCAGAACAGCGAGTTCCTGATCGGCGACGTGCTGATAAACGTGATCCTGCCCGAGAGCGGATTAAACGGGAGCGAGGACTGGACGGCGGCGGAAATCAATGACGTGTTCCGGGATGTTTTCCTGGGCCTGTCGCAATATCTGCAGAGCACGCATTGGGTGGATCTGGAGTTCCACGTCAACAGCCCCCTCGAATATCAGCGGGTTGAGGTCTCCTTCGAACCGATAGAGGGAGATTGGAACACCGACGGTTACTGGATCCTGGAATGCCTGGAGGCGCTGGGTTACGATAACGATGAGTTTCTTCCCCCCTATTTTATCACTCACCGCCTCAACAACGATACCCGCAAGGAATTGAAGATGGACTGGGTATTCACCGCCTACATCGCCGATGCCAGCGTGAACGGATGCTGGCAGGGCCCGGCGGGATCCTACGCGGCCTACACCATATTCCTGGGAGGACCGTATGTGGTGGTTCCCTACCCGGCCTGCCGCTTCGGCACCGGGCTGAATTTCGGGCACGTCCTCATTCACGAGATGAGCCACGTTTTCTGGGCCCTGGATGAATACGCCTCGGCCGGCGCGGAATGCGTAGACCGGTCCGGTTATCTGAACTATGTGAATGGAAATTCCTATTACAACGGCTGCGGCGAGGGCTTGCCCTGCATCATGAATAACGCCATTCTCACCGAACCCCTACCGGTCTGCAAGTACACCATGGGACAGGTGGGGCTGGCCGACGATTTACACCCCGGTTTGAGCATACCGGATATCTACGAGATCAATCCCACCGTGGAGTTCCTGGACTTTTTCACCACCGACACGACCTTCGACGGAAGGTTTAACCTGAGCGCGGAGATCAGGAATCCGGCCCGTCAGAACGAGAATCCCGATCAGGACGAGGGCAGCAGGATACATTACGCCCCCGCCCTGGTAAAGGGGAGGATGCTGAATAGCCGTGTCGGAGTCTGGAAAGAGATCCAACCCGCCATCGTGCCCTGGGACAGCTCCTATGAGGATGTCATCTTGATCGGAGCCACCGGACTGCGATCGGGCTCCAACAAGATCTATATCGAGGTAACGAACGAGGTGGGACTGAAGGGGATAGATTCTACCATAATAAAGTTCGTGGGATTGCACTATTATTCCAACACGGTAAAGATCAAACCGGAAAGTTTCGATATAGAGTGGAAAACGGACGAGGATATATTCGGCGCCGATTTCGATATCTACAAGGAGAATGTCACGCAGGAGACCGGTTTGAACTTTCTCGCCCAGGTCGATGGTGAAGACTATATCAGCCGGGGCGGAGATCAGCGGTACTATAGATACACGGACGAAGATGTGCAGCCCACCCATAAGTATAGGTACCGGATCGTGGGAAGCTTCACGCTGTCCAGCCGGCCCGATACGACTTTCAGTTATCCGACCGAGGATATATATCAGGTGGGCATGATACCGGTGGCCTCCGGCGATATACTATCCCCCGTCCTTCCCAATCCCACCTTTGACGGCCAGGTGAATTTTACCATCAAGGTGCCCCAGACCAATATCAGTACTTCCAGCAGCCTGCCCGCGGAGAGGGGAATCCTGACGGCGGCGGCCTGGGAGGTAAAGACCGACGTGAAGGTGACGATATATAACGTCAAGGGGGAAACGGTAAGGAATCTATTCGAGATGCCGCTGTACGGCAACATTTATCCCCAAAGCTGGGACGGACTGGACAACCGGGGTAATCCGGTGAGCTCGGGCATCTATTTTATCAAGGTAAAAGCGGGAAACAGCCAGTCGGTAAAAAAGATTGTAATCCTGAAATAGCCCTCTCTTTTACGACTCATCCCGGCTTTCCCGGTAAACCCGGTCCGCCGACCGCGGGGAGGCCTGGAAGCGCTCTCTGGACCACGGATTTTCGTCGGATTAGGGAAGATGATCCTGATTTTCCCGGCCGGAGGGGGGGAAATTTCCCGACGGACTTGCATAATAATAATTTCCATGGTATATTGTTTGATGTAGCTGGTCACTGGCGCATCAATTTTTTTGTGAATACATATTGACGGCTGCTTCCAAAAGTGGTATATAACCACAATATATAGTACAGATAAGCTTTCATGGCTACATCATGATGTAGAGCAGATGGTTTAATTATAAGGGATGTGAGGAGAGCTATGAAGAGGATGAGCGAGGAAGCAACTATCTTGAAAAAGGGCAAAAACTACGTAAAGTTCCACAGGTTATTGGCCAAAGCGGAGGAGACCGGGAGATTGGACGGGAAATTTGTTTGCCCGGTCTGCGGTATGCGGTATCTATCCGCCGGGGAAGCGGATAATTGTTGCCGGATAGATACGGAGTAGCGACGGTTCTGGCTGTAGATTATTAATATATTAATTTTATCCGGGAGGCTCAGGTGGCGCAGAGTAAGAAAAAGGGCGCCAGCAAGAACAAGAGGGTTATCGAGCAGTATTGCTCGGTTTGCCAGGAAACTTTCGACATGAAGGTGGTGGATGAAGCGGAGAACGACGAGGTTCTCTGGCTCAAGTGTCCCGGGTGCGAGGGATATCTACCTTTTATGACGGCCGAAAGCGGCGCCAACGCCGACGCCAATAACGAAGAGGGTAACGCTCAAGCGGATGAGATCGAGGGAATCGAGCTCGCGCCCGAGGATATCGACCGGGAAAACGCCATCGAGTACCAGAAATCAAACGAGTACAATATCGACGACATCATCTACCACCGCTCCTGGAACGATTACGGCAAGGTGGTTGCCAAGGAAGTGCTTCCCGGCCACCGTAAAACCATCGTCGTTCATTTTGTCAATCAGGGAAAGATACGGCTCCTGGAGGGAGTGACCTAGAAGGATACCCATTGAAGATTCTCTACCCGCGGCGGTTTCTTCTCCCCTTTATATTGATGCCGATGATGACCGCCTCCGTCTCCCGGGCCAGCGGTATCTATATGAACTTTCAAACCTGGTTCGCTTCCGCAGACACTTCCCGCGTCCGGATGATATTGGAGCAGAGCCATCTGCAGGCTGAATATGAAGACGCCTCACTGTTCAACCTAGAGACTATTATCCGGCTGGATGACCGGTCGACGATCAAGCTGGGAGTGCTCTATCCGGTGATCCGCCGCCCCGACAGATTTTATCACGGCCTGGGGGACGGCGCGGTAACCGCTCATTACCGGTTGTACGGAGATACCCTGAACGTGTCCGGATTGTTCCTCCGGGGTGATATCCGGATACCCACCGGATCTCGTTCCATGGGACCGTTTTCCTATGCCTCCTTGGACG
>JAFGPI010000120.1 GCA_016926065.1 Candidatus Krumholzibacteriota bacterium
GCCAGCGTGGCCGATCTGCGCCGGGAGGCGGATCATTCATCCGAGCTTCTGTCCCAGTCGATCATGGGGGAGAAGATGACCGTCCTGCAGCGCCAGGGCGATTGGTATTATGCGCGGATGACGGATAATTACCACGGGTGGGTAAGATCCTGGCACGTTTCCGAGACGCCCCCGGACGAGGTGGAACGGTACATGAGCCGGGTAAACGCGCAAATCGATATCAACGTGGGATATGTGCTCTCCGCTCCCGATCCGCGGTCCCTGCCCGTGTCGGACATAGTGGCGGGGACGCTGGTTCGGAGGAGAAAAGGTGAAGGCGGCATGATCGGCCTGGAGCTGCCCGGCGGGCGGGAAGGGTATATCGCCGCCGGGGCGGTGGGAGAGCTGTACCGGGATTCTCCTCGAAGGGACCGGCTGCTGGACAGGGTAAAGCGATTTGCCGGTATCCCTTACCTCTGGGGAGGGACCTCACCCAAGGGATTCGACTGCTCGGGGCTGGTAAAAAGGGTATTTCTGATGGTGGGAGTCGAGCTTCCCCGTGATTCCGACCAGCAGGCGAAGAGGGGTGAGCCGATACCGCGGGAGAAGGTAGATGAGGTCCGCCCTGGAGACCTGCTCTTTTTCGGCGAGGGAGGGCAGGTGACCCACGTGGCGATCGGATTGGGAGGAGGGCGGTTCTACCACGCCTTCGGCGATGTCCGGGTAAACAGCTATCTGGAAAAAGATCCCCGGTACGAGGAAAAACTGGCCCGATCCCTGCTATTTGGCAGGGTAATAATCAAATCCTGAGCCCCCCGGGGGGGGAAAAAATTAAAAATTAACAATAAATTTTAGTTAAAAAAATCTTTAAAAAGTCAAAAAAATGATTGACAAGATATTTTTGAAGGTTTAGGTTATCGCCCAATAATAAGTTATAAGTGTTCGGGGGTTCTGAAAGGGGGTTTTCTCGGACTTAAGCAAGGGTGTACCTAACAGTTTGCCCTATATTTTTATAAAGCGGGGCGGCGGGGAAGCCCGCTGGTTCCAAGGAAAAAGCGTGTCAAACTGGAAAGGAGACAGCCGGAGGAGAGTTAAAGGCGCTTTGGAAGCGTCATCTGGGAGTGTACAACTGGGAACGTATTCGCGCTTCGGCGCGGTGATATAGAATGAAAGTTCCTGATACTTCTTCCCGCAAAGGGAGTTGTCTTACAGGAGGTTGAAATGAGAAAGTTATTGGTTCTTTTCGCGGCGGTTATGCTGGCGGCGACGTTCGCGGCGCCGGCCATGGCCACCGAGGCCAGGGTGAAGTCCCTGGGAGCGCACGTGGCGCCCTACATCGAGGATGACTACAATGCCATGACTTGGTACGCCACCCTGCCTTCCTACGCCAACCTGGTGCTTATCAACATGTATGACGGGACCCCGGTCACCGGTGCCTACGGATTCACCTGGGGCATGGGAGACGAGGGTAAGTACGGTACCCTGGGCCTGTTGTTCGTGGATGACGCCGGCCCGGCGAACCCTTACGGCACTTGGCTGAGTCCGAGCTGGACCGTTACCTGGGTCGGTAAGGACATCTATACCGGCACCTACCAGACGAGCAGGAAGCTTTACAGCACCTACCAGCTTATGTACGGCTACGCCTTCGAGAAGTTTTCGCTGGGCGCCTATCTCTGTTCCACCGGCGCGGCCACGGTTAAGGAAGTCACCAACCAGCCCGATGCCGAAAACCTGTTGGGCTATCTGAAATTCGGCCTGGGCGCCCGCTTCGATGTCGGCGAGAACTACCTGGACGCGGCCTTCGACTTCATCAAGGCCTCGGAGAAAAACAGTACGGTCACGCCCAATGTCGAGACTGACAAGGGCAACGGCATGACCTTCCGGGGACGCTATTTCTGGGGGATCAAGGAAAACTGGACCCTGGTTCCTTACGTCGTGTTCGACATGAGGGACTTCGCCAATACCGATGCCGCCAACTACGGATGCAAGACGAACTACTTCCAGTTCGGTACCGCCGCCAACATCACGGTCAACGAGGACAACCTAATCGTTCTCGGCCTGGAAGGATCGTTATGGACGGCCGAGCCCTCCAAGGATGATCCCATATTGAACCAGCCGAAATACGCCGTGGTGACCCTGCCGCGGATCATGCTGGCCCTGGAGACGGAGCTCACCGACTGGCTGACCTTCCGCACCGGCGTGGCCAAGGCCATCACCGCCTCCGCGGAGAGGCAGATCGTCGCCAATATCGAGTCGATCACCGCCACCGTGGACGATCGTTTCAGCAACTACATCGAGTGGAACCTGGGCCTGGGCTTCAACTATGGAGACTTCGACATCGACTGCACCCTGGCCAAGGAAACCCCGTTCGCCATGGGCCACTGGCTGACCGGATACGACAATCAGGTCAGGCCGGTGGGTATGATAAGCGCGCTCTACCACTTCTAGAACGGGTAGAAAGCGTATCTTGTTAGGCGGGGGGCTACGGCCCCCCGTTTTTTTCCCCCATGTTTTCTCTCCTGGAACCGCGATACCGGTGGATGATGCCGGTTAAGTGATGAAATATTCCATTCTTGGACTCCCCGGTGGTCTGTTAATTGCATTCATAAGGGTCGAAAAAATAGCGGAAGGTGGCGAAGTGTATTTTTTTTACTATTTTCCCGTGGGGCTGGATCTGCGGATAAAGAGACCGCCCTCGATAACTTATTTTCTCTCAGGCCTCTGCGCCTTGATCTTTATCCTTTACCACCAGCTGCCGCACACCTATGGATGGAGGCTGACCCTGCTTATCTTTCATCCCGATAATCCCTCGCTGGCAACCTCTTTGACACATATATTCCTACACGCCGGTTACCTGCATATCATCGGCAACCTCATCTATCTGGTAATATTCGGCCGGCTGGTCGAGGACCGGTTCGGAGCGGGAAGATTTTTCCTGATTTTCGCCCTTTCGGCCATGGCGGGGGCCTGGACGCACACGGGCCTGACCTCGCTCTGGTCGCCGCAGTACCTGCGCTACGGGGTGATCGGCGCCTCGGGGGCCACCTCCGGCCTGCTGGGCGCCTTCCTGGTCCGTTTCTACTTCGGCCGCATCCGCGTGGCCTACTGGATTTTCATGCCCCTGCAGGGCGTAAACAGGGTGGGGAGGACCCAGGTGCCGGTTATCCTGGGTATTGCCTTCTGGTTTATCTATCAGGGTGTCTATACCGCCCTACAGTACGGGATCGAGGGGGTGCAGGTGGCCTACAGCGTGCATATCGGAGGATTCGCCTGCGGAGTCCTGCTCTCCCTGCTCTTCGGCGCCGCCCCCGGGGCCCGCTCCGAGGCCCATTTGACCAAGGCCCGGCGTTATTTCCAGCAGGCCAACTGGTTCGCGGCGCAGGGCGAATATATCAATTACCTCTCCCTGCGGGACGACGACGCTGAGGTTCACGCCGAGACGGCCCGGGCCTTTCTCTGCAGCGGGCAGACGGGCCGGGCCCGGTATCACTTCAGCCGGGCGATCGAGGGCTGCCTGGCCGGTTTGGAGCGGGGGCGGGCGGAGGATATTTTCGCCGCGGGGATGAAAGCGATACCCGGCTATACCCTTCCCGGACGGGAGCACCTGGACCTGGCCTTTTCCCTGGAAAGGTCGATGAAATTCCTGTCCGCCCGCCAGGCCTACCAAAATTATATCTCCTTCCACCCGGAGTCGGCCGAGACGCCTTTTGTGCTATTACGCCTGGCGGGGCTGCAGGAGAGAAGATTCAACCGGCCGCGGGAAGCCTGGAGCTGTTACCGGAACCTGGTGGATTTCTATCCTGACGATAGCTGGGCCGATTATGCCCGGGCGGAAATGGACCGGCTGCGGGGGAAGTTCGTCCTGCTGGGGGCACAGGGGCAATAACCGGTTATCCACCGGGAAAAGAATATATTACTTGAACTGTGGGCGGCCTTTTGTTAGCTTTTGAGCCGAAGATGAAGGGTGGTGCGGGGTGAGAAGAAGAACGGAATCATCGCTCGCCGGGCTGAGGTCCAGGGGGTATCTCAGGGGCATTGATAAGATAGGAGATACCGAGCTTCTCTCCCTGGTGCTGGGATCGATTTGCGGGGAATCCAGCGGGGCGGTGGCTCAGGAGTTGGTGGACTGCTTCCGCGGTTTGGAAAGGATCGGAAGCGCCCAGGTGGAGGAATTGATGGACTTCAGGGGGATCGGTCTGGCGCGCGCCTTGAGGCTCCAGGCTTCTTTCGAGCTGGGCCGGCGGAGTATCGCCAGGGTGAGGGAGGGTTCGATCAGGAAGGTCCGTTCTCCCGAGGACGTGGCCCGGCTGATGATCCCCGAGATGAAAGGGCTCGACCGGGAGCATTTCAAGGCGATATTGCTGAACACCAAGAACGGAATCCTGAGGATAGTGACGGTGGCGGTCGGTTCCCTGAACGCCGCCCTGGTGCATCCGCGGGAGATTTTCAAGGCGGCGGTGGTGGCGAGCGCGGCCGGAATAATCGTCGTTCATAATCATCCCACCGGTAATCCCGAGCCGAGCCGCGAGGATACCGATCTCACCGTTCGTTTCGCCAGATGTGGTGAATTGATGGGCATTGATCTGGTTGACCATATAGTTGTCGGTGACGACAGGTTCGTCAGCATGCGGGAACGCGGCTTGATCGGAGTGTGAAAGGATGGGATCGTTTTGATAGGGCGCATTGCCACATATTTTTCCAACGATATAGCGATTGACCTGGGAACGGCCAACACCCTGGTTTACCTGAAAGGAAGCGGGATCGTTCTGAATGAGCCCTCGGTGGTGGCGGTGGACCAGAAGACGAAAAAGATATACGCCGTGGGCCTGGAAGCGAAGATGATGCTGGGGAAAACCCCCGATCATATCGTCGCGATTAGGCCGATGAAAGACGGCGTCATCGCCGACTTCGAGATCACCGAGGCCATGCTCCGCGAATTCATCAAGAAATCACAGAGAAAACGCTTCTTTATCCGCCCCCGGATCGTAATCAGCGTTCCTTCGGGGATAACCGAAGTGGAGCGCCGGGCGGTCATCGATTCCGCCCAGAACGCCGGTGCCCGGGAGGTGTACCTGGTGGCCGAACCGATCGCCGCCGCCATCGGGGTGGGCCTGCCGGTGGATAAACCGTCCGGCAACATGGTGATAGACATCGGTGGGGGGACCACCGAGATAGCGGTGATCGCCCTCAACGGGATTGTGACCGATATGTCGATCCGGGTGGGAGGCGACAAGATGGACGAGGTGATCGTCCAGCACATCAAGAAGGCCTACAACCTTCTTATCGGAGATCAAACCGCCGAGAACGTAAAGATGACTATAGGTTCCGCCACGAGCCTGGGGCAGGAAGAGGAGATGGAGATCAAGGGACGGGATCTGGTATCCGGGATTCCCAAGACCTTGAGGATATCCAGCGTGGAGATACGCGAAGCGCTGGCCGAGCCGATGAGCCAGATAGTGGTGGCGTTGAAAACGGCTCTGGAGCAGACACCGCCGGAACTGGCGGCGGATATCGTGGACCGGGGCATTGTTATGACCGGGGGTGGTTCCCTTCTCGGTGGCATAGACATTCTGATCAAGGAAGAAACCAACCTGCCGATCAACGTGGTCGAAGACCCTTTGACCTGCGTGGTACTGGGGAGCGGTAAGATTCTGGGGAACCTTCACCTGTATGAGAGAATTATAATGAAGAGTTCCCGGTTTTAAGCATGCAGATTCTATCTTTCCTGTTTGAAAAGCATCTCGAAAAAACGGTGCTGGCCGTGGTCATGGCCCTATCGGTATTCATGCTTACTCGCTCCGAGGAGAGTCAATTGAATTCGGCCCGGGCGGTGAGCTCTTTTTTACTCTACCCGGTGGACAAGGTGGAGGAGTATTTCAACAGCCTAGAAGAGTTGCGGGAGGAGAACCGCGAGCTCCGCGAGATCGCGGTCTCGCTCTACCAGGAGCAAGAAAGGATGAACCAGTTCCGCAGCGAGCGGATCCGCCTGCGGCGCCTGCTGGAAATGCGGGAGGATTCGTTCTTCGAATTCAATGCCTGCGAGGTTATTTCCCGGTCCTCCAACCGCTTTCACCATTCCCTCACGGTCGACAAGGGCGGCGCGGAGGGAATCAGGGTGGGGATGGCGGTGGTCGGATACCGGGGGCTGGCCGGCCGGGTAACCCAGGTGTTTCCCCATTCGTCCCGGGTGATGTTGTTGAACAACAAATCGATTTCCGTCAGTTGCCAGGACAAGCGCAGCCGGGTGATCGGAATTCTGAACTGGGAACGGGGTAACCTGTTCCGGCTCGATTTTATCGGCCGGGAGGAGGATGTGCTGGTGGGAGATACCCTCCTGACCAGCGGTCTGGGGCGGATATTTCCCCAGGGATTCCCGGTGGGGACCGTTTTCCGGGTGGCCGAGGACAGGGCCGAGCTGTCTTTGAATGTCGGCGTGCTGAGCATGATGGACCTGGGCATCCTGGAAGAGTTATTCATCGTTACCGGGGGGCGCGATTGGGACAGCGACGCGGTGTTCGAACAGCTGGAAGCAATCATGAGCAAGGATAGTATAAGAGGAATGTAGTGTATTTTGTCCGTACCCTGATAGCGGCCTGCGTGGTCTTCGTACTGCAATTGACGGTGGTTCACCGGATAGCCGTGGGAGGGGCCTCTCCGGACATGATGCTTATTCTGCTGGTGGTCCTGGTCCTGGATCGAAAACCGGTGGCGGCCGTTATCATCGGATTCCTGCTCGGTTACCTGCAGGATCTGGGTAATGCTTCCTTCCTGGGAATGAACGCTTTGGCCAAGTCCCTGGTGGGATACTGTATCGCCCGCTTCGGCGGAGACTATTTGCCGGACAACGTGATATTCAGGGGGGTGTTGATCTTTTCGGCCTGTCTCATCAACGATCTTGTCGTCCTCAACATTTCTTCCTCCTTTAATCCGTTCGACGTTTTGACCTCGTTTTTCAGATATTCGCTCATTTCGGCGCTCTATACGGTGGTGGTGGGGATCCTGATCCTCAAGCTGCTTCATTTGCTGCCTCGAAGGATGGTTCGTCAGGGTGGAAGTTACTAATCCGCAGAGTGAATCGATACTCAACCGGCGCAAAAGCATACTGCTGGCCCTATTTATAGCGGTAGTGGCCATTTTGCTGGGCAGGCTTTTTTCCCTCCAGGTTATCCGCCATGAACATTACAGCCGGTTGGCCCTGTCCAACCGTATTCAAAGAGAGCGGATCCTCGCCCCCCGCGGTTTAATCAGGGCCCGGGATGGTTCAAAACTGGTGGTCAACGTCCCGGTCTATCAGATCAACATCCTGCCACGGGAAGTGCGCAACGACTGGGAAAAATTGACCCTGGCCTGCCGCTGGCTGGAAATTGACGAGGAAAAGCTGCTCGCCAATCTATCCGAATGGAAAGAACGCTACCCCGACGGGCGGGAAATGCCCGTGGTTCCGGCCGCCGCCAAGCATCAAATTTCCTCGCTCATGGAAAATCGGGCCCTCTTTCCCTTTTTTCGGTTGGTAATGA
>JAFGPI010000121.1 GCA_016926065.1 Candidatus Krumholzibacteriota bacterium
ACTGAGAATGGAATGACAACATACAACAACCTTTTCCAATTTGAGATGGATGCCACCGAAGGCAATGCCCGTGCCGGCCGTTTTCACACAACGCATGGTGATGTGATCACCCCAATCTTCGCCCCGGCGGGTACCCAGGCGGCGATGAAGGGGGGAATCACCACCGCGCAACTGGCTGAAGTGGGTGCGAACCTCGTGTTGGCCAACACCTATCATCTGCATCTGCGGCCGGGAGAAGCGCTGATCAAGGAAGCCGGCGGCATCCACCGCTTCATGTCCTGGGAAGGTCCGGTTTTGACCGATAGCGGCGGATACCAGGTATTCAGCCTGGCCGATCTCAACCGCGTCACCGCCGAGGGAGTGGAATTCAAATCGCATATCGACGGTTCGGCCCGCTTTCTCACTCCCCAGAAGGTGGTAAGCATTCAACTTGATATAGGATCGGATATCATGATGGTATTGGATCACTGCGTGGAATATCCCTGCGACCGCGCTACGGCCGAGCAGGCCCTGGAACGGACCACCGCCTGGGCCGAACGGAGTATGAGGGAGCATGGCGCCAGGATCACCCGGGACGGGTATGAGCGGGTGCTGTTCGCCATAGTGCAGGGTTCGGTCTATCCCGATCTGCGGGAGAGGTCGGTCCGGGAGCTGGTGGCATTGGATTATCCCGGGTATGCCATCGGGGGGCTTTCCGTGGGTGAATCGAAACAGGATCTGCTGGATATGACCGAACTGACGGCCCGACTGCTACCCCGCAACAAGGTCCGTTATTTGATGGGGGTGGGATTTCCCCAGGATCTGGTGGAAGCGGTGTCCCGGGGAGTGGATCTATTCGATTGCGTCATGCCGACCCGGAACGCCCGGAACGGCACGGTCTTCACTTCCCGGGGAAGGGTGGTTATCCGGAACGCTTCCCACACCAGGGATTTCGGGCCCCTCGATCCGGATTGCCACTGCCCCACCTGTTCCCGTTATTCCCGCGCTTACCTGCGCCATCTATTCATGGCGGAAGAAATGTTGGGACCCCGGCTGGCCACTTTGCACAGTCTTTATTTTTACTTGCACTTGCTGGAACAAATGAGGCAAGCTATACGCGATGGCGTTTTCAGGCAGTGGAAAAGGGAGTTCTACCAATTGTATGAAAATTCCGGAGAGGAATAGTCGTTCTACTCAGTTTAAGGAGGGAATATGCCCGGTCTGATTTTTGCGTTGAGTAATCCCCAGGGAACCGAGGGTGGCGGAGGTTTCACATTCTTCATACCCATTATCCTGGTATTCGTGGTATTTTACTTTCTGCTCATCCGGCCCCAACAGAGGAAGCAGAAGGAGCATCAGAACCTTCTCACTCAACTCCGCAAGGGCGATAAGGTGGTAACCAATGGCGGGCTCTACGGCACTGTTGTTGATGCCAAGGAACACGTGGTAGTCCTGAAAATAGCCGAAAATGTCAAAGTGGAATTGGTTAAGAGCGCTATCGCCACGGTTATCGAGAAGAAGGAAGAATAATTTTCCCTTGATTTCAGGCCCGGTATCGCTGAATTTTACCGAGGATGGAGAGGGTATCGATTCCGGGGAGGAGGGAAAGGGAAATGAAAGATATTATGATGATAAGAACTTACGGCGATAAGGTCTTGCGACGCCAGGGCGCGGCGGTGGAAGAATTTGATGCCGGCCTGGTTGAATTGCTGGGGCGCATGCTGGATACCATGATGGCCGCGGAAGGGGTCGGCCTGGCCGCTCCTCAGGTGGGCATCTCCAAACAGGTAGCGGTGGTCAATCCGGAACCGGGGAATCCGAAAACCCTGCTGTACATCGTCAACCCTCGGATGACCTCTTGCAGCGAGGAGACCGAGAGCGTGGAAGAAGGCTGTCTCAGCGTTCCGGAGGTCAGGGGAAAGGTGGAACGGCCGGTGGAGATCGAACTGGAGTACCAGGATGAAAGCGGGAAAGAACACCGTTTGACGGCCCGGGGGCTGCTGGCCAGGATCATCCAGCATGAAATCGATCACCTGAACGGGGTCCTTTTCGTGGACCGGCTTTCCTTCGGTAAAAGAACGATGATCAAGGGGAAGCTCAAGCAACTGGCCGCCTCCCAGAAGAACCGGGGGAGATGATATGGCCGGGGTAGTATTTTTCGGTTCTCCCGATTTTGCCCTGCCGGCCCTGCAGAAGATAATTCCCACCCCCTACCGTCCCTCCCTGGTAGTGACCCAGCCGGCCCGACCCTCCGGAAGGGGAAGGAAAGAAAGGCCCACTCCGGTGCATCTGCTGGCCCGGGAAAACGGTTTGCCGGTGCGGGTGATAGATAGTTTTTCCGACGGCGAAGCGGTGGATGAAATCAGGAATACCGAGCCCGATTTCTTCGTGGTGGTGGCCTTTGGCCTGATATTTCCGTCCTCCATTCTGGATATCGCAGCGGTGGCCAGAATTAATTTACACGCCTCCCTGCTTCCCGCCTATCGGGGGGCCAGTCCGGTCAATATGACCCTGCTAAACGGAGATTCTTTCACCGGAGTTACCGCCATGGAAATGGTGCGGGAGTTGGACGCCGGCCCGATCTACTCGCAGGAAATTCAGCCCATAGATCCCCTGGAAAACGCCGGCGAGCTGACGGACAAGCTGGCCCTGAGGGGCGCCTCCTTGCTGCTGAAAACCTTGCTGGAGATCGAAACCCGGGGATTGGTACCCATCGAGCAGCCGGCGGAGGGGATAAGCCTGGCGCCGAAGCTGAGGAAGAAAGACGGTTTTATCCCCTGGGAAAAGGATGTGCTGGCCGTGCATAACCATATCCGGGGGATGAATCCCTGGCCCGGCAGCTTTACCTATTACGGGGGCGATTATATTAAGGTACACCGGGCCCGCCCCGTCGATTTCATGCCCCGGCCGGTCGAGCCGGGAGTGATTACCGCGGTGGACAAAGATAATCTCCAGGTAGCCTGCGGCAGGGGAGCCCTAGCCGTGACGGAACTTCAAGCCGGGGGTAAACGCTCCCTACCGGCGGGGGAATTCCTGAAAGGTTTTCCCCTGCACGCCGGAGAAACTCTGGGCGGTGAGAGCCGATGACCGAGAAAAAGGAAAAGGGTTATCATCCCGTGGTGGTTTATCTCTTTGCCATCGTGGGGGCCTTCCTGGGCGGAATAATCATATTTAACTATATTATCTTGCCGATAGTGGTAGGTCGCAGCGGAACAGTTATCGTCCCGGAGATAAAAGGCATGATGATCCGGGCGGCCGAGGAAAAGTGCGCGCAGAGTGATCTAAAGCTGATGGTGGTGGGAGAGCGCTATTCCAGCGAGTTCCCGGAGGGATACATCCTGGAACAGGATCCCGGCTCGGGGGAGAGTCTCAAGGAAAAAAGGACGATCAGGGTAATAATCAGTTCCGGAGAGAGGCTGGAAACCGTTCCGGTGACCAGAAATGAATCATTACGCCAGACCGAGCTGCTGTTGGAAAGCGCTCATTTACAAAAGGGCCGCCTGATTCGCATATTTTCCCACCAGGAGGGGCCCAACCGGATCGTGGCCACCAGTCCGCCCCAGGGCGCTTGGGTGCCGGTGGATTCGAGAATTGATATCCTCCTCTCCATGACCGGGGAACCCCGGGTGTTCATGATGCCCGACCTGGTTGGAAGGGACCTGCCCTTTGTGAAAGAAAGGCTGGAGAAAAGCGGATTTCATGTTTCCCGGGTGGTCAACCGTCTCGATCCGAGCAAATTCCCCAATACCATACTCTCCCAGAATCCCCCGGCCGGTTTTTCCATCAAGGAAGGAGGAACGATTGAGCTTGTCGTTTCAACGGTGGATTGATTCCCCCTCCGTGGCCGTGGCCCCCTCGCTGCTGGCCGCTGATTTTTCACGGCTGGGGGAGGAAATAAAATCGGTGGAGGAAGCCGGAGCCGATTTCCTCCATCTGGACGTCATGGACGGCAATTTCGTTCCCAATATCACCTTTGGGCCGATGATCGTGGCGGCCATCGCCAAACTGGCCCGCAGGCCCCTCATCACGCACCTGATGATCAGTGATCCGGGCAAGTACATTGAAAATTTTATCCGGGCCGGCAGCTCTCTGATATCTTTCCATTTCGAGGCCTGCCGCTCCCACCACGCGGAGGTCCTGGAAGGATTATCTTCCCGGGGATGCTATTCCGGCCTGGCCCTCAATCCGGACACGCCGCTGCGGGCGGTGGAGCATTTGCTGGACAGGATCGATCTGCTATTGTTGATGACCGTATTTCCGGGCTTCGGGGGTCAGGAATTTATTCCCGATGTACTGCCGAAGATCCAGGAGGCCTCCCGCCTAAGAAAATCGAAGAATTATAGATACGTTATTGAAGTGGATGGAGGAGTGAACCTGGATACGGCTCCCGCGGTAAGGGAAGCAGGAGCCCAGATACTGGTGGCCGGATCCGCGGTGTTCGGCAGCAAGGATTATGCCGCCGTCATCGCTTCTCTGAGAGGGTAAAATTACCGGCCCGGAGCCCGGTCGGCATACTGATTTCACTTGCCTGCTAAATGGAATCATGTTATTTTATGTCATTTACGAGCGGGAGGCAGGCTCCGTTGTTCCAGGATCTGAGTGATAAGTTTGCCCGTGTATTAAAGGAGTTACGCGGACAGGGCAAGGTTCGGGAATCGCATATCCTGGGAGCGATGAAAGAGGTTCGCCGGGCCCTGCTGGAGGCCGATGTCAATTACCGGGTGGCCAAGGAATTTGTGGCCCGGGTCAGTGAAAGGGCGGTGGGGAAGAAAGTACTGGACAGCCTTACTCCCGATCAGCAAATAATAAAGATCGTGCATGAGGAACTGGTTCACCTGCTGGGTGATAAACCGGTTCCCTTCACTCTTTCCCGGTCCCCGGCGGGAGTGATGGTGTGCGGTTTGCAGGGGGTGGGAAAAACCAGCCTGGTGGCGAAGTTGGCCCGCGACCTGAAGAAAAAGGGACGGAACCCTCTGCTGGTGGCCGCGGACGTTTACCGGCCGGCGGCGGTGGAGCAGCTTAAGGTGCTGGCGCGGGAGATCGATATTCCGGCGCACGCTCCGGGAGCGGATGTCCCGGTACTGGAGATCGTCAAGGAAAGTATCAACCAGGCCCAGAAGGGGCTGTTTGATACCTTGATCATTGATACCGCCGGAAGGCTCCACATCGATACCGCGATGATGGCGGAGCTTAGTGCCATCAAGGAGGTTTTGAAACCCGAGGAGATCCTCCTGGTTCTCGACAGCATGACCGGACAGGAAGCGGTTAATGTGGCCGTCGAGTTCAGGAAAGAGATCGATTTCAGCGGGGTGGTGCTCACCAAGCTGGATGGGGATACCCGGGGCGGCGCCGCCCTGTCGGTGACGGCGGTTACGGGAGTACCGATAAAGTTTATATGCGTGGGGGAGAAGGTTGGGGACCTGGAGGCCTTTTATCCCGATCGTATGGCGGGAAGAATCCTGGGGATGGGAGATGTATTGTCCCTCATCGAGAAAGCCCAGGGGACTATAGATGAAAAAGAAGTAAAAGAGCTTGAGCGAAAGCTCCGGAAGGAAAGCTTTACCCTCGAAGATTTCCTTGACCAGTTCCAGCGGCTGAAGAAAATGGGACCGGTCGACCAACTGCTCGGGATGTTACCCGGGATGAAGGTTCACCAGGCGGTTTCGTCTGATGTCAGCGAAAAGGAGATGAAGAAAATCGAAGCGATCATCCAATCCATGACTCCGGAAGAGAGGCGCTCTCCCATGCTCATCGATGGATCGAGGAGGAAGCGGATCGCTCGCGGCAGCGGAACCAGTATTCAGGACGTGAACCGGCTTTTGAACCAATTCCAGAAGATGAGGAAGATGATGAAAAGGTTTTCAAAGTTCGCGGGAAAGATGCCCGCTAATTTTCCATTTTCCTGATCAGGTTTCAGTATTTAAACGGAGGTACAAGTTGGCGGTAAAAATAAGATTAAAGAAGATGGGATCCAAGAAGAGACCTTTCTTCCGCATCGTGGTGGCGGATTCCCGGAGTCCCCGGGACGGACGATTCATAGATAAATTGGGACACTATGATCCCATGACCGATCCGGCGGAGATCAAAGTGGATGAGGATAGGCTTTACCGGTGGCTGGATGACGGAGCCCTGCCCACTCCCAACACGGCCAATGTGTTGAAGAAATTGGGTTTGCTCGAAAGATGGCGCCTGCTGAGGAGCGGGGTGAAGATTTCCGAACTGGATGCCCGGATAGAGGAGAGGAGGGCAAAACAGCCTCTGCCCAAAGAGAAGAGTAAGGTAAAAATGTCCAAAAAGGCCATGGCCGCGGCCCGGGCGGCCGAGAAAGAAAAAGACCAGGAGGCGGAAGAAAAATCCACCGAGACGGCCGCGGGATCCGGCACTCCGGAGCAAACGGCCGACGACTCGAAACCGTCCGCGGCCGGGAAAGAAACCGCTCCGGCCCGGGAAGAGACCACCGCGGGAACCGGTGGCGAGGACGCGAAAAAGGATCAGGATCCCGGCTCCGGCGGTGCGGGGGAATAAGGCCTAACCGAGGACCGGAAAGGAAGCCGAATATATGAACGTAGATAGAATAAAAACCATGGTTCACAAAATATCCGGAATGCTGGTCGATAAACCGGAAGCGATTAACGTGGGCGAGGAATCACGGGACGGCACCATCATACTGGTTCTGACCGTGGACAAGGACGATGTGGGAAAGGTGATCGGCCGCAACGGCCAAACGGCCAAGGCGCTGCGGGCGCTGGTGAATGCCGCCGCCACCCGCATGGGTGAAAGGGTGCTTCTTGAAATCCGGGAGTGAGCAGGCGGCGATGAGAGTGGAAGCGGTGAAACTTGGCAGTATCGTGAAGACTGTCGGTTTGAAAGGTGAAGTGAAGCTCTTACCCAGCCCCGATTTCTGGACCGAGGCGCTGAATGCGGGACACCTGGAGGTGATCTCCCGGGACGGCATTCACAGTGCGGTGCGGGTGGAAAGATACCGGATCAAGGGCAACACCTACATTCTTAAGTTGTCCGAAGTAGGGACGATCGAGGAGGCCGAACCGCTGGTCAACGGCGAATTGATGGTTTCGACCGGGGATGTCGAGGGTATTAACCGCCCCCGCGAGCTCAAACCTTTTCAGGTGATCGGAGTCCAAGTATATCTTGCCGACGGGACCGGGGTGGGGGAAGTGGTGGATATGCTGCTGGGATCGGTGCAGAACTATCTGATTGTTGAGGAGGATGGTGAAAGGCTGATTATTCCTAACGTTCCGGAAATCATCTATAAGGTCGACCTGGAAAAAGGCGTAATCTATATCGATCCGCCGGAAGGACTGCTGGACCTCCGGTGGTAGAGAGCCGTCCGATGATGGAGATGTACTTTATTACTATTTTTCCCGAGCTATTTTCCGGGGTGCTGGAAACGGGAATGCTGGGAATGGCGGCCAAAAAGAGCGCGGCCGCGTATCATGTCGTCAATCTAAGGGATTTCGCGGTGGACGGCCACGGCACGGTGGATGATTATCTTTACGGGGGGGGGGCGGGGATGGTGATGATGGTGCAGCCGATAGTGGAGGCGGTGGAATCGATTCGAGATGAGTCGGAAAAAAGCGCCACACCGGTTATCCTGCTCTCTCCGGCCGGTAAGCCCTTTAGCCAAGCCAGGGCCTGTGAGTTGGCGGGTGAAAGAAAGATAATCTTTGTTTGCGGAAGATATAAAGGAGTGGACGAACGGATCAATGATCTGGTGATAACCGAGAGGATATCCATCGGTGACTATATTCTAAGCGGGGGAGAGCTTCCCGCGCTGGTGGTGGCGGATACGGTCGTGCGTAACCTGGCGGGCGTGATCGGCGACCAACGCAGCCGGGATACCGACTCCTTTTCGGGAGATAGGGAATTTTCCCTGGACGCGGCGTACTATACCAGGCCTCCCCTGTACCGGGGGCACGCGGTTCCGGAAATTCTGTTATCCGGGAATCACGCCAAGATAGAGGAATGGAGGAAGCAATCGGCTAAAGAGAGAACTCATTTATATCGCCCCGATCTGGTTTCGGATGCAGCGAAAAAGGGGGCGGAGGAGATAAATTGAAAAGGGGAAATTCCCCTCCCGGTTACGCGGACGGAAAGTTTCCGGGGTGTTAATGGAGCATTCCATCTGGAAAGGTAAAATAAGGAGAGAGTATGGACATCCTCAATCAGGTTTCAGCCAGGCATATGAAACATTCGATCCCCGAATTCAATGTTGGGGATACGGTGCGTTGTGACGTAAAGGTAATAGAGGGAAACCGGGAGAGAATCCAGATTTTCCAGGGTATCGTAATTCAGCGCCGGGGAGCCGGAATCGGAGAGACCGTTACGGTGCGCAAGGTTAGCCAGGGTGTGGGAGTGGAGCGCGTTTTCCCCTTGCATTCACCGAACCTGGCCCGCATCAAGGTCCTGCGGCCGGGTAGAGTGAGGAGATCCAAGCTCTATTACCTGCGTCAGTTGAAGGGGAAGGCGGCCCGTATCCGTGAAAAATCCGGTCAGGGTAACTGATGAGAGTGAAATCGCCTAACTCTTTCCAGGAGCTGGTGGATTTTGACCGGGAAAAAAGGGAATCCCGGGCAGGTCCGCTGGCCGGGGTGGATGAGGCCGGCCGGGGAGCCTTGGCCGGGCCGGTGGTGGCGGCCGCGGTGATATGCGAACCCGGTCCGGGATTGGAGCGGGTTACCGACAGTAAACTGCTCAGCGAGCCGGTGCGCGAGGAACTCTTCGAGGTAATCAGGGAAAATTCCTCCGCCTACGCGATCGGAATAGTGGAATCGGATGAAATCGACCGGATCAATATTTTACAGGCGACCCTGAAAGCGATGAGCGAAGCGGTGGAAGGATTGAGTATCACTCCTTCCCTGGTGCTGATCGACGGACCCCGCCGGCCCCGGTTGGATTGTCCCTGTGAGGCGGTAACCGGTGGAGACAGGAAAAGCTTTGCCATCGCCGCCGCCTCGATTGTGGCCAAGGTGACCAGGGATCGTATCATGCGGGAGAAGAACGGCCATTTCCCCGGTTACGGATTCCACCGGAACAAGGGATATGGAACCAGGGAACACCGGCAGACCATAGCCAGGAAGGGAAGATCCGCCTATCACCGGCTCAGCTTCAAGTTGCAGTTAGAAAAAAGGGGTGGTGGAAGTGAGGGGGCTGAAGGAACTGGGTTCGCGCGGCGAGAAGATCGCCGCTGAGTACCTGTGCCTGAGAGGCTACGAAATAATCCAGCGCAATTTCCGGACCGGGCATCTGGAGATCGATCTGATAGCGGCCCGTCAAGATTGCCTGGCCTTTATCGAAGTTAAAACCAGAAGGGGAGACAGTTTCGGGGGAGCAGTGGAAGGAGTCAGCCGGAGTAAGGTGAAGAATCTGCGGGAAGCCGCACATCGGTTCTATGCCTCCGGCAATAGCCGGGTCCGCTATGGTGAGACCAGATTCGATCTTATCGCCATAGACCTGGACCGCTCCGGGCAGGGAATGGTATTGAGGCATCTGAAGGGAATTGCCTAGAAAATACTTGATTAATACCGTTTATATTTCTATTTTATGAATGCAAATAAAAATAATAGTAACCAAGGAGGCTAGGCGGGTGACTGGTAAGAAATTTTTATGGTCGGCTCTGGTACTGATACTAGTTTTATCCGGATGCAAAGCGGTTAATACTACGGTCGATGTCATAAAAAAAGACATCCCGGTGGAGGATATGGACGGGTTAAAGGATGAGTACATCGGGAAAAAAGCCTGGAACCGGTCGTTGCTGGCGGATATCGGCGGAAACGGCGTACTCGATCGCGGCACCGAGGTGATAATCGTCGAGCTGGATATGCATTGGACCGGCGCGGTGGGAGTAAAGGGCCCCAACCGGCGGAAAATCCGTCACACCCTCAACCTGGAGCGGCCGGTAACCAAAGAGACGTATGTGCAAGCCCTAAACCGGTTATTCTGGTATGACAAACCGGACAAGAGGTACCGCATGAACCTGCGCAAGTTCGGCAAAAGAACCGCCCGGGCCATCCGCGACAACGAGTTGTTCAAGGGAATGGTGCGCGAAGCGGCCCTGGAATCCTGGGGCTTTCCGGATGAAACCAGTGTCAGCGAGATCGGTGAATACAAGGACGAGCAGCTTATATACCGGGATCCGCGCTTGAGGACGAAAAAGAGGTATATCATTTTAAGGGACGGCTTGGTGGAGAGCTGGGTGGAATAGACCACGGACCGTTTCTGAGCTAAGATATTATTAATAAATACCTTAACCATTTAGAGCGGGTGTTGCTCTGAAGGGTTAAATATAAAAAGCCCCCGCCGTAACCGTGGGGGTGAATCACTCTGAAGGAAACTCTGTAAAGAGTTGAGCCCGCGATTTTATTCCAAAATCATTCACCTCACCTGTCCAGCAGGGGCTTCATCTATATTATATCCGCTTCTGAAATAGCTGTCAAGGAACCAAGTCCGGATATAACGTTGAGAGGGTTGGTATATCTAAATTAATTTATCCTTTTGGCGGCCTGCGGGCCGTCCGTACAAGGTATTATTCCTCCCTCTGGGGGTTATCCCCTATTTTTTAAAAAATGAATTTTTATACCTCCGGTGGGAACGGGAGAAGTAATCGTCCGTTAGTTTTTTGACCACTCCGGACAGGGCGAAGATAGCGATCAGGTTGGGAATGGCCATCAATCCCAAGGCGGTATCCCCGAAGCCCCAGACGATTTCCAGGGAGAATACCGCTCCCAGGAAATGCATTATACAAAATACCACCCGGTAGGGCATGATGGCCGGGGGTCCAAACAGGTATTCAATGCTCCTGTCGCCGTAATACGACCAGGAAATCGCGGTGGAGAGCGCGAAGAGAAATACCGCGATGGTTACGATATAGTGACCCCAATTCCCCAGGGGGGAGAGACCTTTCTGGAAGGCCCAGCCGGTGAGGGGAGATCCATTTTGCAGTATCCATCCGCTTACTTCCACGTCGCCCGCCGGTATTTCCCTTCCCCGCTCGTCCTGGAAATGCGGGGCCCCATCCTCATCCACGGTCACCCTTCCGGTAAACCGCCGGTTTTCGTACCAAACGATCGCGTCATCTATGGGGCTGTCATTCTTGATGAAAACCACCTCGGGGGCGCTACCGGCGGAAATATGGAACTCGTCCTTCATCAGGTCTCCCTCCTCGATCTTCCCGTTGATCTGGACCCGCCCCTCGCTTTTCATCATGGTTATTTCGTTCTGCATTTTAAATGTAATCGTCTCATCCTTTTTCTGCGACCAAACCCCCACGGTGACGATTACCAGGCCGGTGAGGGAACATATCAGCAGGGTGTCTATATAGGGTCCGATCATCGCTACCAGGCCCTCCCGCACCGGTTCTTCGGTTTTGGCGGCGGCGTGCGCGATGGGGGCGCTTCCCTGCCCCGCCTCGTTGGAGAATATTCCTCTTTTCACTCCCCAGATCAGCATGAACATGAAGGAGGAGCCGAAAAATCCTCCCACTCCGGCCTTGGCCGTAAAAGCGTCCCGGAAGATGGTGCCGATCGCTCCGGGGACCAGGGGGGCGTTAATCAAAAGCACGGTGATGGCGCCCAGGAAATAAATCACGGACATGACCGGAACCAGCTTGCTGGTCACCTTGCCGATGCGTTTGATCCCCCCGATGATAACCAGGGCGATAATAACGGCCATTGACGAACCGGTAATCCAGGTGGGGATCCCGAAGTCGCTGCGGAAAGAATCGGCCACGGTAAAGGCCTGTACGGCGTTACCGCTGCCGAAAGAGGAGATCACGGCGCAGCAGGCGAAGATCACGGCCATGAATTTCCAGGGCCTGCCCAAGCCTTTCTCGATGTAGTACATGGGACCACCCGATACCGTCTGGTCCTCGTGGACCTCGCGGAAGTGAAGGCTGAGGGTGCATTCCACGAATTTGGAGGCGGTTCCCAGGATGGCCGTCACCCACATCCAGAAAAGGGCCCCCGGACCTCCATAATGGATGGCTATGGCCACTCCGGAAATATTACCGATCCCTATGGTAGCCGAGAGGGCCGCGGTGAGGGCTTGAAAGTGGTTGATTTCTCCCTTGTCCTGGGGATTGTCGTAGTATCCCGCGATAATGGCCAGGCTGTGCGAAACCTTGCGCAACTGGATAAAGCGCAGCCGCACGGTCAGGAATATTCCCGTTCCCAGAAGGAGGACGATGAAATAGGGAAAGGCCTTGGGGAATTCCCAGATGTAGTCGTAAACGGCGTCGATTACATTTTTTACCGTTTCCATTTATCACTCCTGTTAATGTATTGCTCCTCCGCGGCGAAAGGTTCCGACATTTCACTTTATGGTATTATATAAGAAGAAAATCAGCACCACCAGGATCGTCAGGGGACAGAAAAACTTCAGCAGAAAGGAAAGGACCGGAGCGATGGGGCGGTACCAGGGACAGCCCTCGCTTAGCTCGGCGTGGGAAATGGAGGATTTCCATATCCAACCGAAAAATATGGAGGTGAGCAGCGCTCCGATGGCCAGGGTAATGTTGCCGAAGGTCCAATTCATGAGACCGAGAAAACTCATGTTTATCAGGGGGAGTTGGCCGAGGGCCGGGACCATACCCTCCTGCGACATGGCCGAAGGCAGGGCCAGGAGAAAGGTTACCGCGGCCGTTATCCATACTGCCCGGCGTCTGAGCCAGTGTTTTTCGTCCACCAGGTAGGCGGTCACCACTTCCAGCAGGGAAATGGTGGAGGTCAGGGCCGCGATGGCCAGAAGGAGAAAAAAGGAGGCACCCACCAGGTTGCCCCCGGGAATCTGGGAGAATATCTGGGGCAGTACCTTGAACAGTAGGCCCGGGTCGTGACGCTGCGCTTCCATTCCCTGGGCAAAAAGGGCGGGAAAGATCAGAAAACCGGCCATCACTGCTATCAGGGTATCGAAAAAGGCCACGAAACAACCGGAGGTTATCAGGTTGTCCTTTTTGGAAAGGTAGCTGCCGTAGGTGATCATGCACCCCATTCCCAGGCTCAGCGAGAAGAAGGCCTGCCCCAGCGCGGCCAGTACCGTTTTCCCGGTGATCTTGGTTAAATCGGGTTTAAGGTAGAAAACCAGGCCTGCCCCCGCTCCCTTCATGGTGACCGATCTTATAATCAGGACGACCATGAGTAAAAAAAGAATCGGCATCAGTATCTTGGCCCAGCGCTCTATGCCGTTGCGCACTCCTCCCTGCACCACGATCACGGTAAGGAAAATAAAGAAAGCGGTCAGGGGGATCGATATCCAGGGATTGGAGGCGAAGGCCTCGTAGGATAAGGTGTTTCCGATCAAGGTCTTACCGATAAAGCCCACGGTGTATCCGGCGATCACCGAGTAAAAAGACCAGATGCAGATGCCGGTGATCACCCCCAGGAAGCCGACCAATTTCCAGGCGCTTCCCGGTTTAATCGCTTCGAAAGCGCCCACCGCGTTACGGTGCCGGTAGCGCCCCAGGGCCAGCTCGGCGATCATTATGGGGAGGCCGAGCAGGGCTATGCATATCAGGTAAAGAAAGAGAAAAGCGGCTCCACCGTGTTCCCCGGCCGTATAGGGGAATCTCCAGATATTGCCGAGGCCGATCGCCGAACCCGCGGCGGCCAGGATAAATCCAACCTTCGAACTCCATTCTCCGCGTTCCTGAACGGACTTGCCTGTCGTCACCGGGATTCCTCCTGCGTCGATACCTAAAACGCTTCCGGATGAAATATTAGAGAATAACTTACCGTAAAAGCCGCGCGGGGGGCAATGATTTTTTTCTCCGGCGGGGGAGGAGGGAAGGCGGGAAAAGCCAAGCCGGCCGGTACGATTCCGGGAGGGTGGAGGGACCGGAGGAAAGGGAAATCCGGGGCCAAGCAGGCGGGGAGGGAAGGTAACCGGGGAGGCGGCGCATTAATCGCGGGACTGGGCGAAATACAATCCGGCCAAAACCACGGCAGATCCGAGCAGGAAAAAGAGGGTGACTTCCTCCCCGAATAATAACCATCCGAAAAACGCGGCGAAGGGCGGATTGAGGTAGATGAAGGAAGAGACCGAGGTGGCGCTCAGGTGCTTTAATCCCAGGTTCCAGATGCCGAATCCGACTATAGTGCACATGATGCTGAGATAGGCCAGGGCGATCCAACCGGCGAGGTTCAAGGAAAAGAAGGTATGGAAAAAATCTCCCCCCAGGGCCGGCAGTAGCGGAATGATCCCCACCACGATCGACAGGCAGGTGAGGAGAAAAGGGGACCTGCTTTTTACTAGGTCCTTCCCGATAATCGTATAGATCGACCAGCTCAGGGGAGCCAGGGCCGAAATCAAAGCATAGCGGATATCGGCGTTGCCGATGTCGGTGATCCGGCCCATCCCCACGCGGCCGTATCTGACGACCAGATAGAGTCCGGCAAAGGCCAGCAGGATCCCCCCGGTTTTTCTGCCGTCGATTCTTTCTTTCAAGAAAAGTCCGGCCAGCAGGAGAGTGAACAGGGGAGAGAGGGTGGTAAGCAGAGCCGCCGCTCCCGGTTTTATTTCACTTTGTCCCAGGTAGAGGAAAAAGTTATATCCCGCGATACCCACTATTCCCATGCCGATTATTCTGACCGGTGTGTCTTTCAGGATCTCCAGGCTTTCCCTCACCCGTTTACGGCTGGCCAGTATGTATCCGAGGGCAAAGAGCGATACCGGCAGGAACCTGGCCAGAACCAGCTGCAGGGGCGAGAAGATCTCTCGGAGATGTTTTATGGCGGTAAATGAATTGGACCATATGATAAAAAGCGCAACCAGCAGGAGCTGAATGATTCTTGGGGAGAGTACCCTATCCCGGTTATCTTTAGGCACTACAGGCAACCTTTCGAAATCTTCATCCACCTCTTGAAATAATCGGTAAATTTATGGTATAATAGGGTCCAGTAGGGTCACAAGTACAGCAACTTCTGGTTTTACATCGCGGAAGGAAGTGACAGCCATGTTTAAGCGTCTGACCCTGGCAGCGTGCGTGTTAGTCCTCTTGGCGGCAAGCGTTGAAGCGACAAGTGTTTACCGGGGAAAGCGGGGCCGCAGATACGCCCGGAACGCCTATCTGATCTCCCAGTTTCAAAGTGACAAGCTGCGCGTATACGAGGAATACGGATTTCCCGTTCACCGTCTTCGCGTGAAGGGGTACGGGAGGATTACGGAACACTGGAAATACTATGAGCTGGGCAAGGAGTTCGTTTTCGACGAGAATTCCAGGCTGGTCAAGGTCAACACCTTCTGGCCGGAGGACCGGCGGGCAAGGTTTAAATAGAAAAGATTCCCGGTATCCTCGGAATCATATTTTTCGGGAGCGTGAAGTGGCTTGATCACCTCACGCGGGAATTGGAACGCAGGAAAAACTGTCATCCTGCGTTCCATTCCCGCCCCTAAATATCAACCGATGGAGCAATTCCCGCACCTCCCCAGCTATCCTTAAAATCCTTTAAGATCAATAGACCGGGAGAACCGGTAAATAAGGCGTTTTTACCCGTTCCGGTTAATATTTTATATTAAAAATGATTGAAAAATTCAGCTAAAGATAATATATTTACCTACGTCTCGGCCCGTAGATGAGACCGTAGATGAGACGGAATTAAAATGTAATTTACTGTTACCGTGGGACTTAAACTGCGAGGTAAAAATGCTTGATGTGAATATTGCGCCTGCCGATGTGTTTAGTACCCTTAAACGCAATATGTTGATCGATGGATATCCTTTCGTCCTGGATCTGGAAAAGAGCCACGGAAGCTGGTTGCACGATGCCGCTACCGGAAAGGAGTATCTTGATTTCTTTACTTTTTTTGCTTCCAGTGCCCTGGGGTATAATCACCCCCGGTTGACCGAAGAGAAATTTTTAAAGAAATTGGCCCGGGTGGCGGTCAATAAGGTTTCCAATTCAGACATATATACCGCTGAAATGGCTGAATTTGTGGCCACTTTCTCCCGCCTGGCCGTGCCCCGGAGTCTACCCCATCTCTTCTTTATCAGCGGGGGAGCCCTGGCCATTGAAAACGCGCTTAAGGCCGCCTTCGACTGGAAGGTGCAGAAAAATTTCGCCAAAGGTTTCAAGGAAGAGAAAGGTCACCAGGTGATACATTTCCGGGAGGCCTTTCACGGCCGGACCGGGTATACGATGTCCCTCACCAATACCGATCCGACCAAGACCGATCTGTTTCCCAAATTCAAATGGCCCCGCATCGAGAATCCCAAGGTGATCTTTCCCCTAGAGGATAACCTGGCCGAAATCGAGGCGGCCGAGAAGAGGGCCGTGGAGGCCATAGAGAAAGTGATCGCCGAGGACGGTGACGACATCGCCGCCATCATTATTGAGCCGATACAGGGAGAGGGGGGCGACAACCATTTCCGAAAAGAATTTTTCCAGGAGCTGCGACGGATAGCCGATGAAAACGAAGTCATCCTGATCTACGACGAGGTACAGACCGGAGTGGGACTTACCGGGAAGATGTGGGCCCATCAGAATTTCGGGGTGGAGCCTGATATACTCTGCTTCGGCAAGAAAACCCAGGTCTGCGGCATAATGGCCAGCGATCGCATCAACGAGGTGGAGAGCGTCTTCAAAAAATCGAGCCGGATCAATTCGACCTGGGGCGGAAACCTGGTCGATATGTACCGGGCCATGAGGATATTCAAGATCATCGATGAAGAGAACCTGGTCCAAAACGCCGCCCGCATGGGCGAGGTGCTGCAGGAGCGGTTACGGGGAATCCAGGGTGAGTATCCGGAACGGATTTCGAACGTGCGGGGATTGGGCCTGTTTTGCGCTTTTGATTTTTCCGACGGCAAAGCGCGCGATAAGTTCGTGAGCGGCTGTCTCCAGAACGGTCTTATCATTTTGAAGTGCGGTCCCCGTACGGTACGGTTCCGTCCGCCGTTGAACGTCAGCCGGGAAGAGATTGAAAAGGCGGTGGAAATTATTAAGACCACCTTGCGGAAGTAGGCGGGAACCGCGACCCGGTGCCCGCATATAGCCCGCAATACCGAACGGTCAGGATTCGGACTTTTTACTTTTCTTCTTCTTTTTCTTTTCCGCCATCGCCGGAGAGGAGATTTCCTTTTCGGCCAGTTCCTTTTTATTGAAATCCTCGTCCCGGTAATCGGTCTTATAGAATCCCGAGCCCTTCAGTATATGCCCTACCGGATGGATCACCCGGTATACCTTGCCCCGGCAACGGGGGCAGCGTTTACGGGGAGGATCGCTTATCTTCTGGTCCAGCTCGAACTCGTGATGGCAGTTCTCACAAGCGTAATGATAGGTCGGCATAGTTCCATCCTTCCTCCTGGGGCGGAGATATTAAGCTCCCCGGGGGAGCGGGATAAAAAATTACCTTTCCGGTCTTCGAAAATCAAGTTATTTCCTGCCTCCCGGGAATTTTCTTAAAGTCAATGAAAAATATGAGGAAATATGGTATAATGAATTAACTGTCTAGAATATTACACCAGGTTGATCTCTCCCGGTCCGGGTGAAATGGAGGCTGTTTTGCGAAATATGACGCTGATTGTCTGGTGTGCTCTTTTTGCTGTAACCGCTCTTACTGCCCCGCTTCAGGGGGGGCAAGATAAAGCTACCGCGCTGGTGCGGACCAGACTTTCCCGGGAACTCACCTACGCTGATTTAGTGAAAAAGAATATCGACGTGCTGGCCCTCTACCGGGACGGCCGGGTGGATCTGGCGGTTACCGGCGAACAACTAGATTGGTTACGGTCCCGCTCTCTGCTGACGGAGGTGTTGGAGCGAGCTTCGCTCCGGGGAGTATCCGACCTGGATGAGAACCTCGGACTGTATCATACCTACGCTGAGATGGAGAGCGACCTGGATACCCTGGTTCTGCTCTATCCCTCCCTCACCCGCCTGGATACGGTTGGATTCAGCCTGGAAGGAAGGGTCATCCGGGCCCTCAAGATATCGGACAATGCCGATATCGACGAGAGCGAAGCGGAAGTACTGATCATGGGGTGCCACCACGCCCGGGAACTGATGTCGGTGGAGGTTCCCCTTTACCTGGTCCATTACCTGCTGGAAAATTACGGTCTCTCGCCCGCGGTGACCGAGATGGTGGATAATCGGGAGATCTGGATAGCTCCCATGATCAATCCGGACGGCCATGTCTACGTGCAGAACAATCACCTCGGGGACTGGTGGGGCTGGTGGAGGAAAAACCGGCGGGATAACGGCGACGGGACGCACGGCGTGGACCTGAACCGGAACTACGGCTATATGTGGGGATACGACGATGTGGGAAGTTCGCCTAACACCTCTTCGCCTACCTACCGCGGTCCCGGGCCATTCAGCGAGCCGGAGACCCAGGCGGTCAGGGATTTCTGCAACACCCGGGAGTTCACCGCATCCCTCTCCTATCATTCGTACGGCGAGCTGATAATCTATCCCTGGGGATACGACGCGATCTATACCGACGATCATGAACTCTTCTCCGTTCTGGCCGATTCGCTGCAGAGGGGTAACGATTACCTGCTCGGCTGCACCGCCACCAGCGTTCTCTATCCGACAAATGGCGATACCGACGATTGGGCATACGGGGATACCTCCCTGCGGGACAAGATATTCGCCTATACGATCGAATTGAATAGTTACGAGGAGGGGGGATTCGGGCCGCCGGACAGTCTCATCCAGCCGACCTGCGAGAAGGTGCTGGAGCTTAATCTAACCCTTATCCGCCGGGCCGGGAATCCTTACGGGGTGCTGGGACCGTATGCTCCGCTGCTGGCGGAGGTGGAGGACCTGGCCGATCCTTCCCATCTGCTGAGCTGGTCGGGGGGGAATCCGGCCGATCCCAATCCGCCGGTCAGTTACGAGATTGTCGAATACAAGGAACTGGAAGGGACGGCCGATCCCTGCGAGGCGGGCGACACCCGGTGGACGATGGAGGGCTTTTCGCTCAGCACCGGCCGGGCTTTCGAGGGCAGCTCCAGTTACTATTCGGGGATGGGAAACGACCTGAATCGCACCCTCACCATGGAAATCTTTTATCCGGTATCGTTTGGTTATAATATTTTCTGCTTTCTCTGGTACGATATCGAAGAGGGATATGATTACGCCTACCTGGAGGCCAGCCTCGACTTCGGTTTGACCTGGCAGACGGTATGGGGAGACGTAACCACCAATAGTAATCCTAGCGGCAATAACCGCGGCAACGGTATAACCGGGCAATCCGGTGAATGGGTGCCGGCCAATTTTAACCTGGGTTTTATAGATGGAATAGAAGTAGATTCCGTCCTTTTACTGCGTTTCTGCTACTGTACCGATTCATACGTGGAAGGCGAAGGCATCTATATCGACTATATCAACCCCGTCTCCACCTGCGAATACTATGGCGTGATCGAAGCGGCCTGTACAGACACCGCGTATGTAAGAACCGCCTCTGAAACCGGGGAGTTCGCCTACCAGGTCAGGGCCCTGGATAGCGAGGGCCATCAAAGCAAAAACAGCAACGTGGTTTTTTATACGGTGACCGACGTCACCGGGGAAGAAAATACTCCGGCCTACCGTTCCGGCCTGGTCCAGAACTTCCCCAATCCCTTCAATCCCACCACCCGCATCCAGTACACAGTGGGGGCCGGGGCGACGGACGTTTTCGGCACGGCGGCGGTTTACCTGGCGCTTTACGATATATCCGGGCGCCGGGTCGCGGTATTGAAGAACGGGCGGGAGGCGGCCGGGGAATACTCCCTTACCTGGGACGGAAGAGGGCAGGCGGGCCGGACTCTGGCCAGCGGTGTTTATTTCATGCGCCTGACGGTCGGCGGGGAGAAGTTCACCCGGAAAATGGTCTTGCTTCGTTGATATGGATACGGCTGGTAATAAGAAAGATCGAGGGATCCAGCCGGATCTATATTGTCTCGGATGTCTCTCTTTCGAGGCCACCCGGCCAGGGGAGTCCCCGGCTCAAAAAAAAGAAGTCCCTTCTTGCCCTTCCGCCCGCCCATGAGTTATCCTATAGATTCACTAGTGTCCGGTTAAGATTGACAGATTCAGTTGATTTATTCCAGTCGATTTCGTCGGCATGACAATATCGTTGAGAAAGACCT
>JAFGPI010000122.1 GCA_016926065.1 Candidatus Krumholzibacteriota bacterium
AGCGGCGAAGCCCACCGCCAGGCAAATAAAAAATATTGATATCGACTTTTTCATACCTCTATCCTGATTAAAAATATCAGAGCCGCGGCGGAAAGGATAAATTGCAGGATCAAGTTTATTTTACCGGCCGGTTTTCCGTGGGGGATAAATCCCACGTGCCCCGGAAATATTTTCTGATTTTCCCGAATCTTCCCCAGCTTCCAGAGCAGATTTTCCAGGTCGGGAAGTACGGCGGCCAATCCCCCCAGAATCACCGCCCAACTGTAGACCCCCCCCGCCAGTAACACCGCCAGGGCCAGAATCCCCAAACCGATCTCGACCTTCATGTTCTCAAAATCCCGGTGGGGGATGACATCGAGCACGATATGGCTTCCCAAGCCGACTACCGGAGCGAGGGCGACATGCGGTGAAAAAGCCCCCAGTAATGCTCCCGCCGCAAAATGCGTAAACACACACATAAAACTCTGCTTTCCGTTCCTTCCCTATTCGGCCTTTTCGGCGCGATCGATCAGCATGATGGGAATATCATCCTCAACCGGATATTTCAACCGGCAATTGTTACAGACGAGCCAGTTATTATCTCCGCTCAGAACAACCTTTTCCCGGCATTGAGGGCATGCCAGAATATCCAGCAGATCTTTTCTGATCATGATCCCTTTCCTTTCAAAGAAAAATCCCTGATTACCCTGGAAAGTCACTCTTTCCTATCAGGGACCCGCAGCACAGAAGTTTTACCTGTATGTTCGATTCGTTTAAGCTGGCCTTATAATTATAGATAATATAATAGTACCAGGTCAAGCCGAAAAACCGTTATTTTACCTTTAATCGACCGGAACGGTCGGGATCATCCGTGAGGGGACGGGGAATCCGGCCGGACACCGGGGGGAGTTGTTCGTGGTACCTATCCTTTCCCGGAACTGGCGGTGGAGGAAAGATCAATCTTCCTCGAAGATACCCATGGCGAGGAACTTTTCCTCCCTCTGTCTCAACATACTATCGGGATTTATCCTTCCCAGCGCCTCGACTTCATCCAGTATCTTTTCCTTGATCATGGCGGCGTTACCCTGGGGGTCCCGGTGAGCCGCTCCGTGTACCTCTCTTAAAATTCCGTCGATCACCCCGAATTCAAGGCAATCGGCCGCAGTGAGACGGAGAGAGGCCGCGGCTTCCGGGGCTTTTTCCCGGCTTTTCCACAAGATCGCCGCGCACCCCTCGGGTGATATGACCGAGTAGATGGCATGTTCCATCATGAAAGTCCGGTCTCCCACCGCCAGGGCCAGGGCTCCGCCGCTCCCTCCTTCTCCGATAACAATAACCAGGATGGGCGTTTTGATGTTAAACGCCTGCTTAAGATTCTCGGCGATCGCCTCCGGTTGCCCTCTCTCTTCCGCGCCCACTCCCGGATAGGCGCCGGGAGTATCGATGAAGGAAAGCACGGGAAGCCTGAATTTTTCGGCCATTCTCATCACCCGCAGGATCTTGCGAAATCCTTCCGGCTTGGCCATTCCGAAATTATGTCTTATCCTTTCCTGGGTGTTGCGCCCCTTGGCGTGGCCGTATATCATCAGGCGCAATTTATCGATCCTGCCTATTCCGGCGATGACCGCCGGATCATCTCCAAAAAGCCTGTCCCCATGAAGCTCCTCAAATTCATCACAGATAGCATCGATATAGTCCAGGATGGTCGGTCTAAGTGGATGCCGGGCCAACTGCACTCTTTCCCAGGCGGAGAGGTCCTTATAAACCTGACCCTCCAATTCGTTCAATTTTTCCATCAACCTGCCGAGTTCACCGGCATTGACCGAACCTTCCCGTTTGAGTTGTTCTATCCGGTTCTGCATTTCATAAACCGGTTTCTCAAAATCCAGTATCTTGTTATCCTGATTTTCCATGCCTTCCATCCGTTAGAAATAATCGATATAAAATATTTCCAGGGCCCGGGCCACCCCCTTCTGGGGAACATAGTTACCGAGCAGATCCTTGAATAAAACCCTGATCCTGAGGTTTTCCATGTATTGGAAACGAACCCCGGCATCCAGGTAACCCCGCCCCCGGGTACGGCACGAAGCCAGCCCGCGATCGTTGTCATCGACCGAGGCGTTGTAATCCAGCAGCAAGCTCATCCCGGTTACCGCTTCCAGGGAGAATCCCCCAAACAGATTCGGACCGGACTCGTCCCGGTCCTCGAAGGAGTAGTTGATGCCTCCATGCAGGCTGAAGTTTCTGATTAAATAATAATTCTTGCTTAAGGCCGAGTATATTCCCTTGGATTTTCTTTCATACCGCTCATCCTGTTCCAGGAAGCTGTCTTCCCCCTGGGTATCTATTCCCAAGGCCAGCGCGGGGCCGGCGTATCCTTCCTCCAGTAAGCGGAAACGGACCTGCACCCCCAGGCGGTCGTTCCTTTTTATATCTCCCCTCCCGATGAATCGCTGCACTCCATAGGAGAGACCGGTCATCAGACGATTGTAAAATCCCACCTTCACGCCGAAAAGCAGGCCGCTATCCGGACCGACCGCGCCTTGGAACATGTAAGATCCATGGGAAAGGATGCCGGCGGTGGGGCTGGTCACCAGCACGATATCTTCGGAACCCTGGCCCCAAACCGCCGCCCCCGGACAAAGGGACACACCCCCCATTATTAATAAGAACGCGATGCTACAGGGAGATCTCAACATTTTCCACCCCCGCTATCTTCTTCAATTCCTTGAACAATTCGAGATCGGGTGATACCCCCATACTCCGGGACCGGATCGTATATTTATCGGTGCCGTTTCGCTTCCAGTGAAAGCAGAGTTCTCTTTCACCCGGGTAACGTTGGACGGCGTCCTTTAATCCGGCCAGTTCCGCTTCCCCGAAGATCCCTTCGCGCAGGGTTAGATGCACCTTCCGGGAGAGATACCGCAGTGCTTCATCGATCGAATACAGCTTGTCCGCTATGATCTTACACTCTCCCCCGGTTTTAATGGAAACCTTCCCCTTGACGACAATCAGGTTATCCTTTTGCAGGAGTTCCCGGCGGGAACCGTAGTTCGTGGAAAAAACCACCATTTCACAGGAGCCGCTAAAATCCTCCAGGGTCACAAAGGCCATCGGATTGCCCTTGCGATCGACTATCACCTTGATATCGGTAATCAATCCGGCCATTATCACCGGTATTCGATCCTGCATCTCGGGAAGGGAAACGCTGCTGACATTAATGATTTTACCGAACAGGTCGCGGTAACGGTCCAGCGGGTGTCCGGAAAAATAGAAGCCCAGCGATTCCTTTTCCCGGTGCAGGCGGTTGCTTTCGTCCCAATCCGGAACCTCTTCATAATTTTTTACGTCAGCGGCAGGGGCGCCATCCAGAAATCCCAGAAAGGTCTGCCCCCGGTCCCGGGCGCTCTGGCGCTTCTGCGCTTGAGCCAGGATACGGTCCAGGGTAGCCATTTTCTGCGATCTGGTGGCGGGCAACGAATCCATGGCTCCGCTCTGGATAAGATTTTCAATTACGCGCCGGTTTATCATCCGCAGGTCTACCCGGTCGCAGAAATCATGCAGATCCGCGAATGGTCCGTCTTTTCTCGCCTCCACGATACTCCGCACCGCCTTTTCACCCACATTTTTAACGGCGGCCAATCCATAAGTGATTTCACCGTTCGCCAGCGCGAATCCCACCTCCCCGATATTGATATCGGGAGGATGAACCACCAAGCCCATATTGCAGCATTCTTCCAGCAGCACGATCAGCCGGTTGGTATCGCCCATATCATTGGTCATCGCCGCCGCCATAAAGGGCGCCGGATAATGAGCCTTCAGATAGGCGGTGCGCATCGAAATCATGGCGTAGGCCGCCGAATGAGACTTGTTGAATCCGTAACCGGAGAAAAAGGCCATCAGATCAAATATCTTCCGGGCTTTTTTCTCGGGTATATTTCTCTCCATGGCCCCTTTGACGAATTGCTCTCCCTGCTTCCTCATCACTTCTTTTTTCTTTTTTCCCATGGCGCGCCGCAGGATGTCGGCCTGTCCCAGGGAAAATCCCGCCAGGTCGCTGGCGATCCGCATCACCTGCTCCTGGTACAGTATCACCCCGTAGGTCTCTTTCAAAATCGGTTCCAGCCGGGGATCAACATAGCGGATTCGCTTGCGCCCGTGCTTGCATTCAATGAAATCGGTCACCATATCACTGCCTAGGGGTCCGGGACGGTAGAGGGCGTTTATGGCAATCACGTCCCCGAAGGTGGTGGGTTCTATCTTCTTGAGCAAATCCCGCATCCCGGCGCTCTCCAGCTGGAATACCGATATGGTCTGTCCTTTTTGGAGAAGCCGGAAGGTTCCGGGATCATCTATGGGAATATCATCCATGTGCAGATCCACGCCTTCGTGTTCCCGGATCAACTTAAGGGTATTATCTATATGGGACAGCGTTTTCAATCCCAGGATATCAATTTTCAGTAGCCCGATCCCCTCCAGTATCTTCATCTCGTACTGGGTGGTTATTTCGCCCTTGTTGGAGCGAAAAAGGGGAACGTGCTCGACCAGACGGGTAGGAGTTATCACCAGACCCGCCGCGTGCGTGGAAGCGTGCCGGGCCAGGCCTTCCAGCTTCAAAGACAGATCGATAAGCCTTTTCACGCCGTCATCGTTCTGGAATCGTTCCTTGAGCTCGGGCACCGAATCCAGGGCCTTGGACAAATTCATCCCGGGAGTGGAGGGAATCATCTTGGCCAGCTTGTCCACTTCGCCATAGGGAACCTTGAGCACCCGGCCCACGTCCCTGACCACCGCCCGGGCCGCCATCCTCCCGAAGGTGATTATCTGGCAGACGTTGTTTTTGCCGTACTTTTCAACCACATGATTGATCACATCCTGCCTTCTGTCGTCGCAGAAATCTATATCGATGTCGGGCATGGATATTCTTTCCGGATTCAGAAACCGCTCGAACAGCAGCCCGTTCTCGAGCGGATTAATATCGGTGATGCCCAGCGTGTAACAGACCAGGCTGCCGGCCGCCGAACCTCTTCCCGGTCCCACATGTATGTTATTCTTTCGGGCGGCGTTGACGATATCCCATACGATCAGGAAATAGCCGGAGAAGTTCATCTTATTGATCACTTCCAGTTCGTAGCGGATGCGATCCCGGATCTCTTCGTTCACCCGGGGTATCCGCAGGGGAAGATTCTCCATGACCAGATGCTCGAGGTATTCCTCGGCGTTGCCGAACGGCTCCGGGATGGGAAAAACCGGAAGCTGGGTTCCCGTGTCCTGCAGGGTGAAATCGCACTTATCCGCGATCTCCACGGTGGCTCGCAGGGCCTCCGGATGATCGGGGAACAGCGCCGCCATCTGTTCCGCGGATTTGAACCAGGTATCCTTGTGCGAACGGAATACCCTCTCCGGATCATCCAGATCCTTACCGGTCTGCAGGCACAGCAGCACATCGTGGGCCTCATGATCGTCGGCGGCGCAGAAATGACAGTCATTGGTAACCACCGTTCTTAATCCCAGCTCCCGGGCCAGCTTGGTCAACTGCGGTATCAGCTGGATCTCTTGTGGAATGCCATGATTCTGCAGCTCAATATAAAAATCACCGGGCGCGAATATGGAGGACAACCGGGAAGCCAGTTTCACGGCTTCCTCGTAGTTGCCCTCCAGGAGCATCCGCGGAATGCTGCCCTGCAGGCAGCCGCTCAATCCGATCAGGCCCCCGGATAATCTCTCCAGTAATTCGAGATCTATCCGGGGCTTGTAATAAAATCCTTCCAGGTAAGCGACGGAAGAGAGTTCGATTAGATTTTTATAACCCTCCCCGTTTTTCACCAGCAGGGTAAGATGTTCGTTCTTTGTTTGTCCCCGGATAAATTTCTTCTCCCGGTGGCCGCCCCTGGCCATGTATGTCTCCATGCCCAGAATAGGCTTGATCCCGGCCGCTTCGGCTTCCCGGATAAAAGGCACCGCGCCGAACAGGTTGCCGTGGTCGGTCAAGGCGACCGCGTTCATGCCCAGGTTCTTGGCGGTCCGTACCAAGTCCCGAATGCGGATCGCCCCGTCCAGCAAACTGAATTCCGAATGATTATGTAGATGAACGAACTTTAGATCTGCCATACCCCGGAAACCTCCCTGGCCCCTATCTTAGCATAAATCCAAATTCTTCGACACTCCTGTTTCCCGCCAGATCGCTTATTTCCACCTTCAACTTGACCGGACCGGCGGTAAATGACCGGGGAACCGGGATATAGAGCCGCTGGCGGAATTCGTCCCACTCGCAAACCATCCTTTTCCCGTTCAGAAAAGCTTCGGCTGAATAGGGATCGATACCGCTGCCCTCCTCCCGCACCGGCAGGCAGCATTGGAAATCCTTGAAGAAGCCGCTTCCGGAGGGGTGATCCTCCAGCGCCACGTGCTCGATTCGGGGGGGGAGTGGATCCTGGAGGAATATATATGTCCCCGGGTGCTCGATTTTTACCTTGCCGCCGTTCATGGCGGGAACCCCCAAACATTTCCATTCCCGGTCGTCCTTCCAGTAAAAAAGTCCCGTATTACGCGAAGTATCAACGAGCATTTCCAGGGATTGAGTAAAGAGCTGGGGCTCGAATTCAAGATCGAACGGCGAGCTGATATGCTTCATACCCTCCGGCGGCCGCCCCGGCAGGGCAGTATCCCGGGAAAGACAGGCCAGGGGAAGATTGATGGACCGGGAAACCAGCCGGATATCCAGGGTATCTCCCAGTTGCCAGCGAACGGGCTCACCCGGCGGCACCAGGTGAACGGTAAAAGCCTTAACCGATTCCAGCGGGTAACCCCGGTGGTCAAGACCCCGGACCCTGAATATGTTCAATCCGTCCGTCAGTGTCTCCACCTCCACCGGCGCGGAATACCGCCGCAGATCCTCCTGATAAACCCTTACCGTATCCAGGGATTGCGCCGCCAATTTTTCCACCACCGGGAGCGCGGACATCATCCGATCCGTAATTATATCGAGGATCATCCCTCCATTCCCGGCGCGGAGCGCCATCTCGCAGAAAACATTGTCCGGTTCGGGAGAAAGCGGGGGAGAGGCGAAATACCTGCTTACCTCCGCTCCTTCATCATCCCGCAGCAGATAGCGGAATACGGCATCCTGACGCTCCGAGACCACGCTTCGTTCATAACTTCCCCGCCGCTCCACCGGCAGCTCTCTCCAGCTATATCCGCCGTCCAGGGATTCGAGAAGCCTCCCCCGGACCGTTCCCCCATCCGGGTCGAAACCGGATAGTATCACCTCGGGGGCGGCTTCCAGCCGGTCGGTTTTTTCTATCACCGGCAGGCTATGCAGACAAAAATAAAACACCGCCCGGGATTCGTTGCCCGAGGCGTCCCGGGCCTTTATTTCACCCCGGTGCAGACCCTTGCTCATCCTCAGCCCGAAAGGGTGGTCCTCGGCGGCGTGCACCAGTCCGGGGCCGGATCGATCCTCCCGCGTGATCCCCTCCTTCCGGTAAAGCAGGGTGTACCGGCCGGCCGGACCGGGTCCGAAGATTTCGTATTCCAGATTTACCTCCCCCGCCTGCGCGTAGGAAAAAAGGCTGTTTTGCAGGGTATAGAGGGATTCTCCATCTACCGTTATCTCCACCGCCAGGGGGGCCATGGGGTAGCGCCCGTATCCCTGAACGTCCCAGACCGATACTCCAAAACTGAATCCTCCCTCCAGGTGGAGGGTATCGGGGAGAAGGTACCGGTTTCCCCGGGAGGCGCGCAGCAACAGCAACTGCGGAAAGGGACTGCCGTTGATGCGGCTTCCTTTCCAGCGGGGAATAACCTCCAGACCCGATATCAGCGGAGGGGTTCTGTCCTCGATGCTGTAGATTTCTTCCAGGGGATTGAAGGGCCGGCCCGATTCGTCCCGCAGTTCAAAATGAAGATGAGGCGCCGGGGTGCCGGAGGTGCCGGAATAACAGACGGTGTCGCCCACCGAGAAAGGGCAGGTTCCGGGGGGAAGGTGCAGATCACACCAGGATTTCTCCCCTCTGATCCGGTGGTGCCAGGCCAGGGAATCCAAGGTTTGGTTAAATCCGTCCAGATGCGCGTAGACGGCGGTACGGCCGTCGCTCAGTTTTAGGTACAGAGCCTTTCCGTACCCCGCCGGCGCGATCTTGATTCGGCTGACCGAACCATCCGCGACGGCCAGGCAGGGAAGCCCGATCTCTCCGTAGGAACGTAAATCGATTCCGGCGTGGTAATGACCCTCCCGGTATTCCCCGAAACTGGAGCTGAGCCTTCTGGCCCCATGCATGGGCCAGAGATAGATTTCCGCGCCGGCCCGGGAGAAAACAACCAGCAACAGCGCCTGAATTATTAAAATTCGTCTGACCATTTCAGATGAAAATTATCACCGGCGGGAAGGCCCTGTCAATCACTGTTAAATAATTTGCGCAATAGCGTGTAATATGCTAGTTTTAGGTGAATTTATTCGCGGGGTGTCGGCGCTTGAAACGTGCACCGGTTGCGGTCGGTTCCTATCGACGCTTGGCAAAGATGCCGCCGTCCAGCGTAAAGTAAAATATCAAAAGAACTTGAAAAGGAACTAAGCATATGCTGAGACAATTGAGAGAGAATACCAAGGTCATCCTATGGGTGGTGGTGGTTACCTTTGTAATTTCGATTTTCGCGGTTTGGGGAATGGATCTCAGGAACCGGGACCGGAGATCCCGCCAGGATACCGATGTGATAGGCTCTGTGAATGGAATTAAGATAGACCGCAGATTCTATGCTCAGAATTACCAGGAGGTGCTGGCCCAATTAAGGATGCAAAGGGGCGAAAACTACGATATCAGTCCCGCCGAGGGCCATCTGCTCCGCTCCCAGGCCTGGGAAACTTCCATCCAGAAGATCTTGGTGGGGGAGGAAATTAAACGGTTGGGGATTATCATTACGGACAACGAACTGGTCTCCTTCCTGCGGCGCAATCCCCACCCCGGATTGATGCAGAGCTTCAAGACGGAGAGCGGAGATTTTGATTATCAAGCCTACCTGAGAGCCCTTTCCGATCCCCAGATGGACTGGACCCTGCTGGAGAGATGGGGCCGGCAGGTACTCCCGGAAAGGAAGCTACAGATCATGTGGGCCTCTCAGGTGCATATACCGGAAAGGGAGATCCAGAAGAAATTCGAGGAGCAGAACGTCTCGGTCAAAGCCCGCTACGTGAAGGTGCCGATCGGGGACGCGGCCCGGGACTACGAACCCACCCCTGAAGAAATCAGCCAACTCTATCAAGATACCCAGGACCAGTACCGGGAGTTCGAGAAACGGGCCGTCGAGATCATCGAAATAGAGAAAAAAGCCTCGACCTACGACGAGCAGGACGTGCTGGATAGAATGCTGGAGCTCAGGGAAGAAATCATGGAGGGCGCGGATTTCGCCGCAGCCGCCGCCAGTTACTCGGACGATCCGGTTACCGCGGCCCGGGGTGGAGACCTGGGATTCTTCGGCACCAGCGGGATGGATTCAATCTTCACCTACACCGCCTTTTCACTCGACACCGGCCAGGTCAGCCAGCCGGTGAGAACGGAATTCGGATATCATCTTATTAAAACCGTGGATAAGAAAACCGAGGAGGGGGAAGAGAAAGTACGGGCCCGCCACATTCTAATGAGCGTCAATCCCGGATACGAAACCCGGGACTCCTTGGGCACCCTGATCCAGGAAACCAACGAGATGATTCTGGAAAAGGGCTTCGCAGCAGGAGCGGCGGCCAAGGGCCTGGAAGTGAAGAAATTACCCCCCTTCGCCAGAGGAGCGTTCCTCCCCGGTTACGGTTACCTGCCCAACGTGATCGATTTCGCCTTCGGCCATAAAAAGGGAAAGATCAGCCATGCCATCGAATCCGAATCCTCCATCTACTACGTGAAGGTTCTCGAGGTGATCCCCGAAAGGACCAAGAACCTGGATGAGGTAAGAACGGAACTGGTGGAAAAAATCAGGCGCCAGCGCAATGAACAAGCCGCGCGGAAAATCGCCGATGAAATCCGCCGGCAAGCCTTGATCAGCGGAGACCTGGAAGCGGCCGCCCATTCACAGGAACTGCCCCTGCAGGAGACCCCCCTCTTTAAAATGGAGGACCGGGTACCCGATATAGGCGTCAATACCACCTTCGCCGCCGCCTGCCACAGACTTCCCCTGAACAACATCAGTTCCGCCATACAGGACGGCCAGGCCTGGTATATAATCCAAGTCGTGGAAAGAACCGCTCCCGATATGAACCAGTTCGCCCAACAGCGCGATAACATTCACGGGCAGTTGGTTCAGGATCAGGCCATTCATTTCATGGCCAGCTGGTACGAAGTGGTCCGGGAAAACGCCAAGGTGGAAGATTACCGGGAAATGACCCTAAATTAATCCCCTCTCCGGCCTGGCGCCGGTTAAACCTTTTGCCAGGACGGTTCGGCGGCTGGGTTTAAGTGTTTTGTTGGTCGAGCGTGGCGGGAATATACACAGTATCAATCAGCGAAATGGGTGTGGTCAACCGGTCCCGTTTCATCCCCCAAATTGATTAAATCCATCTGGTGAAAACTATTTTCTCTCAACCCTGCTTGTCCTCTCCCTCGCTGATCTCGCTGGTGGAGGATTCGATCTCATCTTTGACTTCCCGGGAGGCTTTCTTAAATTTTCTCATCGATTTCCCTATGGCTTCGGCGACCTCCGGCAGGCGGCGGGGGCCAAAGAAGATAAGCACCAGAAAAAGTATTATGAGCAGTTCCGACCAACCCAAGGGCCCGATAAGAAGAAATCGCGGTATCAAACTGGCGAACACCGTATACACAAACATACTAGGCCTTCCCTTCTAACAATACCACCTGAGTAAAAAAGCGACCAGAATGATCCCCAGAACGCTGACCAGGTTAACCTTCAGTGAAAATCCCACCGTAAATGTAAAGACGATTAAATTGCAGTATACCGGCCCTATTTGAAATTCTTTTCCGGAAACAAACAACTCCCGGATTACATTATCCGCGGGGAGAAGCATTCCGATCAATTCGCCGACCACGGTCCCCAGGATCACTCCCAGGAAGAATACCAGGGCCACCAATCCGATTCGTCTTTTGGCCGGCAAGAAGAACCTCCCCTTTCCGCTTAAATCCCCCTCCCGCGGAATCCATTCCGATCCCGCTGGCAATAACTCCCGCCCACCGATAATACAATAAAACCGCTGTCACTGTCACATGGAAAAACGATAAATCACTTTAATTTTCGGATCTTCAACTTCTCCCGGTCCCAACCGATGATGAGGGTGGCATCCACGTGGGGGTGGTCCTGGACCTGTTCTATCACCCGGTCGCACCCCAGCCGGCGGGATAGTTTTTTCATCAGCGCCGCGTTATTTTTCCGGTCTATCAAGAGGGATTCCCTGAAATCGAAACTTTCCGCGTTACCCTCGATGAGGACGTCAATACCCATCTGCCTCAACTGCAGGGTCATTTCCCCCGCTACGCCGGGTTCTCCGGTTCCATTGAGAACTTCAATCCTAAACGGCTCCGATTGCCGGGCGAAACCTCTCCCCCATCCCATCCATCTCACCGCCAGTGAAAAGAGTATTACCCCTAATCCGGCCAGCAACAGGAACGTGCCGGCGGAAAGCCCGGTTCTATTTTTTCCCTTTTTCCTTCTTCCCACGGTCTCCCTTTCCCCTCCCGGTCCGCGGATACATCACTCCTGAAAATAGGGAGAGAGTCTTTTGAAGCTTTTCTCGATATCTTCGGATATCACCCGGATGTCGGCCAGGGCGGTCATGAAGTTAGTATCCCCGTTCCAGCGCGGAACCAGATGAAAATGAAGGTGCCCGACCACTCCGGCGCCAGCCGCCTCCCCCCGGTTGGTCCCGGTATTCAGGGCGTGCGGGTGGTAAGCCTCGTCCAGGGCCCTTTCGCACCTTGCCAGTAAAGCTATCAGCTCTTGTCCCTCCGCGGCGTCTATCTCCCGGATCGATTCCAGGTGCCGGTTGGCTACCACCATTATATGCCCGTTGGTATAGGGAAACATGTTCAAAATCACGAACCAGTGCTTTCCCCGGTAAAGGATACCCACCGTGGAGTCGTTTTCCTCTTTCTGTATCCGGCAAAATAAACAGCCCTCCCCCTTTTCCATGGTGAAATAGCGGCTGCGCCAGGGAGCGTATATCCTATCCATTTTCTCTCATCAACCTTTCCGCCGCCTCCAGCTGCTGGAGGTCGTTTATACCCAGTACCTCGTGGGGATCGCGGCATAGATAAACCCGGGTTTCCTTTCCCTCCCCGCGCAGAATTCCCATCACGTCGGTTATATAATATTCACCCTGGACATTCCCCCGCTTCACCTTTTCCAGGGCCCGGAAAAGATCGGCGCATTCGAAACAGAAAATTCCTGCGTTTATTTCCTTGATCTTTTTCTCTTCCTCGCTGGCGTCCCGGTGTTCGATGATACCCAGGCAAACGCCTTTTTCCCCCCTCTTAATCCTCCCGTATCCGGAGGCATCCTCTACCACCGCCGAAAGAACCGTGGCGGAGGCCTCCTCCCGCCCGTGGAACCGCAAGAGATCGAGCAGCGTTTCCGTTTTCAACAAAGGGGTGTCGCCGTTCATCACCACCACCGTGCCGGCGAAGTCCTCCAGGAGGGAACGGGCTTGCAGGGCGGCGTGTCCGGTTCCCAGCCTTTGGGCCTGCAGCACGAACTCCACCCTTTCGCCGCTCAGTTCCTCCTTTACCGATTCGGCCTGGTGCCCCACGATCACGATGATTCTGTGGGGTGATATCCCCCGCACCGAATCCAGTACATGCCGGATCATACTCCTGCCCCCCACGCGGTGCAGCACCTTGGCCAGGGAGGATTTCATCCGGGTTCCCTCGCCGGCGGCCAGAATCAAGGCGGCCGTTCCCCTATCGTCCGTCATACCTGCTCCATTCGGGAAATTGCAGCACTATCTCCTCCACCTCATCCCCGTTGATCTTCAAGGCGATATTGTCTATCAACCGGGTATCCCCCAACCGTCCCGCCGCCGCCAGCAGCACCGTTCCCTCCAGCTCCTCGACCGGTTCCAAGGTCTCGGCGCGGGCCACTTCGGCGTAATCGACCTCAAAACCGGCTTCTTCCATGCGGGTCCGGATGATCCTCCGGAGAGATTCCGCCTTCCTACAGCC
>JAFGPI010000123.1 GCA_016926065.1 Candidatus Krumholzibacteriota bacterium
CAGCCCACCGTGACCGCGGGAGTGATCAGCGCCCTGCACCGGGACGTGAAGCAGAACAGTGAAGCGGCCGAGGTGTTCAGCGATATGATACAGACCGACGCGGTGATCAATCCCGGCAACAGCGGGGGGCCGCTGGTCTCGTCCCGGGGCGAGGTGATCGGTATCAACACCTTCGTCTTCTCCTCGGGCGGCAGCAGCAATATCGGGATGGGATTCGCCATCCCGGTCAACACGGCCAAGATGGTTCTTAATGAAATACGCCAGTACGGGCATTTCCGGAACGTCTGGACCGGACTAAGTGTTTCCGAGCTTACCCCGGAGGTGATCCGGGAGTTTAACCTGCCCCTGAGTACCGGCCTGATCGTCATGCAGATCGAAGAGGGCGGTCCGGCCGAAAGGGCCGGAATCCAGGTGGGAGACGTGATAGTGGAGATAGACGGAATGACCATCCACAATGCCTCCCAGGCCTCCCGGGCGATATACGGCAAGCAGGTGGGAGACGACCTGGGGATAGTGCTGTGGAGGGAGGGCAGCACCCGCACGGTCAGATTGACACTGGTCGAGGCGGAGGATAGAACTTAAGGGAAGGCTGGCCCGGGCCGGTGACGGTCGCCGCCGCCGGAGGAAGCAGTTGGCCGCGAACCCCTGTTCGGATCTGAAATGAATTTAGGAGGTATCTTTTGATTCCGCGTTATGCGCTTCCGGAAATCTCCCGGATATGGTCGGACGATTACAAGTATAAACTCTGGTGCGAGATAGAGGTTCTCTACTGCGAGGGAATGGCGCGGGTGGGATTGATCCCCACTCGGGCGGCCCGCGAGATCCGCTCCCGGGCCGGATTCAATATAAAGAGAATCCAGAGGATCGAGGAAAAGACCAGGCATGACGTGATCGCCTTCCTGACCGATATGAGCGGGCATATCGGCGAGGCGGGACGATATCTGCATCTGGGCATGACCAGTTCCGACCTGCTCGACACGGCTCTGGCCTGCCAGATGAGAGATGCCGCCAAGGTCAACCTGAAAAAGCTCAAGCGATTCAAAACCGTCCTCAAGCGGCAGGCAAACCGATACCGGCATACCCCGATGGCAGGCAGGACGCACGGCATTCACGCCGAGCCGATCACCTTCGGGTTGAAACTGCTGGTCTGGTACGCGGAGACGGAACGTAATATCAACCGTTTGGAGAGAGCCCTGGAAGAGGTTTCGGTGGGACAGATGACCGGCGCGGTCGGAACCATGGCCCATATAGATCAGCGGGTGGAAAGATACGTGATGCGCCGGCTGGGCCTGAAGACGGCCCCGGTTACCACCCAAATCATCCAGCGCGACCGGCACGCCGCCTTCCTGGGCACCCTGGCCGTGATCGGAGCCTCCCTGGAAAAGATGGCCACCGAGATCAGGGCCCTGCAACGGACCGATATCGCCGAAGTGGAGGAGCCCTTCACCCGGGGACAGAAAGGCTCCAGCGCCATGCCCCACAAGCGCAATCCAATTCTCACCGAGCGGATCGCGGGCATGGCCCGGCTGCTGCGCGGCAACTCGCTGGTCGCCCTGGAAAACGTGGCCCTCTGGCACGAAAGGGATATCAGCCATTCCTCGGTGGAGAGGGTGATCCTTCCCGATTCCACCATGATCCTGGCCTACATGCTGGAGAAATTCACCTGGGTGATGGAAAATCTCCGGGTGGACAAGGAGGCCATGCTCCGAAACCTGAACAAGACCGGGGGATTGATATATTCTCAATACCTCCTGCTGCTGCTGGTGCGAAAAGGGCTCTCCCGGGAGGAGGCCTACGCCATCGTTCAGGGCGCCGCCATGAAGAGCAGGCAATCCTCCCGCACCTTCCGGGAACTGTTGGCCGCGGACCGTAAATTCAGCCGCCTCTGCGGGGAGGAGGAACTGGACGCCGCCTTCGACCTGAAAACGCATTTAAGCAAGATCGATTTTATTTTCAACCGGGTCCTATCCGGACGGGGTGGGCCCAGGAAAGGTTAGCTGGGTTGCTAAAAGGAACGATACCGATAGCGGATAAAACGGATGCCGAGGTGCAGGATACGCTCAGGGGCAACGGTCTCAACCTGACCGTGGAAGAGGCACGGAAAGTGGCCGGGCTGCTGGGCAGGGATCCCACCATCGTGGAACTGACCATCTTCAACACCATGTGGAGCGAGCATTGCAGCTACAAGAGCAGCCGCAAGATTCTCCGCGATCTTCTACCCACCCAGGCTCCCAACGTGGTGATGGGTCCGGGTGAGGACGCGGGCATCATCCGCTTCGCCCCGGACGGAGAGGGTGATCACTATTGCGTGGTGATCGCTCATGAGAGCCATAATCATCCCTCCCAGGTGCTTCCGGTGGAGGGAGCGGCCACCGGCATCGGTGGTATCGTCAGGGATGTTTACTGCATGGGCGCCGACGTGATCGGGGTCCTCGATCCGCTGCGCTTCGGTGATCCGGCGGGGGAGAACGCGGCCCAGACGCTGGCCATCGCGCGCGGAGTGGTGGAGGGCATCGCCCAGTATGGAAACGCCCTGGGAGTGCCCAACCTGGGGGGGGACATCCTCTTCGACCGGGGATACGACGAAAATTGCCTGGTGAACGTGGTGGCCCTGGGCTTGGTGAAGGAATCGAGAATCCTGCGCAGCCGGGTTCCCCGGGAGGCGGGGGAGAAAAAATATCGTATCATCCTGGTGGGAAAGCCGACGGATGATTCCGGATTCGGGGGAGCGGCCTTCGCCTCGGAGGATCTGGCCGGCGAGGAGGAGGCCAACCGGGGCGCCGTCCAGGTTCCCGATCCCTTCCTCAAACGGGTGCTCAGCGTGGCCAACCGCCAGGTGCTCGATCTGGCCGAAGAGCGGGGATTTTCGATCGGATTCAAGGATCTGGGCGCCGGGGGGATCGCCTGCGTCACCTCGGAGATGGCCGATGCCGGGGGCTTCGGTGTGAAGATCGATCTGGACCGGGTCAACGTGGCGGCCGGAAGCTATCCTCCGGCGGTGATATCCTGTTCGGAGACGCAGGAGCGTTACGCCCTGGCCGTTCCCGAGGAATTCGTGGGAGAGGTGCTGAAGGTTTACAATGAGGATTTCGAACTGCCCCATCTCTATCACGGGGCGGGGGCTTTCGTGATCGGTGAGGTGACCGGCGACCAGGACTACCGTATCGAATCAGGCGGGGAGGTGGTATGCCAGGCCCCGGTGAAGGTGATTACCACCGGTATCGCTTACGACCGGTCCCGCAAACCGCGGCGGGTGCTGCACCAGGAGCCGGTCTGGCAGGAGGGGCGTTCCCTGCGGGATGATTTCCTGCGGGTGCTCGCTTCTCCCAATATCGCCTCCAAGAACCATGTTTTCAGACACTACGATTCGGAGGTGCAGGGGAGGGCGGTATTGAGACCGGGAGAGGCCGATGCCGGAGTGGTGGCGCCGTTACCCGGGGAGAAGGTGGGGCTGGCCGTGGCGGTGGATGGCAATCCTTTTTACGGTATGGTCGATCCCTACTCCGGGGGAGCGCTGGCCGTATGCGAGGCGGCGCGGAATGTGGCCGCGGTGGGAGCCGTTCCCGCCACCATTACCGATTGCTTGAATTATGGTAATCCGGAGGTGGAGGAGGTGTTCTGGGAATTCACCGAGGGAGTGCGGGGGATAGGCGATGCCTGCCAGGGAATCGGCCTAATCTCCGAGGAGGGACATCCCCTGCCGGTTGTTTCCGGTAACGTGAGTTTCTACAACCAGGGGGAGAGCGGCAAGGCCATTCCTCCCTCGCCCATCATCGCCTGCGTGGGGGTGGTGGAGGATTATTCCCGCTGCCGTTCGATCCAGTTCAAGGAAGAGGGGAATATTATATATTATATCGGCGATACGGAAGGGGCACTGGGGGGAAGCGAGTATTACCGGGTTATCTATAAGACCCTGGGAGCGGATATCCCCGAGGTCGATTTTATCCGGGAGAGGAACCAGATCAAAACGGTGATCGAAATGCACCGACTGGGGTGGATTAACTCCTGCCATGATACCGGTCAGGGGGGGCTGCTTACCGCCCTGGCGGAAATGGCCCTGGGCGGCAACGGACAGGGAAAGATCGGACTGACCCTGGATATGGACGAGTTTCCGGGGAACTCCCCCCCGGTGGAGAAGATCCTATTTTCCGAATCGGGGGGTTTCGTAATAGAGCTTTCCCCGGGCCGGGAACGGGAGGTGCTGGCCCTGTGTGCCCGGAACCGGGTGAAGTTGTACAAACTCGGTTCTCTGACCCCCTATCCCCGTCTGGAAATCATGTCCGGGGGAAAAAGGCTGGCGGTATGGGAGCTGGATGAACTCCGCCTGGTCTTCATGACCGGTTGCCTCGATATTTTCGGCCTCAGGAAAGGAGCATAAGTGTCAAAATCCTTCGCCGGGAAGGTTGCGGTTATCCAGTTTCCCGGAGTGAATTGCGAGTACGAAACGGTGGCGGCCGCACGCTCGGTGGGACTGGAAGCGGAACTTTTCCGTTGGAATCTGGATCCCGGCCTGCTGGAAGAGAGCCTGGCGGTAGTTCTTCCCGGCGGATTTTCCTATCAGGACCGGATCCGGGCGGGAGTGGTAGCGGCCAAGGACCATATCATGGACAAGCTCAGCCAGCTGGCCTCCACCGGACGGCCGTTGCTCGGTATATGCAATGGAGCGCAGGTTCTGGTCGAATCGGGATTTATACCGGGATTGCACTGGGAAAGGGTGGATCTGGCCCTGGCTCCCAATGTCATGGCGGACCGGGAAGGGTATTACTGCAACTGGGTGCATCTGCGTAATGAGCGAAGTCCCTGTGCCTGGACCAGTTCCTTCCGGGAGGAAGAGGTGATACCGGTTCCGATCGCCCACGCCGAGGGAAGGTTCGTTACCGACGATACCGGTATGCTAGAGCAAATCAAGAAGAACGGACAGATAGCGCTTCGTTACTGCACCAGCAGCGGACTGGTAGACCCTGCTTTCCCCGTTAATCCCAACGGGTCGATGGAAAATATTGCCGGAGTATGCAATCGAGAGGGAAACGTTCTGGCCCTTATGCCCCATCCGGAAAGGGCCACCTGGCTGAGGCAGGTCCCCGAGGATCTGGAGGGAGAATGGGGTAGAAAAAGAAAGGCGGCCGCCGGAAGGAACGACCGGATGGAAGATGAAGGACCGGGGAGAAGGTTCTTCGCCTCCCTCCTTTCGGGTAAAGGCGCCGCCCTCCCGGGCAAAGGATCCGCCGGCGGCATTTCCCTCCTGGCGGAGAAGGAGGGCAGGGAATGAAATTTTGGGTGGAGCTTTGGGTGAGGCTAAAGGTGGTCGATCTGGTCCAGCAGACGGCCTGGATGACCTTGACCGAAAAGCTGGATTTCAACCGCTTTCTATGCGGTCTGGCGCGCTATTCCTACTGGGGGATGGAGGTGGAGGGGCTGGACCGGGAAGGTGTTGTCCGGGAGGTGGATAGGGTGATCAGGATGGACAGCGCCTTTACCAATCAGAACAAACATTTCTACCGTCTCATGGTTCGCGGCGCGGACGCCGCCGCCGCAGAGAAAATAGAGGAGCGAGGAAATTTGAATCTGGACCGGGATTTCCCGGTCGTCCCGGGGAGCGGGGGTAATAATGGTCCGATCCATGCCTGTGATCTTTTGATCCGCGAGCAGGGCGGGGAAAGGGAAAACGGTTTTACCGCCCGCCTGCAGACCCGTCTCCCGGGCGTCACCGTTAGAGGAATGAAAGCGGGGGAGGTGTGGAGGATTCTGGTGCGGAGCAAGGATAAGGAAGAAGCCGTTCGCCTGGTAGAGGAGATGGCGGTTACCCGCTCGCGCCGGGAGGGATTATTGCTCAATCCCCATTACCAGCGGCACGAGATTATGAGGACCACCGACTTGAACGTATCCAAGGAGTGGGAAGGTTGAAAGAGGAATGCGCCGTATTCGGCATTTTTAACCATCAGGACGCAGCCCAGATGACCTACCTCGGTCTTTATTCACTCCAACACCGGGGCCAGGAAAGCTCGGGAATCATCACCTCCGACGGTCGGCGGGTTTGTGAGCACAAGGGAATGGGGCTGGTTTCCAAGGTATTTACCGGGGAGGTTCTGAAAAGGCTGAAGGGGCATATAGCCATCGGTCACAACCGTTACTCCACTACCGGCACCTCCCAGGCGGCAAATATCCAGCCCTTCCTGGTCGATTGCAAGATAGGCAAGATCGGGCTGGCTCACAACGGCAACCTGGTCAACGTGGTGGAACTGCGGGAGCGGATGGAGGATGAGGGTTCGATATTCAGAAGCACCATGGATAGCGAGGTTATCCTGCACCTGATCGCCCGCAGCCGGAAGGATACGATCGAGGGGATGATTGTCGACGCCCTGGGGCAGGTGGCGGGGGCCTATTCGCTGATCTTTCTCCTGCGGGACCGGCTCATAGCCGCCCGTGATCCACATGG
>JAFGPI010000124.1 GCA_016926065.1 Candidatus Krumholzibacteriota bacterium
CGCACGCACTCAGCCGCTTCCTCCAGGTCGACTATTTGGCTCTTCTTTACTCCCCCGGAGGGCTCGGAGGTGGCTCCGATTATTTTCATGGTACCGTCTTCCCGGAACTCACCGACCAGCACGGCCACCTTGGTTGTTCCGATGTCGATACTAACTACAAATTCAGGATCCATATCAGGAATTTCACCTCCTTGCCGATTAAAACTTCATCGAATCACTACCTGTTTGTCGAAACGCAGATCTATATGATGGGGAAAGACCTCGCTTTCATTGAGGGTGGAATACACCGCCCGTAGCTTGTTGACCTTTTCCTGGTATCCTCCCTTTCCCATTTGGATCAGAGTTCCCGTATCCATCCAAACCAGTATCACATCCTCGCTCTCTATATGTATCTCGGACAAATGCCGCGCCGGGGAGAATCCGTAGGTCTTGAGCAAATCCAGGATCTCCAGCGCTTTTCCTATCTGCCTGGCGCCTTCGGCGGCATGGGGATCGGTATTCTCCATTCCCGTTATGACCGGCAGATCTATATCACTGGCTTCCGTGGAAACCGGTATTATAACTCCTTCGGCGTCTACTTCCGCGATCCGGTCCAGAACGATCAGGGCCACCGGTTCACGTTGACGGATATAGCAATCCAAACGGTGAAAAAACCTGCGCTTAAAGGTAACATCCCTCACCTGAGCGTGATTCATCAGTTGCTTCCGCACCTCCTGCAGGGATACCGAAAAAATATTTCCCCCCACGAACTTTTCCCCGGTAAGATTCAAATCCTCCAGGGAGAGGTTTTTTGCCCCGTGCATCGCCACTTCCTCTATGGCAAAGACTCCGGTAAAAAGGCACAGATACAGCAGGGCCGCGGCGGTTACTCCTCCCAGCGCGAATACCGTCCAGGCCAGCGGACCGATCCGCCTCTCTTTCTTTCTCCTGGCCATTCGACCGGGTTTCCTGCCTCTCTTCATGGCCCCTCCCCACCTTTGATCTTTAGCAATTCCTCGCCCAGCAAAAATATATCGCCGGCGCCCAGCGTGAGAACGATATCCCCCGCTTTAACGGTCCGCAGCACCTCGCTGCGCAAATGCTCCCGGTCGGGCAGGTAGCTCACCTTCCGCGCCCCTCCCCGGAGAGCCGCTCGATATATCAATTCTCCGCTTATTCCCGGAAGCGAGTGCTCCCCGGCCGGATAGATGGAGCCGATAAACACCTCGTCCGCCGCCAGGAAACACTTATCGAAACGCTGGTGCAGATCACGGGTGCGGGTGTACCGGTGCGGTTGGAAAATCACTACCAGTCGCCGGTCGTAGCAATTGCGGGCTGTTTCGATAGCCGCCTTCACCTCGGTGGGGTGATGCCCGTAATCGTCGATCACCATTATACCGGCCGCTTCTCCCTTGAATTCAAACCTCCGGCCTATGCCCTCAAAGGAGGCCAGAGCCTTTTTCACGGGGGGAAGTCCTATTCCCAGTTCGCTGGCCAGGGCGCAAACGGCCAGGGCGTTCAGCACGTTATGCTTTCCCGGCAGCCGCAGGAATAATTCGCCTTCTTCACGTCCCCCCGCGAAAAGGGTGAAGGAAGTGCCCTCTTCCCGGATACCGATTATCTCACCCCGCATATCCGCTTCGTGATCGAAACCGTAGGTCAGCACCCGGCGTTCGATCCGGGGCAGCACCGCCCTCACGTGGGGATCGTCCAGGCAACAGATGACCGCCCCGTTAAAGGGCACCTGGGAAGCGAAACGGATAAAGGCCTCGTATATATTTTCCATTGATCCGTAGAAATCAAGATGTTCGGCGTCTATATTGGTGATGATCGAATATACCGGAGCTAGACGAACGAAATTTCCGTCGCTTTCGTCCACTTCCGCCACCAGATACTTGCCTTCCCCCAGGCGGGCGTTGGTGCGCAGGCTTTTAACCTTACCTCCCACCACGATGGTCGGATCCAGACCGGCTTCCTGCAAGACCACCGCCGCCAGAGAGGTGGTGGTGGTTTTTCCATGCGCTCCCGCGACGGCAATACCGGTTCTCATCCGCATCAGTTCGCCCAGCATATCGGATCGGGGTATGAGGGGAAGCTCTTCTTCCTTGGCCGCTTTCACCTCCGGATTGGAAGGCCGGATGGCCGAGGAGATAACCACTACCTGGGCACCCCGGATGTTCTCCGCGCGATGTCCGATGAAAACGGTGGCCCCCAGTGATTCCAGGCGGGCGGTGATGGCGGTCCGCTCGAGATCCGAACCACTGACCTCGAATCCGAGGTTTAACAGCACCTCGGCGATACCGCTCATGCCGATTCCGCCTATTCCCACGAAATGTATTTTATTTTCCTTACCGATCATTCCGGTTGTTCCTTTGCGACCGTCCCCGGTCTTTCCTTTTTTATACCGTTTTGCCGCCCGAGCCGGTTCCGGCCACCCGTTCCATGTCTGCCGCTATGACGGCGGCGGCGTCCTTTCCTCCCAACGAATCGAGCGCCCGGCTCATCCGTTCCAGCCGTCCGGGATCACGGATAATCGGATCCAGAGCCTCCTGCAAGGACCGTCCGTTGAGTTTTGCATCCTCGATTTGAATCGCGCCCCCGCACTCGACCAGCTGGGCGGCGTTGTGGACCTGATGATCGTCGGCCGCGTGCGGGTAGGGAACCAGTAGCGCGGGCAATCCCACCGCGGCCAGTTCCGACACGCTCATGGCGCCTGCCCGGGCCAGGGCCATGTCGGCCGCCCGGTAGGCATCATATATCCTCGTCAGGTAGGCGGAGACGAATACCCGTCCCCCTAGGGATTTAAGCTTTTCGTTGACCCACTGGTAATGAGCCTCGCCGGTCTGGATGATTCCCTGAATATCCTCATGGGAAAGGAAATATTCAACCGCGGCCCGGTTCAAGTTGAGCGCGCCCTGGCTGCCGCCGAATACCAACAGTACCGGCCGGGCGGTCGAGAGCCCGAATTCCGCGTGGGGATCGTTTTCCCCTTTCTCGATCACCGCCCGGCGGATGGGATTACCGGTTACTTCTATTCCCGGATGGTCCTTTAGGTAACGCTCTCCCGTTTTAAAACCCAGGTAAATCCTGCTGGCGCAGAACGCCAGCCTGCGGTTGGTAAGTCCCGGAATGGAATTCTGTTCCTGCATCACGATTTTCTTGCGCAGTAGAAAAGCGGTGGCAACCACCGCGGCGCTGGCATATCCCCCCGCTCCGAACACCAGATCCGGTTTAAAGCGGGAAAGGATCAATACCGCCTGGGCCATGCCCACCAGCATGCAGGCCAGGGTTATTGCCTGGCCGATAACACCCCGTCCCCGGACACCCCGGGAAAAGATAAACTTGATCGCATAACCCGCCTCCCGGACCACTTTGGATTCCAGACCGGAACGGGTGCCCACAAAGAGAGCCTCGAAATCCCCGGAGCGCGACTTCAGTTCGTCGGCTACGGCGATAGCCGGGTAGATATGTCCTCCGGTTCCTCCTCCGGCAAAAATCACTTTCATCTCCATCAATTCCTTAAACCGACTCCACCTTATTTATCCGCCTGGCATACACTCCCGGCGATCGTTTTTTCTTTTTCAAGTCCGCGCCGCGGCGAGCTCCTGTTTTCCGCTGCGCGGAAATATTGAGGAGGATCCCCACCGCGGACATTGAAGTCACCAGCGAGGACCCCCCGTAACTGATAAAGGGTAACGGCAATCCCGCCGTCGGAATCAAGCCCAGGGTCATCGACATATTGATCAGGGCGGTGGTAACAATGGTCATCCCGATACCCAGGGCCAGCAGATATCCGAATGAATTGGGAGAATCCTTGGCGATGCGCAGGGTACGGGCGAATATGACCGCGAAAAGGATAAGGACCGTGACCGTGCCCAGGATACCCAGCTCCTCTCCGATTATGGAATATATAAAATCCGTATGAGCGTCCGGCAGGAAGCTGAATTTCTGATGTCCTTTGCCGAATCCACAGCCATGAATAAATCCCGATCCCAAAGCGATAAGAGACTGTTTGATATGCCATCCGGCTCCCAGCGGATCCTCGGTGCCCCGGAAGATAAGATCGAATCTCTCGCGTACCTGGGACATCCGGTACAGCAGGGGAAAGGCCGCCGCCAGTATCAGGCCGGTGAAACCGGCCAGGTGTAGAATCCTGCAGCCGCCCAGAAAGAGCAGGGTGAGCGACAGGAAGATCAAGAGCACCGCGTTGCTTACGTTCGGCTGCAAGGTAATCATCAGGGCCAGCAGGAGCGACACTCCCACCAAAGGTAGAAAACCCCTTTCCAGGTTTTTGATACCCTTACCCAGATACGAGATGCGGGCGGCCAGAAATATCACCAGCGCGTACTTGGCCACCTCCACCGGTTGCAGCACGAATTTGAACACCGGCAACCAGCGGTTGGCTCCCCGGGCCTCCCGTCCCCACACGAATATCGCCGCCAGCAACAAGACCGAGACGATCAATATCCAGAGAGACAGCCGCTGGTAGACGCGGAAGGGTATCTTCATGAAGACAAACAGGCAGCACAGTCCCAGCGCCACCCGGATAGCGTGTTTCTGCATGAAAAAGAAGGGAGAGCTGAACTGCTGCCGGGCGATTATCTGGCTGGCGGAGAAAACCATAACCAGCCCCAGCGCCACCAGCGACAAGGTGATGTAGAATAGCTTGATATCGTATTTGAAGTTCTGCCTCATCAGGATTTTATTCTCCCTAAGCTCTTCAC
>JAFGPI010000125.1 GCA_016926065.1 Candidatus Krumholzibacteriota bacterium
CGGGCTATTCCGATTTGCCCCACTGGCGCTGCACCGGAACGAAGCTGTCGTAAAAGCGTGATCCATGCGGATTAGCGCAGACCTTGCAGCTTTTTGTGTACCCGGCGGCGCTGTATCCGGTCATTCCGCCGGCCACGTTCGCCACGTCGTGGAAGCCTTGCCTTTTAAGAATACTGGAAGCGAGGCTGGAGCGATGCCCGGTGCTGCATATCAATACCGTGTGCTTATCCGGGTGCAGCTCTCGAAAGCGGGTTCTCATCTCGGGCGCGGGGATGTTTAACGCGCCTTCGATGTGATTGTCGTTGAACTCCAGCGCGGAACGCACGTCGACCAAGACTATCTCATCCCTCTCGTGCTTCCCACAGGCTATGTTATGCAGGGTTTCGGCCGAGATCTGGCGCACGTCGCTGGTCTGAAATCCGCTCGTGGCCCAGCCGAACATGCTCTTGTCGAGGTACCCGAAGACCCGGTCCAGGCCGACCCGGCGCGCCCAGATATTGGCTTTATGAGCCTCCTCCGCGGTGGCCGCCACCAGCAGTATCCGCTTGTCGGGAGGAAGGACCCACCCGGCGAAGGTGGGGAAGTTACCACTGATGTCTATATGCCAGGCTCCGGGGATATGGTGGCTCCCGAAGCCCTCGTAGCTGCGCACGTCCAGCACGATCACGTCCTTGCTCTTCATGGCCTCCCGGAATCCCGCCGGGCTCATCCGGGCCAGGACGGGAAGCTCCACCACCCGAGCGGGGCCCTGGCGGTTGATGTCGCTGCAGCGGCTGAAGTGATCCGGGGTGGGAGGCATGCCCCTGGTCAGGGATTTTATGAACTCGTCCCGGTCGGTTATCCGCAGCGCCGAGTTGTAGAGCCTCTCGTACCCTATGGTGCTGCGCCATTTCGCCCCCATGGCCCTGCCGCAGAGAGAGCCCGCCCCGTGGCAGGGCCAGACCTCGCAAAAATCGGGAAGCTTCAGCAACTGGTGGTGCAGCGAGTGATGGAGCTTCCCGGCCAGCTCGATGGCGATATCGGGAAAGAGGTCGGGCCTCCCCACATCCCCCACAAAGAGGGTGTCGCCGCTGAATACCCCGGCGGGTTGATCGCCTCTCGACCGGTCCATTACCACGTAGCTGATGTGCTCCGGCGTGTGTCCGGGAGTCTCCAGGACCTTTATCAGGATATTTTCGATTTCGATCTCATCCCCCGCGGAGAGGGCCTCGTGATCGAATGAGCAATTCCCGCTGCGCGGCGCATAAATCTTCGCCCCGGTGCGAGCGGCCAGGTCCAGGTGTCCGGAAATGAAATCGGCATGCAGGTGGGTCTCGAGGATATGCGTGATCTCCACGCCCTGTTGGTTCGCCGCCTCGATATATAAATCGACGTCCCGGCGGGGATCGACGATCGCGCAGGCATTGGATCCGGCGAGCAAGTAGGAGCTGTGGGCAATCTTTTCCATGAAGAAATGTTTGAGAAGCATCGATTCCTCCTTGTGACTTCCTTTCCTCCAGCCTAAAAAAGCAGGTAGACGGCCGGTACCGCTATGAGCAGAAAAAGCAGCGTCATGATTCCGCCCGCTCTTATATAATCCCGGTTACGGTATTTCCCCGGCGTCATCAACAGCGCGTTGACCTGATGCGTGGGGAGGATAAAACTGTTTGCCGCGCAGACTGCCACTAGTATGGCGAGCGCCTTCGGATTTATGCCGGTCAGGTTACCCACGATGATGACCAGGGGAACGAGCAACACGGTGGCGGCGACATTCGACATGAAGAGGGAAAATATGGTCGCCAGTATCCCCACGCAGAAGAATATCATGAGGGGATGGCTTCCCTCCAACAGCCCGATCACCTGGAGGGCCAGGAATTGGGCGGCCCCGGTCTTCTCCATGGCTATCCCGAGCGGTATCAGCCCGGCGATCAGGAAGATTGTCTTCCAGTCGATCGCCCGGTAAAGTTCGTCGATATCTATTACCCGGAACAGGACCATGGCCAGGGCGCCCGAAAAAAGGGCCACGGGAATTTTCGCGGTTATCATGACCAGGAAAATGGCGAGGGCGAAGCACAAGAAGGCGGTAACCGGCTTCGATCCGGCCGGTTGCTCCGCTTCCAGAGGGGTGACGGGGATGAATCCCAGCCGGGAGGCGAGGGCCCTGATATTGGGCGCGTGTCCGTACACGATGAGGGTGCATCCCGGGGTCAAGGGGATATCAGAGATATCGCCCCGGTACTCTTGCCTGCCCGTATCCAGCACTACCGGTTCGACGCTGAAGTTCTTCCTTATCGCCAGTTCCCGGATGGTCCGGCCGATCGCGTGGCTCTTGTGGGGAAGTATCAACTCGCTGAATGCCATCTCCCCTCCCGATCTGACCTTCTCCAGGAACGCGGAGTTTTCGACCGCCGCCATGCCACTTCTCTGGACCAGTTTCTCCTTGCTCGCGGCTTCGCCCAGGAGGGCCAGCTCCTGCCCGGCGGCCAGCCGCGTCGATCTCCAGGGTGCGAACTCTATGTCGCGCCCTTCGCCCAGCGCCAGCAGGTTCAACCTGTACTCCGACCAGATCCCCGTGTCCTCGAATATCATCCCGTCCAGGGGGCTTCCGGGTAGTATCCGGAAGCCGTCGATGGCGGCGGGAAGATCCCAGGTCTCTATGACCCGCCGCTGAACGGTTCCCTCCCCCTCCTTTTCGGCGGTGGAAGGCAGAACGTACCGGCCCAGGATCAGGAAGTAGAGAATGCCCCCGGCCAGCAGGGCCAATCCCACCGGGGTGACGCTGAACAAACCGTATCCGGTCAGGCCTCCCTGCCGCAGAAGATCGTTGAGGATTATCAGCGGGCCTGATCCGACCAGGGTCAAGGTGCCGCCCAGGATGGCGGCGAATCCCATCGGCATGAAGAGCCGGGAGGAGGGTATCTGTAGCTTCCGCGATATCCGTTTAACGGCCGGTATGAACAGGGCGGTCGCGCCTATGTTCTGCATGAAGGCGGACAGAGTCCCCGCGGTGAGCGAGATCACGCTGATTATTCCCCGTTCCCGGGATCCGGAGATGCGGATTATCGGCCGGATCAACCGGTTGGTGAAGCCGCTCTTGTCGAGCCCGTATCCCATGACCATGACGGCCATCATGGCGACCACCGCGTTACTGGCGAGCCCCGAGAAGGCCTCGCGGGGAGTGATCAAGCGGGTCCAGGCCAGTATCAGTAAGATCAGTATCGCGATCACGTCGACGCGGAGCTTCTCGGTGACAAAAAGTATGATGGTGGCCACGAGGATGGAGAGAACCAGGGCTATTTCACCGCTCATTCCAAACCTTTCCCCTGAAGGTGACCGTTCCGCGGCCGCTGGGGCCGTTTTATCTCCGTCCTCCCGGCCGTGGGAGCGATTCCGCCGACCCCTTATGCGGTGCGGGACTCGAATCGAGGACGGGCGGCTGAATGGATTGCATGGTTATCGGACCAAGCGACCGGTGTTAATTTTACAATACCGCCCGACGGGCTGGCAACAGTTATCAAATTCCCGGGGGCGGGCGGGGCGGCCCGAATACTCCGGGGACAAAATACTTGCACATATTTGGCTATTTGGCTATATTGCAAAATACATATACAGGTACGCTGTGGAGAAGCCGTTCACCTCAAGGGGGAGATGGGGATGGACAAGAAAAAAAAGAACCTGTTCGAGGCCCGCGCGAGGATACTCAAGGCGATGGCGCACCCCAGCAGGTTATTCATCGTTGACACGCTGGCGGGTCAAGAGCGCTGTGTGCAGGAACTGGCCGGGATGCTCGAGGTCGATGTATCGACGGTATCGAGGCACCTGTCGGTGCTGAAGAACGCCGGTCTGGTGAAGGACGAGAAGGACGGGACGAAGGTTTTTTACCGCCTGTCGGTGCCCTGTGTCCTCAACTTCTTTTCCTGCGTGGAATCGGTGCTGGAAACCAGGGCCAGGGAGCAGGCGGATCTGGTGGGTAAGCGGTAAAACCGCCGAGACCGGCAAGAGCTTGCCCGGGGAGCCGGGGTAATATGTCGTTTATCAAGGAAAACTGGAAACCGCTGCTGGCCATCACGGCCGTCTTTCTCCTTTTCTACTATCTCCCCGAGAGCCTGGTGAATTCCCGCAGAACGGCCGACGCCCTGAGGGAGGCTCTCGGTCTCGCTTCCTGGTACGCCAGGGAGCACGTCATACTCTGCCTCCTGCCGGCCTTTTTCATCGCCGGGGCGATTTCAGTCTTTATCAGCCAGGCCTCGGTGATCAGGTACCTGGGCGCCGGGGCGAACAAGCTGATTGCCTACTCAGTGGCGGCCGTGTCCGGCTCGGTCCTGGCGGTCTGTTCCTGCACCGTTCTTCCCCTTTTCGCGGGGATTTACCGGAGGGGAGCGGGCATCGGCCCCGCCACCGCATTCCTCTATTCCGGTCCGGCGATCAACGTGATGGCGGTGATCCTGACGGCGAGGATACTGGGCATCGGCCTGGGCGTCGCCCGGGCCGTGGGGGCGGTGGTCTTCAGCATAGTGATAGGATTGCTGATGCATCTATTCTTCCGCGGCGGGGAGGGGAACCGGACCGGTGCGCAGGTCGAAGATACCCTTACCGGGGAGAACCGGGGACTGGCGCGGAACGCCGTTTTTTTCGGCCTGATGGTTCTGGTGCTGGTGTTCGCGAACTGGTCGAGGCCGGCGGGGGACGGAGGCCTCTGGCAACGGATTTATTTCTCCAAATGGATCCTGACCTCGGCGTCTGCCCTTATCCTGGCCCTCACCCTGATAAAATGGTTCGGGGTAAGGTGGAGGCATGCCGCGCTGGCCGTGCCGCCGCCCCTCTTCCTCGCGTTGCTGCTGCCGGGAAAACCTTCGCTTTCCTTCATGGCGGGATTGATGGCTCTGGCGGTGGTCTTGAATATCAACGGGGGAGAGACCCGGGAGTGGTTTCGCTCCTCCTGGGCCTTCGCCCTGCAGATTCTGCCCCTTCTGTTCTGGGGTGTCCTGATCGCCGGAGCGCTGCTCGGCAGGCCCGGCCACCAGGCGCTCATCCCGGATGGATGGGTGAGCGCGGCGGTGGGAGGGAATTCGATAAACGCCAATCTCTTCGCGGCCGTGGCCGGGGCCTTCATGTATTTCGCGACCCTGACCGAGGTGCCTATACTGCAGGGCCTGATAGGGGCCGGGATGGGAAAGGGGCCCGCGCTGGCCCTCCTGCTGGCCGGACCGGCGCTCTCTCTGCCCAACATGCTGGTCATAAGGAGCATCCTGGGCACCGGGAAGACGGTGGTCTTCACGGCGCTGGTCATCATCATGGCCGCGGTAACGGGCATACTGTACGGATTGATCTTTTAAAACCGGATTTGGATATGGTGGTAGCTTTTAATCTTTGGGGAAACGGGAACAGGCCGGATGTCCGGCTGGAAAAGAAATGTGACAGCCGGTTGCCGGAAAACCATTGGCGGAGAACCTCCAAGGGTGGCGGCCCCGGTGGATCGAATGGAGGCATGATATGAAAAATGTAAAGGTCCTGGGGACCGGCTGCGCCAAGTGCACCAAGCTGTTCGAGGCCGTCCGCCGGGTGGGGGATGGACTGGAGGTGCCGATAGAGGTGGAGAAGGTGGAGGATATCGGCAGGATCGTGGAGTACGGAGTGATGATGACCCCGGCGCTGGTGGTGGACGAGAAGGTCGTATCCTCGGGCCGGATTCTGTCCGATGACGAGATAGCGAAGCTGCTTTCCACATGAGGGGAAGGGGAGGTTGGGGGAACTATTCACAAATCGCCTGGAGGAAACGGTCCGATTCGCGAAAGTCACGGCGGCTAAAAGATAGATGAATAAAACAACCGGAAGGTGAAACGCAATGAAGATGAAGAATCTGATATCGATACTGCTGCTGGTCTTCGTGGTGTCAAGCGGAGTGTTGATCATTATCGGCAGGGATTTCGGCGGGGAGCGGGGAAAGGAAGGATCCCGGGTAGGGGAGGAAGAATACGGGGAAGGCGAACTCGATCCATCCTCACCCGGGGAGGGCCACCGGGTGGTGGCCTGGTATTTTCACACCACCAAGCGGTGTCCCACCTGCGTGAAGATAGAAACCTATACGCGCGAATCGATCGAGGGAAACTTCGCGGACCTGCTCGAATCGGGATTCCTCGAACTGAGAGTGATCAACGTGGAAGAGCCGGAGAACGAACACTTCATAGAGGATTACGGATTGACCACCAAGTCCGTCATCATTTCCGATTTTATCGATGGGGAACAGGTAGCCTGGAAGAACCTCGACAAGGTATGGGAGTACACCGGTGACAGGAGGGTATTTGTCGATTATATCCGAGACGAGACTGCGCTCTACCTGGCCGAACTGCTGGAAAAATGAAGCGGGCCGAGACGGAACCGCCGCGTCCCGGCGCGGCCGGTAAACTTCCCGGCGCCCGGAATAAGCTGGAACGGGGTGACCTCACATTAATGATATGTTCATAAGGTTGGGATTGGCCCTCTGGTTCGGGATACTGACGGCTCTGAGCCCCTGTCCCCTCGCTACCAATATTGCCGCCGTGTCGTATA
>JAFGPI010000126.1 GCA_016926065.1 Candidatus Krumholzibacteriota bacterium
GCGCCCAGCGGATGCGTCTCTTCTTGATGTACTCACCCTGATCCGCGTCGCCTGCGCTGTCTGCCCGAGAATCGGGCATACAGCTTTATTTTTTTATCGGTTTCTGTACCGGTTGAGGCCTGAAGAGGCAACGCGCTCCCCACGATAGCAGCTCCGCTTACGCCCAGAAAAGTCCGGCGGGAAACGTTTTGCTTCTTATCAGATTTTATTTCTTCCCTTTTCATGCTGTACCTCCGGATAGTTTGGCTCGATATTTCTCTCCTCCGGTTTACTCTAGCGCAAACCCTGCTCCGCTTCCAGTTGATAATTGTTCTTTTTGAATCCGCGGGCGGGGAAAGATGGGCGGCGGCAATAAAAAAGCATAAAAAGCAGATTAGCCAACTTCAAACCGAGCATGGTAGTTGCCAGGTTTGCGTCGGCTAATCTAACCCGATTCGCCGGGACCTTGCATTCACGAAATAATTATAGCATTTCTCTTTTAGGAGAGTATTGCGGCCGGGTTAGTTCATTATTAATTTGCGGGGCGGTCCTCCCGGCCACCGGGGATCCCGCCCGCAGCGGAACCCCCGTGTAGCTAGGGAGTTAAATTACCGAAGCAGAATCATCTTGTTGCTGATCTCGAATCCATTACCCTGGAGCCTGTAGAAGTAGGCGCCGGAGTTGAGATGGTTGGCGTTGAACGGTACCTCATAGGTGCCGGACTCCATCTTCTTGTTGATCAGGGTGGCCACTTCCGCTCCCTTGACATTAAATACCTTCAAGGTTACGTGACCCGTGGTGGGCACGCTGAAGCGGATGATGGTCGCCGGGTTGAAGGGATTGGGATAGTTCTGCAGCAGAACGCCCGTACCCGGAATTTCGTCCTCGGTGTTGGAGAGGGCCTCGTTGTAAGGCGTGGCGCAGGGACAGAAATTGGTCCATCCGGCGGTCCACTGTCCAATCCAAGGCAGGGTCGGATCGAAAGCTCCCCGATAGCTGGTGCTGTCGAAGAACTCCGGCAGACCGACGAAATTGGTGCCGGCCACATCGGGCTCGGAACCCACTACCGGGACCGGATTGGGGGCACCGGGCGGAATCTGAGGCGGGCACAATTCGCAGGGCATGTAGATCCCCAGATCATCGGCGTACCGGGCAACATGCGTGCCGCAGGTGCCGCCGTCAAAGTTGTTGTTCATCGACCTGAACCACCAGGTGACCGAATCCGGATAGGAACCGGTCGGCGGGCAGGGAGGCGATCCCGGCCAGCGGTCGCCCTCGTGGATGGTAGCTTCGCCGGGCGCCTGCAGGTGAGCAGCCATGCTCACGTCGCGCCAGGTAAGATCGCCGTCCACCGAGAACTTGTGGGTGTAGCTGTCCCGGTTGCTGATACCCCAGGGGTATCCGGCAATAACCGAATTGTAAACGCTGGTCTGGGTGGACCGGCGCAGCACCGCGCTGAACTGGTAAGAATGCCCCGGCGGGGGATCTTCACAGTTTTCTCCCCAGCGCGGACCGATGAGGGTCACGTTGGAGAACTTGGGCGCGGTGTGGGGCTCGGCCGTGGAACTGGACGAACCATCGTTATCGGACTCAAATCCGTTCGACTGTCCGGTGGGATCCCAGTAGTAACGGTCCCTTAAGCCAAAGCAGTACTGGATCAATCCCTGGTAACCGAAATCGGTGTCAAACTCATCGTCGGTGCCGCCATAGGCCACCAGGTACTTGGCGTTAACCGTTCCCCCGAACCACTCGTAAGAATCGTCGAAGGAGTAGCTCACCTGAACGTGGTGCAGCTCGGTGCCGCGGCCCACGCCGCCCATGGTCAGCCCGTTGACCTCGTTGTTCAGCTGGAAACGGTATCCGGGGTATTCAATGCGGACATAGCAGAACTCTCCGCTGTCATCGTCCGGATCGCTGCCGCCGTAACTTCCCCCGATAATACCGCCTTCGATCAGGGGCTCGTACTTGTTTACGGGCGCGCGGCCGAGGATGATTACTCCTCCCCAATCGCCGGGTTCGCGCGTGCAACGAGGCTTCAAGCTGGTGAATACTATGGGATTATTGGGCTGCCCCGTGGCGTGGATCTGAGCGCCGCGGGAGATGATCAGGGTCGACGCGGTGTCGCCCTTGATGATAGTGCCGGGCGGAATAGTTATTGAATAGAGCGAATCCACATAGTACAGTCCGGTTATGATGTAACAGGAGTCGGCGCTCAGTGCCCGGTCCCAGTCCTGATGGTACTCGGTCCGGCCAGTGTTGAGCCCGGGACCTATTACTACTTCCGGTTTCTGGGCGTGTGCAGGCACGCCCAGAAACACGATCAGCAACAGCATGAAGATGCATTTCTTCATTAGGATTTCCTCCTTAAAAACGTCATCTGCATCCTTCGTGGGTGTTTTCCTTTTGGGTCGCAAAACTTAATTTACCGTCGAGTAAGTATTAGGTTCGGCGAAACCCCCTAGGTTCACGAATTTAAACGAAACTATTATTTATTGCCTGCTACCTCCTTTCTTCGGGGAAGAAACGCATCTGACAGCTGCTGTAAACTGGAAGCCCCCATGTAATGTGATGACGACAGTTCGCTCTGGATTTAGAAATTATATGACATAGAAAACGCATAGGATGTTACTTGTTTATATTCGGCGAAGGTTTCCTCGTCGGGACCGACGGTATAAATCTCGTCCGATTCCAGCAGATTTCTAATCGTGAATTTAGCCGCCCAGTGTCCCAGGAATTTCTGATTGATGGCCAGATCCAGCAGATCGCGGGATTCATGGTAGATATCTTCATCCCGGCTGTCCCCCACCGCCGACAACCGGCGGCCGATATTGTTGTAGAGCAGGGTGACGGAGGTACCGATTCGGGGATCGAAGTACTGGAAGGAGACGTTGACCGTCCAGGGCGATTGACCCTGCATGACCCGGGTGTCCACGGTGGTAACCGGTTTTCCCTGTTTATCCGTTTTCGTTTCCTTATACTCTATGGAAGACCAGATACGTGTGTAATTTCCGGCCAGGGAGAAGTTCTTGCCGTAACCATGGATAAACCCGAAGGACTTCCGGGCCTCAATCTCCCACCCGTAGTTGTGTCCCACGGGCGAGTTGAACCAGGTTCTGAGGAAGCGTTCGGGAGAGGGAATCAACCGTTCCTCGATGGCATTTTCCAGATCCTTATAGAAATAGCTGACGGCGATAACCTCTCCCAGACCGGGAAATATCTCCAGGCGGGCGTCGAAATTCTTGATCACCGCCCGTTTCAGGTCGGGATTGCCGATAACGTTCTGGATGCGGTTGAAATCGTAGTACAGAACGTTGGCCAACTCGCGGAACTCGGGCCGGTTAACCGACTTGTAATAGGCCAGGCGGAGATTGGTCTTATCGTTGAATTGGTAGGTTAGATTAAGGGATGGCAGTACATCCTTCTCCTTCACCCGCGCGTCGATGGGGGTGGGATCGTCCACCGATTTGACCGTGTTTACCACCTGATCCGATTCCTCCACCCGCGCTCCTCCCACCAGCCTGAATCTCTGTCCCCCCAGGGAGAAGGGATAATCGATCATACCGTAGTAGGCCAGCAGATCGTGGGTACCGGAATACTCGCCGGTAAAAACGGTTACCGGCACGAAGGAGAATTTTCTGTCTCCGTAGTTATCCGGATCGAACACGGTTTCCACCGGCAGCACCAGCAATCCGTAATTGGGACGCCGGACGCTGGAGGGATCGGTGGAATAAGCGGTTATATCGTAGGTGCGTTCCATTTTATGATTGAGAATTCCCGCCTTGAGGTCGAACCATCCCGACAGGGGAAGGGTCAGGTCGGCGCCCATCCCCTCGGAGTCGTCGGCCAGCTGGGACCAGGTTCGGTAATTGTCCTTGAAGGCGAACCAGTCGCCCGCTCCCTGTTCGAATTCCACGTGCTTGCGGTCCGGCTCCTCCGCCTCGGAGGTGGAACGGTAACCCTGCCATTCCATCTGGAGATTATTCAGAAACGGCAGCTTATGATCGCCCGACAGCTGTCCCAGATACAGATTCCTCTGATCCCATTCGATCGTCTGCTTGTAGCGGAACTGACCGGTCTCGGGAAGTCCCTCGGAAAAACTGATCTTCTCCTCGGCCGACTGCACGTAGTTGTTCTTGAAACTTATCTTGTGCAGGGGATGGGGTTTATAGTTGAGGTTTACCAGCCCTCCCCAGAGGATGCTGCGGGTGTAGTGGGTACCCTCGAAATGGGCTATCATGGTTCCCTTAAAGCTGGGGGACTCCACGAACGGTTTGGTTTTGAAACTGCTGCCGTACGTCAGGGCGGCCACCAGGCCTAATTCGTGATCTCCGATCCAGTAGTTGTCGCCGTAGGCTATATTGAATTTCTGATTCAGGGGAGCTTCCTTTCCGCGGGTTCTCCAATTATTGGGGAGTTTCCGGGCCAGGGCGTTCCCCGAAAGGTCTTCGGCGGGCAGGGCCCGGCTGCCGTCGTCCCTTCCGTACCAGTCCTTCTCCCCTCCCTCCGAGGAGTAGAAATCCTTCTGGGAGGTCAATTCATTGTAAGATTGGCCGTAGGTCAGCTTCAGTTGCATATCATCGGGGAAATCCAGGGTATTTACCTGCACGAAACCGCCACTAAAATCCCCGGGCAGATCGGGAGTGGCCGTTTTGGCCACCACCGTGTTGGACAGCAGCGAGGCCGGTACCAGATCGTAGGAGAAGCTCTTCTTGTCCGCGTCGGTGTCGGTGCTGGTCACCGATACTCCGTTGAGGGCGGTCCCGTTGTACCGGTCCGTCACCCCCCGGATAAAAACATACTTGTCATCCACCACCGACAGTCCGGTCACCCGTTTCAACGCTTCCCCCGAGGTGGCGTCCGGTGAACGGGAGATCTGTTCCGCGCTTATGGCATCTCCGATGATGGCGGACCGTTTGCGGTTGGCCAGCACCGCGGCCGCGGTCGACAGCACCCTTTCGGCCGTCACCACCATATCATCGATGACATAAGCGTCACCTCCGATCGATCTTAATTTGACGTTCAACTCCACCGGTTCCCCTTCATTGATCAGAAAGCCCGGGACGGTTTTTGGATTGTAGCCGGCGCAGGTAATCCGGATATCGTAGGTGCCCGCGGGTATATCCCGGATGCTGAACCGTCCGTCAAGATCCGTGGTACCTCCCAGGGAAGTACCCACCACCAGTATGCTGGCGGCGGTCAGCACTTCGTTGCTCTTCTCGTCTTGGATAACGCCAAACATTGATCCTCTCTGTGCCCAGGCGCCGTCGGCGGTGATTAAAAAAGAAGCGGCGAGAAAGATGGATAAAGTTAATTTCACTTTATTCGCTCCATTTCTTCGCATCGTGTGAATAAAAGGTTCCAAACTTAACCAGGTCGGGGAGATTATAAGGCCTCATTGTTGGTTTAATTTTAAAGTAAAATGAAAAGCTCGTTAGGATTCGTGTTGATTACCGAATCCCGTTCTCTCCTCTGGGAAACCGCGTTTATCGATATTAAGAAGAATTCACGGATTGCTAACCGTCGGCTAATTGTTAGCTAACCAACCTGTACTAGTATTCCTAGTGGTGTAATTCAAACGCAGTTTTAGGCGGTAATCCCGGCAACGGGAAATAGTAGTTAGAAAATAACTTCAGATCACTTGAAGGAAAGGATGTTTTATGAAGAGAACGGGGATATTTATCCTGCTGCTGGCTGTGGCGACGTCGCTCCTGGCTCAATCCGACACCGAAAAACTGAAAAAAACGGTTGAGGAGAGGGTCAATATTTATCAGCAAACACAGCGGAAGCAGGATGATTGGGAATCTGAAAAAACCGACCTCACCATCCGCTATCGCAACGCCCAGGCCAACGTCAACTTCCTGGAGGAACGCAAGGCGGCCGAAGAGGATAAGGTGTGGGCTCTGGAAGAGCGTATCGCGGAGTTCCGGCGCCGGCTCCTGGAGGCCGACCGTCTTACTGACAACCTGCAGGATACGCTGGATGTGGTACTGGAGCGATTGGATCTATGGGTGAAACGGGATCTGCCATTTCTGCCGGATGAGCGCCGGGCTCGAATCGAGATGCTTCGCCACGAGCTGGCCCGTCCCGACGTGGAAGGAGCCGATAAGCTCCGCCTCCTCCTGGAGTCGTTGCAGATCGAAGCCCTGTACGGCGGATCGGTCGAGGTTCATCAGCAGCGGATCGCCGTGGAGCAGGATACTCTCTTCGTCGACATCTTGCGGGTGGGCCGGGTCTCGGTCTTTTGGCGCACTCCCGAAGGGAAACTCATCGGCGAATACGACCGCGCCCGTGGCGCCTGGGTGGAATTGCCCGGAAAATATAAAAGGGCCATCAGCGACGCCATGGATATGGCCTCGCGAATGCGGCCGGTGGAGTTGATCTCCCTGCCGCTGGGGAGGATAGAGCGATGAATAAGTTAACGTTGATCGTACTTTGCCTGCTGGCCACCATCGTCTCCCCCCTGCAGGGCCAGGATGTCCGCCGGGCCGCCCAAAAGGCGGAAAAAGACCGGAAGGAAGCCCTGGAACGCGCCCGTCAAATCGAAGAGCGGATCTTTAACGACCGGGCCGCCCTCATCGCCCAGGTGGAAAAATTCGAGACCCGGGAACGGCAATTGGAGGGAGAGATCAATTCTCTCGGGAAGCGGGGGAAGGAACTCGAGCTGCTGCTGGAGAAACTGGAGGAAAAGTGGTCCCGGCGGGAAATGGAGACCAAGGAAATATCCGGTAATATCCGGGTGGTGGGACGGGACCTGCAAACCCTTGTTGAGCAATCTCCCTACACCGCCCTGGTGCCGAAACGCCTGGACAGGATACGCGCCATTCTCCGCAAGGGATACTTTCCCGGAATCGACGACATATCCATCATGACCGATCTCTTCTTCGACGAAATAGAAAGATCGGGACAGGTCGGTCTCAGTGAAGCGGCCTACGTGGGCCGTAATGGTGAAGACCGGACCTCCCGGATCCTGACCCTGGGGAAATTCACTTCCTTTTACGAAGACGGAACGGAAGTTGGTTTTCTGCGTTATTCTCCGGCGGGAAATCGTTTCTTCGCCCTCTCGGCCCTGCCCTCCCGCCGTTTGCGGGGTAGCATCCAGAAATACCTGGCGGGCAAATCGGATGAGATCGTGATCGATATTTCCAGTGGTGCGGCTCTTCGCCAGGTGGTGCATAAAACCAGCTTCGTCGATCAGCTCAAGGCGGGCGGACCCCTGGTATGGCCGATCGGCGCGGTGGCCCTGGCCGCTATTATCATCATCATCTACAAGATCCTGCTGCTCAATCAGGTGCGCAAGAACACCGGCAAGTATATGACGCGGGTCAACCGTTTAGCCTCGGAGGGAAATTGGGCCGAATGCGAAGACATCGTGCGCCGCCACAAGGGAGAGCACTCACCGGTAAACCACGTGATCGAAGCGGGATTGCAGGCCCGGACGGAGGA
>JAFGPI010000127.1 GCA_016926065.1 Candidatus Krumholzibacteriota bacterium
CCCGCCGCGAAAAGCGGCCCGAAGCGGGAGGGATTGTCGTCCCCGGCCTCCACTATATAATAATAATGGTCGCGTGATCGGTCCGCCTCTTGGTCCAGATAACTGACATCGCCGGAGCCGTAAACCGGAAGCTGGTTGCACCGCTGCATGGCGGACAGGTCCGGCGTCCCTCCCCGGTAGATATCGAATCCGACCGGTTGCCCGTCATAGGGCGTGGTCCAGGTGAGCAGGATTCCGCGGTCGACCTGCCGGCAGCCGGCCGAATAGATCATCACGGCCGTGACCGGAAGAAGCCGCAGGGACAGATGCTCGGTTCCTCCCAGGGTGGTATGGATATCGCTGATGGTGGAGTCCCGGTAGCCGGGGGCGGAAGCGGTCAGGGAGAAAATACCCTCGGGCAGGTGCTCGAAAATAAAGGATGAATCGGCGAATTGGGTGTAAAAGCCGATCACCGATTGTTCCGAATCATAGAGGGTGACCGAGGCGCCGGCGGGCACTCCGGAGGGGAGGTCCGAAAACACTTCTCCTGCGATCGAACAGTTGGGCCGGTCCAGCCAGTATGCGAAGGTCGAATCGTTGAAATGGAAATACCAGTATCCGCTGTCGGGAAGAACAGCGGCGATACTGGGCGGGCTCCAATCGTAGGCCGCGATTCCCCACCCCTTGACGAAACTCCATCCCCAGTGCTTGGGCATGTAGGATCCGTCGGCCGTGTACTTGAAGAAGACGGTATCCGGATCGCCCGGCTCGTTGATGAATTTCAACTTGCGCCAGATGTGGGGACCGAGGGGGTTCATATCGTTTTGGGGATCATCCGGTTCGCAGGTGATGCCGTCGAAATTGCCTACCAGCTGTATGGAGGAATAGTCCTGTGCCCAGGCACCCGTGAATAAAAAAACAAAAAAGGTGCTGAATACGAGAACACCTTTAAGAGACATTGATCTCACTGCTACTTCCTTCTCCGTTGCTCGACAAGGTAGCTCAATCCTAAAGGAATCACTCCAAACTACTGTAAATTATACTCTAATATCGGACTAAAGTCAATCGTAAAGAGGATTCCGGAGCCCTCCGGACCCCTCCGCGTGAATAAGGAACGGTATATGCAAAAAACTGGAAATGGAGAGAGTCCATTAACCGGCGCTTCCTGAAATTCCCGATAGTTTCCCGTCGGGGATCGGGCGGACGGATAAAAGTTGTATTTTGCCATGGAGAACGGCCGTTGAATTCAACCACCACCCAAAAAGAAACCTTCGAATCCCGGGATTTTTTCAACAAGGCGAAAATCGACATGAAACGAGGTGATTTCAAGAGCGCCTCCCTGCGGTTGGAGGAGGCGCTGAAGATCTCTCCCCATAACGCCGAATACCTATCCGCGCTGGGTCTCTGCGTCAGCATGCAGGGAAACGCCTTCGCCGGCGAGAGAATGTGCCGCAAGGCCCTCGCCGTCAGCACGGATAAGGTGCCGGAGCTGTACGTGAATCTGGGGCGGGTGCTGCTGGACGAGGGTAACCGGAAAGAGGCCCGGGCTCTATTCACCCTGGCCTACAAGATGGACAATACCAACGCCCCGGCGGCGCTGGAGCTTTCCCGCATGGGGGTGCGCAAGCGGCCGGTGCTGAGGTTCCTGGAGCGAAATCATCCTCTCAATGTCCTGCTGGGCCAGATCCGGCACAAAATCATAGAATTCAGGCGTCCGGAGCTGAAAAAGCTTTAGCCGCTCCCAGCCCTCTGTTAGTATAAGTTCAATTGCTATAGCCGTATTTTACCGCTCCGCGGGCAGGGTTATCACCCGCGGGGGGGATGGTTCGATCTCCGGGCCGCAAGCGTTTGACGGCCCGGGTGGATGAAGGCGATGCTGGCGCGTATTCTTGTTCGACCGCTATTGATCCCCATCCTGGGCCTGCTCGGTCTATTAGCCTGCGCGGGAAAGGGGGAGGAAGGGATCCGGCAACCGCGGGAGCGGTGGGACGGCCTCCGGCAGAGGGTGGATATCCGGATAGTCGCTCTGCTGGAAGAGGAAAGATACCCGGAGGTTATAGCCCTGACCGATAGCCTGGCGGAGGCCGGTATCAGAGATGTCCGTCTCTCCGGCCAGCGGGCGCAAGCTCTGGGCTATGCCGGAAGGGAGGAAGAGGCAGTGGCGCTCTTTGAAGAGGCCCTGAGGGAAGATTATCCCCATTGTGAAAACCATCTGAATTTCGCCGTGTTGCTGATGAAGATGGGGAAGACCGGCCGGGCCTTGACCGAGTTCTCCGAGGCCAAGAGGTTCTGCGGCTCGGAGAATCTGGCTCGGATATTCAGAAACCTGGCGGTGGCCAACCTAAAGCTGGGACAGGAAGCGGAGGCCTATAAGAACGTACAGGAAGGACTGGAAATAGACGGCGATGATCCGTATCTGCTGGGTCTGAAGGGGATGCTGGTGGCCGAGGAAAAACCGGTCCTGGCCGAGAGCCTGTTCGCCCGGGCGGGGGCCCAGGAAGAGCTGGATACCGAATTTCTTTACGAGCTGGGTCTGGTTTTTCTCCGCTCCCACCGTCTCGGCAAGGCGGTGGCCCCCCTGGAAAGGGTGCTGCGGCGCCGCCCGGGCGACCGGGAAATTTCCCTGAATCTGGCCGAGGCCCTGGCCGGATCGGGAAAAAGCGAAGAGGCCGAAAGGATCCTGACGGGGCTGCTCCGGGACAAAACGGATCCGGAGGTGGAACGCAAACTGGCCCGGATATGGTTCCGGCAGGAAAGGTTCGAGGAGGCCCTGGAGATTTACCGGCGGCTGCCCGACGATCCGGTCAACCGGGACCGGGTGGCGATGTGCCTGCACGGCCTGGGCCGATTCCAGGAAGCGCTGACGATTCAAAGGGAGGTGGTGGCCGAAAGGCCGGACTGGACGGTGGGGATGATAAACCTGGCCGTCATCCTGGGTGCTCTGGGAGAGCTGGAGGAGGCGGAGAGGATTCTGGAAAGGGTGCTGGAGATGGATGCGGAGAATCTGGCCGCCACCCTCAACCTGGAAATGATCCGGCAGGCGCGGATCGAAGCTCAAAACGCCCCGCGGAGATAAAAATAGGGGATGCATCGTGATTTACCGAAATAAATGTTGTGTTTCCGCGCGCATTATATATACAATGCGTATCCGGAAAGAAACAATCCTTCCTCTGGAAACGTATTAGAAGTAGCTTCAGGAAAGGAGGTAGACATCATGTATTGCCGATATTGCGGAAAAGAGATGGAGGAAGGATCGACATTCTGCGTGTACTGCGGTAAGGGCCGGGACAAGGAAACCACCGGCAAATCGATGTATATGCATGAATGGACAAAGCTCCGGACCCCTGATGAATCCAAGAATCCGGGGGTGGCGGCTTCCATCGGTTTTTTCCTGGGATGGATCTTGCTCGGTCCTATCGGATATGTTTACCTCGGGCAATGGAACTGGTTCTGGTTGACTTTCGTGATCCAAATCTTCGCGGTTCCCTTAACGGCTGGGGTTGCTTACATACTTCTTCCGGTGGTTTTCGCCATCCATCAGTATCAGATGGCCAAAGAACTGAACGAAATGGTGGTCGCCGCGCGTGCCGACCTTCAGGTCTCCGGCAGGCGGGAAGATGAAGTAGGGTCCCAGGATTAAGTAGGAAGAAGGGAAGAAATTGGATCGAAATTTAGCCCTGGAACTGGTTAGGGTAACTGAAGCCGCGGCCCTTTCCTCAGCAAGGTTTATGGGTAAGGGCGACCCCCTGGCCGCCGATCGCGCGGCCGCCTCGGCCATGAAACTGGCCATGCAGGGCGTTAAGATCACGGGGCACATTATTATCGGCGATGAGGGGCAGGAGGATTCACCGCTCTGCTCCGGCTGCGTGGTGGGTGCCGGCGGAGAGCCGGAGGTTGATCTGGCGCTGGATCCCCTGGAGAGCAAGGCCTCCCTGGCCTGCGGGCAATCCAATGCCATATCGGCCATCGCCCTGGGACCAAGGGGCGCCTTCCGTGAGTTCCGTGCCCGCTATATGATGAAGATAGCAGTGGGGTCGGATGCGGCGGACCGGATCGATCTCAACTCCTCCGTCTTCGATAACCTGGTGAAGATAGCCGAAGCGAAACGGGTCTATGTGGAGGACCTTACCGTTTCCATACTGGACCGCAAGAGGCATAAAAATCTCATCGAAGAGGTACGCAAGGCGGGAGCCAGGATCGAACTGCTGCGTGACGGTGACCTGGCCGCCAGTATCGCCTCGGCCCTTCCCGGTACCGGCATCGATGTGCTGATAGGTGTCGGAAACACCCGGCAGGGCGTGATTTCAGCCGCCGCCCTTTCCTGCCTGGGAGGGGGCTTCCAGGCCCGTCTCGTCAAGGACGAGAGGGACGAGGGAGAGGATGAAGCGGAGGATTACGAGACCATCTTCAATATCGAAGCTCTCACCGGGAGAGAGAATATCATGTTCGCGGCCACCGGAGTCTCGCACAGCGATTTCCTGGAAGGAGTGATCTTCCGACACGGGGGCGCGGTAACCCACAGTATCGGCCTGCGCGGCAAATCGGGAACGGTCCGGATCCTCAAGACCCAGCATTTCTTCGATAAAGATCCCGATTATACCTAGAACGGATGAAAGCCGGGGGGTGGCCGGGGCGCCGCGGGCATCGTAAATCCCATCATCCGAGGGCAGTATCCAGATTTTCTTTGAGGACCATGCAGGATCTTTTTTCATCAGATGTGCCTCCCCCCCTGGCCGAGCGGATGAGACCGCGGTCGCTGGAAGATTTCGTGGGGCAGGAGGGGCTTCTCGGTCCGGGGAAGATCCTGCGCCGGATCCTGGAAAAAGGCAAGCTGGAGTCTTCCCTGATTTTCTGGGGACCTACGGGATGCGGCAAAACCACCCTGGCCCATCTCATCTCGAATTCGGTGGAGGCCTGCTTCGTCTTTTTTTCGGCGGTGACATCCGGCATTGCCGATGTGCGCAGGATCGTGGGCGAGGCCGATGTGCGCCTCAAGCTGAATGGGATAAAGACGATTCTGTTCATCGACGAGATCCACCGCTTCAATAAAGCCCAGCAGGACGCTTTTCTGCCCCACATTGAGAAGGGGACGATCGTGTTAATCGGGGCCACCACTGAAAATCCCAGTTTCGAGGTTATAGCGCCGCTCCTTTCCCGCTGCCGGGTTTTCGTGCTGGAGCAGCTGTCGGAGGACGATGTGGTGAAGATCATGAAAAGGGCCAGGGATGACGGCGAACGGGGATTCGGAAACAGAAAGATCACCATCTCCGACGGCAACCTGCGCTATCTGGCCCACCTGGCTCTGGGGGACGCCCGCACGGCGCTGAACGCCTTTGAGATGGTGGTGGAATCGATGGATGACGCCTCCGGAGAGATTGTGCTCACCCGGGAGAATATAGAGGAGGCCGTGCAGAAGCGGAATATCTTCTATGATAAAAAGGGGGAGAAGCATTTCAACATAATATCGGCGCTGCACAAGAGCCTGCGCGGGGGGGATCCGGATGCCGCCCTGTACTGGCTGGCCCGGATGCTGGAGGCGGGTGAGGACCCGCTGTATGTGGCCCGTCGCTTGGTGAGGTTCGCCTCCGAGGACATCGGAAACGCCGATCCCCAGGCCCTGCAGCTGGCCGTGAACGCGGTGGAGACGCTGCGGTTCATCGGCCTGCCGGAAGGCAAGCTGGCATTAGCGCAGGTGGTCACCTACCTGGCCGCCGCCCCCAAGAGCAACGCCCTCTATACCGCCTATTCGGCCGCCGCCGGGGACGTCCAGCAGTACGGACACCTTCCCGTCCCCCTCTGGATAAGGAACGCGCCCACCCGTTTGATGAAAGAGATCGGATACGGCAAAGGATACCAGTATCCCCACGACGACGCGGAGGCGGTGGTGGACCAGGAGTATTTCCCCCCGGAGCTGACCGGAAAAAGATACTACTTTCCCCAGCCGAGGGGATTTGAGCGGGAGATAGCCAAGCGCTTGGATTATTGGCGAAAAGTCCGCGACCGCAAGCGGCGGGAAAATTCCGGTTAGGCATCTAATTCCTGGATTTATATTTTATGGGACTTGACAATGAAAAATTTTTTCATTTCTTTATAGTATGGGTGGTGAAGTGCTGCATAATATTTTCGACAACGGAGGGCCTCAAGGATCGATTTCCTCGAGTTTACAGCGTAATCATTTTATAAACCGAACGAGGTTGAGCCGCGTTTTATTCGTAGATAAGGTTTTGGTCAAAGATTTCGGGATTGGACAACACGCCATTTCAGGGCGAAGGGAAGGTGCCGGATAAAAGGCCGACCCGCTCCGCGCGAGAGCTTTGATCTCGGGAAAAGATAGTAGCGCTCGCCGGGACCGGAGCGGGAGGATAAAAGGCAGCTTCCGGGGAATTGCAAGTGAGGATCTCGGGATTGATTTGTCGCTGTATATGAATCCAGGTTGCCCTGGCGGGACTGGATAAGGAAAGGGCTCCCAGTGTAGGTGTTTGTGGAGATCTCGGGATTAACCACGCCGCCTTCTGGAAGCCCCCCTGTTTTATTGTCGTTGCTTTTTCAGCTTTTCAATGTGCCCACACTATACCATTATTATGGTCCCTTTAGCAAACTCAATTTTATCAGACCCCCAATAATTATTCAACATATATTTTACTATATCATGCCCCGCCCGCAAAATATTGCACTTTATTATCTATTACTTAATGAATTGCAAATATGCAACTATGCTCAATCAGACCCCGAATGAACAGTACCAGTGGGATAATGGTGAATCAAGGAGAATCTTGACTTTTAAAAAGAATTATGACATAATTAATGGCGTGATAGTATGTTCAAACATGTTCTGGGGGCACGACAGAGGAGAATCAACATGAGGCGACAGCAGCCCCTTTTTTATTTTCTTCTCCTAACTATTTTAGTAATGATGAGTTATGTCTCAGGGCCGGTCCACGCCCAGTGCTACGGCTCACTGGCCCTATCACCCAGCTTTTTCGAGTATGACTACCTGGTTAGATTATGCGTTCATTTCGGGGATGAATCTTCGATTCCCGGGGATATAATCTGTAGCAAGAACAGGATGCCCGGCGAGGAGGTGGTGGAGGTCCCCCTATTCTTTTATAACGCGCACGAGGGGATCAACCGGCTGGAATTCGCCATCGAGTCGAACGACACCATCACGGGATTTTCTCCCCAGAACGGTTTCTACTTTTACCATCAGTCGATATACAAGGAGAACGGCTTTTACCGGATGAGCATTAAAATCTTTGCCCCCTATCCGGTCTGCGCCCCCGCCTTGGCCGGATACGCCTATATCCGGCCCGCCGAAAATTCCACCCTCACCTGGATCAACCTGGCTCCCAACGCCCACACCCACCGGATGTACGCCTCCGATCCGTTCGGGCAAGATCACTATATGTTCTCACCGCAGTACGGAGGGTTCATCGGCAGCGATTACCTCTATACCTGCCAGCCCCCCCTGTGCGAGGAGCCCAACGCCGGGGTCACCGAGCTCAAAGCGCGGGCTTCCTACGGCACCGCGGTCAAGCTCACCTGGGTGGCGGGGGAAGGAAACCGCACCGTCATTTGCGCCCGTACCGACCGCTTCCCCACCGGTTACAACGACGGCCGGCTGGTGGTGGAAAGGGAGACGGTCCCCGGAATGTCGTATTACTTCTTTGATACGGAAGCCCCCCGCATGCTGATAAATTACTACAAGGCCTTCTCCCTCACCAAGAATGCAGCCGGGGAGGTTCTCAACAACTCCCTGGTGGAATGTTCGGCCACCGATACCTCCTTCGTGGAGGGCGAGATCGAGGCGGAAGAGGTCTCCTGGGGGAGCATCAAGAACCGGTTCAAGGAGTAGGAGCTCCGCTTTAACTCTATATTCCCTTTCTTTTCCCTAGCCCTCATTATGCTTCCTTGTATGCCGGCTGTTCCCTCCTTCACTTTTGCACTATGGTTCCCCCCTCTTCTGTAAGCGGCAGGGGAAAAGTGATTTTATCCCTTCCGCTGTCACTGGATCCCCTCCCGGCGGGTAGCAATTTCCAGGAGGAGAAATAACTAAAGTCCGCGGGATATTCGACGAATCAAACTATGTAAGAATAGCCAAGCCCTAGGGAGGTGAATTTCCGTGGATGATTTACTATCATTGAATGAAATGGGTTCGATCGACATTCTGGTCGCCGAGGACGACAAAGATTTGCGGAGACTTATCCAGTTTGATCTGGAGGCCAGCAATTTCAAGGTAAGGATGGCGGAAAACGGGAAGATCGCCATGGAAATGATCCAGGATAAAAAGCCCGATTGCCTGATACTGGACGTGATGATGCCGGTCATGGACGGATTCGAGGTATGCAAGAGGCTGAAGTCCATGAACAGCACCCGGGATATTCCGATCATCTTTCTGACCGCCTGCGGCAGTACCGAGGACAAGGTGAAGGGGATGGGGTTCGACGCCGATGATTATATAACCAAGCCCTTCAATTTCACGGAGTTGTCGGCCAGGATCAAACTTCAGGTTTCCAAGCGGGAAGCGAAAAAAAACGACGTCAAGCAGGCGGGGCAGAAGGCCCTCCATCAGGCGGTCAATGATTTGGCCGAAAAGATAGCGCAGCCCTTGGACCTTATCCGGCAGGAGCTGGTCAGGTTGATGAAGATGGCAGAGGGGAAAAGAGAGCTGGAGCGGCATATCCGCAGATGCGAGGCCTCCCGGCTGGAGATCAGGAATCTCTTCGTGGAGCTGAGGCAGGAAATTAATCCCTTCTACGAGCCGGAAGATGAAAAAGAAACGGTCAAGGTCTAAGTCCCGCCTCCTGCAGGAGGAGATAGAGCTCCTCCTGCCCGGATAATCTCAAGTCGGCCCTTTCGAGCTTGAATCCCCGGGTAATCCCGGTCTCGATCACGATCACTTTCAGTCCCGCAGCCTGGGCGCTGCTGATCCCCTTTTCCGCGTCTTCTATGGCGAAGCACTGGTGGGCCTTGAAACCGGTACGGGCGACGGCCCGCAGATAGGTTTCCGGGTGCGGCTTGGTCTTCTCTATTCCATCCTTGCCGATCACCGCTTTAAAGTAAGATTCGATCCCCAGGGAGGAGATTATGGCCCGGATGTCCCTCTGGTAGGAGCCGGAGGCGATGACCAGGGAAAAACCGGCCCGGTGAAAACTGCGGATTATTTTCAGGGCCAGGGGAAAAGCCGGTATTTTGCCTCCGCGGCAGAATCGAGAGTAGATCGGATCTTTCTCTTTTCTGATCTGGATGGGATCCAGGTCCAGGCCATACCTGCTGATCTCCCCCTCGGCCCCTCCCCCCCTGGAAGTCCATTCCACCCAGTACTCATCCCGGTCCAGGCGGTGGCCGTGGGAAGCGAAAACGGTGGCGTAGGCCCGGTAGTGATAGGGCTCGGAATCGACGATAACGTTATCAAAGTCAAAGATCACCGCCCGGCTGTCTTCCAGTATCGATTTTAGCAGTTGCAGCTTGCTCAAGATATCCTTTCTCCATTCCGGGAGCGGTCCCCCCGGAAAGGGGGTAATTGCGAAGCGGTCCCGGAGCTGGGTGGAAATTCCTGGTCCGCCACGGAGCATGAGAGAGCTTTGAGATTGACTCGGAGCCGGAAGGCGCGATTAAACCTCACTATTCCATTGACCTAAAGCGCTCCAGGTATTAACCTCACGCAGGAATCTAGCATTATTTCACGCCTTGATCAAGTGCGGCGTGGGACCTTTATGGATGGACTGGTCTTTAAAGTAACCGAACTCAATCCCCGGTTGGAGATGGATATCCGTGACCTGGTCGAGGCCGCGGGGGCCGGGGACCGCTGGATCCCGGGGGGGGATCTGTTCGCCCGCTTTGATTCCGAGGGCTCGGCCCTGGGTATAGCCGGGGCCCGGGAATTCGAGCTGGATTGCCTGATAGAGCTGGTGGTGGTCCGGGAAGATTGGAGGGGAAAGGGCATCGGTTCCGGTTTAGTGAACAAGATCCTGGGGTACTACGCGGGAGAATGCGAGAGGGTTTTCGCGCTGGCCGATAATTACACGGTTGATTTTTTCGCCCGATTCGGGTTTGAATCTGGCCGGAGGGAGAGACTGCCGGAGGCAATCCGGGATTTTCTCGATATTCATGGCGTCGAAATTGCAAGTATGGTAATAATGGATATCGGGTTACCAAGAAAGTGGCCGATTATTTAGAATTATGGTAAGCTGGGATCCGTAGCTAAAGAACGGAAGAAGTGGACATGTTGAATGGAAGCAGCCAAAAGGTATTCACCGTGACGGCCGCCAGTGACCGGGGTCAGGTTCGCGAAAAGAACGAGGATTTTTACGGCGTCTTCGAGCCGGAGACCGAGGAGTTGCTGCGCCAGCGGGGAGTGCTGGTTATAGTGGCCGACGGCATGGGGGGACATTTTTCCGGGGCCGAGGCGAGCCGGATGGTGGTGGAAGTGATGGGAGAGGCTTATTTCGCCGGGATCGGGGAATCGGCGGTCGATAGGCTGGAAAAGGCCTTCCGCCAGGCCAACCGGGAGGTATTCGAACAGGTCGGCGACAGCCGTAGGGGGGTGGCCGGCACCACCTGCACCTCCGCGGTTTTCTTCCCCGATTTCTTTCACATAGTCCACGCCGGGGATTCCCGCGCCTACCGCATCCGGGACGGCCGGATCAGCCAGCTGACCGAGGACCACAGCGTGGTGGGTAAGATGCTGCGCGATGGCATACTGGATGAGGAAGGGGCCCGGAACCATCCCCGCAGAAACGTTATCACCAAGGCCGTGGGCCTGAGCGAAGACGTGGAGCCGGGCGTTTGGGAGTCTCTACCCTTCGAGAGCGGAGACAGCATCCTGATCTGTTCGGACGGCCTGACCTCGATGCTCAGGGAAGAGGAAATTGTCTCCATCATTACCGGTCATGAGCCGCCGGCGGCCTGCGATATACTAATCCAGAGGGCGAACGAGGAAGGCGGCAAGGACAACATCACGCTGGTCATAGTCAAAAAGAACTGATCCCTTCCCCGCCGCGGGTGCGTCCGCCATCTTGCCATCCAGGGGAATAACCAGGCGGGCGGAGGGAAAAGGAAAGCCCCGGTGTCGCCTGGCAGAACCGATCAAAAAACTGCGTTTAGAGCCAGGCCGAAAGTGGTTTTCCCGTCCATCCCCAGTTCCGGTAAAATTTGGTATCCGTCCGCCAGGAATATTTTCATTCCCATACGCACCGTGAATTTCGTATCCGATGCCAGATCGGCCTGGTTACAGCTCCGGAAGGGAGCCTGTTTATTGGAGCAGTCGCCCTGGCTGTGAAAGTGGGTGCTCAGGAATCCCAGCGACAGGTACGGTTCCAGGGGAACCGCCGTTTCGGCGATGAGGCGCCCGCTGGTGATAAGTGCCATTCCCCAGACGCTGCGGTTGAAGTCCTCTCCTCCCAGGTATCCGTAGGAAATATCCAGGGCCATATCGAGGGGGATACTCGATTCCGGATTGAGCAGGTAGAATTTCAGGTCGGTCCCCAATCCCCAGGAGTTGAGCCCGCCGCGCCGGTCGAAGGCAAATTGCAGGCCCAGCCCGCTTCGTCCGGTCAACTCGAACCGGGTCATCGCTCCCGACTGGAAGCGGTCTTTTCCGGCCGACATGAACACCGATCCCTCGGCCTCGGAGGCGATGGTCGCGGATGAATACTGGCCGAAGGTCTGGCTTTCGAGCGGGACCGGCAGGGTCAGTATAAGGGCCATCGACGCAGTGATAAAAACCAGGGTTGATAATCCGCCGGTTCGCTTGGATACCGGAGTTATTTTAAGCGGTCGCTTCAAGCTGTTTGCCTTCTTTCCTTGCATACTTTCTTTACCATCTTTGCCTTCTTTTCTGGCCCTCTTTCCTTGTATTCTTTTCTCGCTTTCTTTCCTCGCCGGTGATTTTGGCGCCGCCTATTTTCCGGATGCAGGCGTACCCTTCGGTGTATCCGCGGCTGAAATCCAAGGCGGAGAGAGGATAACACACTCAGATACGAAAAGGAAGCTCAAAAGTTCCCGTCAATGATCTTTGACTCGATTGTAACCGTATGCAATGTAGTGACTTACTGTCTAAAGGGCGGGAAATCCCGGCTTTGGAATAAGCCGGTGTAAATAATCTTGTGCAGGAAAAAATATTATTGACGGCTCAATATGTAGTATGCAATATTAGCAATTGCCCCTATATATGGAGATTGTTTTCCCGGGCACTGTGAATTTTGTCTAATATCCATAACTTATTTCGCAACTGGAGGTTAAAATGTCTGCTGGTCTCCCCGAACCTCGTATTTCAAAAAACGCCCTCCGGGTTCTCGAAAAGAGGTATCTGAGAAAGGATGTAAAGGGGAAGATCGCCGAGACACCGGAAGAGCTGTTTAAACGGGTATCCGTCAACATCGCCTCGGCCGAGAGGCGTTACGGGGACAGCAGCAATTGCCATAAGTGGGAAAAAGAATTCTATAACATGATGACCTCCATGGATTTCTTACCCAATTCCCCCACCTTGATGAACGCCGGGGCGGAATTGCAGCAGCTCTCCGCCTGCTTTGTGCTGCCCATTGAGGATTCGATGGAGAGCATCTTCGAGACGATCAAGCATACCGCCCTGATTCACAAGAGCGGCGGGGGAACCGGCTTTTCGTTTTCCAAGATCCGTCCCAAGAACGACATGGTCAAAACCACCAAGGGCATATCCAGCGGCCCCATCTCCTTCATGACCGTATTCGACGCGGCCACCGAAACGGTGAAACAGGGGGGAACCAGGCGGGGCGCCAACATGGCCATACTGCGCATCGACCATCCGGATATCCTCGATTTTATCACCGCCAAGAAGAACAACCGGAAATTGAACAATTTCAACATCTCCGTCGGCATCACCGAGGATTTCATGCGCGCGGTGAAGGAGGACAAGGATTACGAGCTGCTCAACCCACATGGTGGGGACGTGGTGGACAGTATCTCCGCCCGCAAGGTCTTCGAGATGATCGTGGAGCTGGCCTGGAAAAACGGGGAGCCGGGGATCGTTTTCCTGGACCGGATAAACCGCTTCAATCCCACCCCGCACGTGGGGGAGATCGAAAGCACCAATCCCTGCGGGGAACAGCCTTTGCTGCCCTACGAGTCATGCAACCTGGGCTCCATCAACCTGTCCCACATGATCAAGGAGGAACGCGGCAAGGGCCGCATTGATTTCGATAAGCTGGGCGAGGTGGTCCATAAATCGACGCGGTTTCTGGACGACGTTATCGACATGAACCGCTATCCGCTGGAAGTTATCAGGGAAATGACCAAGGCCAACCGTAAGATCGGGCTGGGGGTGATGGGATTCGCGGACCTGCTGGTGAGCCTGGAGATACCGTATGACTCCGGCGAGGCCCTGGAAGTGGCCGAAGAGGTGATGGGATTTATCCAGAGGGAATCCCATAAGGCCAGCGCGGAGCTGGCCGAGCAGAGGGGGGCCTTCCCCAATTTCAAGGGAAGCCTCTACGACCAGAGGAATGAGCCGAAGATCCGCAACGCCACCACCACCACCATCGCTCCCACCGGCACGCTGAGCATATTGGCCGGGTGTTCCAGCGGGGTGGAGCCCCTCTTTGCCATAGCCTTCATCCGCAACGTGATGGATAACGACGAGCTGATAGAGGTCAATCCCCATTTCCGGGAAATCGCCGAGCGGGAGGGATTCTACAGCGAAGAGCTGATGAAGAAGATTGCCTCCGAAGGCACGGTGCAGGGGATCGAGGAGGTGCCGGAGAAATGGAGGAAGATATTTGTCACCGCCCACGATATCCAGCCCGAATGGCATATCAAGGTCCAGGCCGCCTTCCAGAAATACACCGATAACGCCGTTTCCAAGACGGTCAATTTCGCCAATTCCGCCACCCAGGAGGACGTGGAGAAGGTGTACCTCAAGGCCTACGAGCTGGGCTGCAAGGGAGTCACCATCTACCGCGACGGCAGCCGGGAGGAGCAGGTGCTCAATATCGGTAAGGTGAACCGGGGCGAAAGCGGGAGCGAGGCGGCGGCGGTGGACGCTGAACGCTTGCTCACCCCCCGGGCCCGGCCCTCGGTGACCAAGGGGCAGACCTGGAAGATGACCACC
>JAFGPI010000128.1 GCA_016926065.1 Candidatus Krumholzibacteriota bacterium
GGAAGGGGAGTGGAATTTAAGCGGAGGTTCGGGCTGGATCATCGCAGCCGGGTGCTGGTTATTTCCACTGAAGGGATTACCGATCCGGTGACTTACCGCAGGGCCATGGACGGTAGCGTCTGAGGGTCGGCCGGGGCGGCGCTCAGGGGCAGAGGGATTTTTCGTCCGGAGCCTTTTCACCGTCCGGTGGAGTTATCGTCAGCGGGGAGGCCTTCCAAATCTCCCGGTTGTACTCGCGGATGGTGCGGTCGGAGGAAAACTTGCCCATGCGGGCGACGTTCAGGATAGCCTTTTCGATCCAAACGGCCCGCTGGGGGTAGGTCCGGCTCACCGTTTCCTGGCATTTCCGGTAATCCTCGAAATCGGCCAGCACCAGATAGGGATCGTCGCCCAGCAAGCGGTCGGTCAGGGGACGGAACAGGGTCGGATCGTCCGGCGAGAAAAAGCCTCCCCCGATCAGGTCCATGACCTCCTTCAGGACGGCATCATCTTGGTAATAGAGGTGGGGCTGGTAATGCGGTTTAAGTTCCTCCACCTCCGCGGTGGATAGTCCGAAGGTAAAGATATTCTCCCGGCCCACTTCCTCCCTGATTTCGATATTGGCGCCGTCCAGGGTCCCCACGGTCAGCGCCCCGTTGAGGGAGAGTTTCATGTTACCGGTTCCGGAGGCCTCGTAGCCGGAGGTGGATATCTGCTCGGAAATATCGGCCGCCGGTACGATCTTTTCGGCCAGGGACACGGAGTAATTGGGCAGGAAGGCCAGCCGGATCCGGTCTTTGGTGGCCGGGTCCGAGTTGATCATCTCCGCCACGTGGCAGATGAGTTTTATTATCAGCTTGGCCGTGAAATAGGAAGGCGCGGCCTTGCCGGCGAAGAGGAAGGTGCGGGGGAAAAAATCAAAGCCGGGTTCTTCCTTCAGTTTCAGCCAGCAGTATATGATGTGCAGAACATTCAACAGCTGTCTCTTGTACTCGTGGATCCTCTTGATCTGGATATCGAAAATGGAATCCGGATCGATCAGGTAACCGGTCAGATCGTCCGTGAGGTGCGCCAGCGCTTTTTTGTTTTCCTTCTTGATGGAGGCGAATCTTTCCTGGAAATCGGGATCGGGGGCCAGGGGTTCGATTTTCCGCAGCTGTTCCAGGTCCTTGATCCAGTTTTTCCCGATATGTCCGCTGATCAAGTCCGCCAGTCCCCGGTTGCAGGAAAGGAGCCAGCGCCGCGGCGTGATCCCGTTGGTTTTATTATTGAATGTTCCGGGGAAAAACTCTTCGAAATCGCGGAAAACATTCTCTTTCAGCAATTCGGTATGCAGCCGCGCCACTCCGTTGACCGAATGGGAGCCTACGATCGCCAGGTGCGCCATGCGCACCTTCTTGACCTCCCCTTCCCGGATTATCGACATTCTTCGCAGCTTTTCCGTGTTCCCCAGGTGGCGCAAGGAAACACTTTTCAGGAAGCGCCGGTTGATTTCATGAATTATCTGCAGATGACGCGGAAGCAAGAATCCGAACAGTGGCTCGGGCCATTCCTCCAGCGCCTCCGCCAGCAGGGTATGGTTGGTGTAGGCGCAGGAACGCCGGGTCAGATCCCAGGCCTTGTCCCATTCCAGTTTTTGTTCGTCCACGAATATTCTCATCAACTCCGTTATCGCCAGGGTGGGATGGGTGTCGTTCATCTGAATGGCCACCTTGTCCGGGAATTCATCGAAATTCGGGTGGGTGACCAGGTAACGGCGGATGATATCCTGGATCGAGCAGGAGACGAAGAAATACTGCTGCTTGAGGCGCAGTTCGCGTCCCTGGATATTGCTGTCGTTGGGATAGAGCACCTTGGATATATTTTCGGATATGTTTTTCTCCTCCACCGCCCTCAGGTAATCTCCGTGCTGAAAATAATCGAGATTGAATTCATGGGAGGCCCGGGACGACCACAGCCGCAGGGTGTTGACCGTCTGGTTGTCGTAACCGCCGATGGGCGTGTCGTAGGGGACTCCCACCACGTCGTTGGTATCGATCCACTCGGTCTTGAATTTTCCGTCCGGCCAAGTGGAGTCGGCCGTTCTCCCGTAGTATTTCACCGGAAAGCTGTATTCGGGACGTTCGATCTCCCAGGGATTGCCGAATTTGAGCCAGGCGTCGGGAAGTTCGTACTGCCCCAGGTTCTTGATGGTTTGCTTGAAGATGCCGAATTCGTAGCGGATTCCGTATCCGTATCCGGGGATCTCCAGCGCGGCCATGGAATCGAGAAAGCAGGCCGCCAGCCGGCCCAGGCCGCCGTTTCCCAGCCCGGCATCGGGTTCCTGGTCCACCAGCTCCTCCAGATCCAGACCGAGTTCGCTCATCGCCTTCCGGGCCTCGTCGTACATTTCGATATTGATGAGGTTGTTGACCAGGGCCCTGCCCATCAGGAACTCCGCCGAGAGGTAATATACCCGTTTCACGTCCTTCTTGTAATATAGCTGCTGGGTCCGGATCCACTGCTCGATCATCCTTTCCCGCACCGTCAAGGCCAGGGAAAGGTAGAGATCGCGGATAGTGGCGCTATACTTATCCTTGGATAGCGAGTATTCCAGGTGGTTGGCGAAGCTGCTCTTTATCGCCTCGGAATCATATTTTTTATGGAAGATGCCCCAATTATCAAAAAGGTTACATTCCATTACCGGTCCTCTTCCTGTTTATCAGTTGTTCCGCGCCGGTCAATCCGGGCGCGGGAGCGACTACCGGATGATATCACCGGTCCGGCTCTTTGGCCAGTTATCTATGCCCAATCTTAGTATAAATACGCGAAAGGAAGATTGTCAACCGGGCCGGATCCCGGGCGCGGGAACGGGGACCTGTTCCCCGGGGATGGCGTCGAACCCGGAGGGCAGGGGTATTTCCGGGATTTTCCATCTTTCCCGCGTGTGTTCGGACCGGTA
>JAFGPI010000129.1 GCA_016926065.1 Candidatus Krumholzibacteriota bacterium
AGGTAACGTTCCACCACGTTCTGGGTGGCAATACCGGCATGATCGGTCCCGGAAAGCCATAGGGCGTTGAAACCCCTTATCCTTTTCCATCGAATGAGGATATCCTGAACCGTCGTGCCCAACACGTGCCCCACGGTAAGTTGGCCGGTCACATTGGGGGGAGGCAGGATAATGCAATACGGCGGATCGCCGGAGGAAGCGTCCACCGTGAACAGGTCCTCTTCCTTCCAGATCCTACTCCATTTCCGATCGATGGCCCGCGGATCGTATACCTTATCGAGCATCAATACTCCTCGGCTCCCTATAATTTCATCCTCTCCTCGAAACAGTAAATCTAACACAGCCGGATGAACCGGTCAACACTCGGGCCGGCCGGGCCTAATTGATAAAAACAAAATAGACCAATCCCAGAACACCGAGCGGAATCAAATAATAGGAGAAACGGAAAAAGACCCCCTGCCGTAAAAGGTAAATCAGCAGTTTTAAAGCCAGCAATCCCGATAGGAAAGCAGCCCCCATCCCGGTCAGTATCAGGATCACATCCGGGGAGGAGAGTGCTATCCCGCCGCGGCAGAGCTCCAATGCCAGGGCTCCCAGTATGGCGGGTATGGAGAGCAGGAAAGAAAATTCGGCACCCTTTTCGAAACCGAGGCCGAGGAGCAGGGCGGTGGTGATCGTCCACCCGCTTCTGGAGCAGCCTGGTAGAATGGCTACCGCCTGAGCGGCCCCGATGAGCAGAACCGACTTCCAAGTCAAAGAGCCCCGCCCTCCCCTGCCGCGGGAAAGCATTAAAAATATACCGGTTACGACCAGGCACGCCGAAACCAATCCCGGGGCATTGAACGCCTCGGCGACACGGTCGCGCAGCAGCAGGCCCACTATCGCCGCCGGCACCGATCCCAGGATGATCCAGCCCAGGTAACCGATGTCCCCGGAATATTTATCCGCGTCGGTGAATCCGTTACAGACCCAACCGGCCAGGGAGCGGCAGAGACTAAATACTTTTTTCCGGTAAACGGCCACTACCGCCCCCAGGGTGCCGACATGCACGGCGATCTCAAAAATAATACTGTCCCCCGTCCCTTCTTCCCTTATCCGCAGCAGCGCCTCGGCCAGCGCCAGGTGTCCGGAGGAGCTCACCGGCAGAAACTCGGTTAGCCCCTGGATCAGGGCCAGCAGCAGCACCTCAATAAATCGGGCCGGCATGGTTCACCTCGAAAATGCGGAACCTACCCTCGCGTTCCCAGGATAAAAGCCAGAATGCCGAAAAACATGCCGGTCTTTAAAAAAAAACTCACCAGTCCCGGCTTGCTTCTCCTCAATGAAAAGATCAAGGATACCAAAAGAATGGGCACCACGGAAAGTAAGATTATCAGACCGTAGGCCCGATTGTACAAATCGGCGAAGTAGGGAAGAGGAAAGGTCACCGCCAGTAACACGAATATTCCGGCCGCGATATTGAGGGCGGTATTCCTTCCGGAAATGATGGGAAGGGTCCGGGCCCCGCAGATTCGATCGCCGGGGATATCCTCGCAATCTTTCACCAGTTCCCGTCCCAGCACGAACCAGAAGGTGTAGGCGGCGGGCAGCCAACCGGCGTCCAGTGTGCCGCCCTGGTAAGCTCCCAGCAAAAATCCGCTGGCGGCCACCGCGGAAACCAGCAGGTTTCCGATCAGGTAGCGGCGCTTCCATCTCCAGGAATAGAGATGCAGGAGCAGAATCCATAATACCACCCAGGCCCGGGGGATCCAAGGCAGGAAAAACAGCACCGCGGCCAGAATTAGCAGCAGAATCCAGTAGACCGCTTTAACCGTTCTGGGCCTCACCTTGCCGGAGGGCAGGGGCCGGGAAGGTTTATTGATCCGATCCACATCCTGATCGTAGAAATCATTAATCACATTGCCCGCCGCGGTGGACAGGGCCACCGCCGTGAGGAGAAATCCCGGCCAGTGGAATGACCCGGCGGCCATGGTGAACCCGGCGGCCACCGAGAGTACTGCCGCTCCCACGTTATGCGGGCGGACGATCAGAAATATCTTTAGGTACTCAAACATCAATAATCCAGCAGCAGGCCCAGGTAAACAAACCATCGGTCACTCTGGAGGCCCGATTGATCCCAGGAGGCGAATCCTCCCCCGGCCTCGACCGATGAGCCCCGGCCCAGATCATATCTCCCCTCCAACGCGAGGATCCTCTCGGTCATCACCTCTCCGCTGGGAAACCGGGGATCCGGATCCTCCAGGGCCACTCCCCGGGAATCCCTTTTCCATTCGTGCAGATCATTACCCTCGCCGGTCCTGGTGATCCGGGCTATCAGATCGATAACGGTACGGGAACGAAGCGGCACCGACACCCGGAGATCCCAGCGGTCAGCGTCTGGACCCAGGGCCGAACCGAGCAGGGGATTGCCCTCGATCAGGCCGTCACCGGCCACGTAACGGGTTCTCAAGGTATCCTTGTGGGCATAAGTGAAAATATCTATATAAGTATAGGAGGCTGCGAATTCCACGGCGCTTCCCCGTATTTCGATCTGGGCCTCTCCGGTAATATTGAATCCCAACCGGTCCGGGGCCGGCGGTTCCCGCTCGTACTGAAAATCGTCTATCAACAGTTCACCGTATAGGATCAAGCCCCGGCGCAGCGGTATCTTACAGTCCAGGGACCAGAGGATGTTATCATCTTCCTTTTCGTTATATTGATTGGCGTAATACGCGCCCACCGGAAGCAGGTAGGCGAAATCCAGACCGCGACCGGTATAAACCACCGTTTCCGAAATTCCCAGCTGGAACCCGCGGGGAAGACGGATCGATAACCTGTGACCGGCCAAGCGGCGGGGAATAACCGGGTCCAGGACGGCGTGGATTAAGCTCAATTTGAAACGGCCGATACTCAGAGCGGCTGATACTTGGTCGAGGGAACCCGCGGTCCGGGACAGCAGTAACCCTTCCTCCCGGGCGCTCCCCCAGTGAAGGTAATCCCTTCCGGCCAGCACATTCCAGCGTTTCCCGTAAAAGAACAGGTAGGCCCTTTCATATTCCGCGCTGACGCCCCGGAAGCTTCTCAGCCGCGGGGAAGGCTTTTCCCCTCCCCTATTCGATTCACGCTCCGGTTCCATTCTTATCCGGTAGCAGGTTTCGCCGGTCACTCCCCGGCCCAGGTCGAAAAGGAGGGAAGGGATCAAAAGACCGTCCATTTCACCCTTTTCCCGCTCCTTCCTACGCCGGAAATAGCCTCCCCCGGTTACATCCACGGCGCAGAACCTCCTCCCTTCCCGCACTGCCCAAAAAGGGCGGTCCTCGCGCTCCCGCGGGCGGAACGATTTTCCCTGAAACTCCTCCCGCAACCGGTCGAGGAGGAAACGCTGCCCGGCGGTAAGTTCGATATGCTCATTCGCGATCCGGTGCAATATGCGATCGAGGTAAAACTCGACCTCCCGGCGTGACCAAGGCAGGTCCGGATCGAGTCGTACCAGGCCCGCCAACTCGAACGTTCTCAGGGCGGGATAAACCCAGCTCCGCGGCGCGAACCTTTCGTTGGAAGCGGATAGGGAAAGGGGGGAGAGGAATATCAAGAAAAAGAGAAAAACCGCCCTCCCGGTTCTGGATCTTCCGGATATTTTAACGTTAACCGCCGTGGCCCCCGAATCCCGAAGCGGATTCATTGGCCGCCAGGCGGTAACATTCTCGGGCTTTACGTTTTTCATCCTGTTTCTCGTATGAAATACCCTGGCTAAATAAGGCTTTGGTATCTCCCGGATTTATCTCGGTGACCTTCTTGTAGTACTCCAGCGCCTTGGCGGGCTGTTCCAGCTTGTTGTAACATTCGCCCACGTAGTAGAGAATGGTGGAGTTGCCCGGATTCAACTGCGCGGCCTGCAGCAAGTACTTAAGAGCCTTGGCGTACACTCCCTTCCGGTAATAGATGAATCCGAGATAGTAGAGAGCGTTTACGTTGTCGTGTTCCAGCTTCAAGATCTTCTTGAATTCTTGGCGGGCTTCCTCGTAACACCTTTCGTTCAACAAGGCCACGCCCAGGTTGTAGTGCCCCTCGATGCAGCTGGGATCGATTTCCAATCCGATACGGAATTCATAGATCGCCTGGCTCCGGGCACCCCCGTCCCCGTACAGGGCGCCCAGGTTGAAATGCGCTTCGGCGCTCCGGGGATTATGCTGCACGGCTTTGCGAAACTGCTGCAAGGCGGCGCTGCGTTTACCGGCCAAATCCAGAATATAGCCCAAATTGGTGTATGATTTGAAATGGGTGGGATCCAGGGAAATCGCCCGGCGGTACCCTTTTTCGGCCTCCGGGTACTGGCGCCTTTTGGTATGGGCCACGCCCAGCCTATAATAGCATTCCGGGTTTTCCGGTTCCCGATCGATCGCCTGGAGATGAAACGCAATGGCCTCATCCAGTTTACCCTGCCGTTCCAGGATCCTGCCCATCCGGTAGAAGGGCAGGGCCTTCCTCTGGTTCCTATCATGAAGTTTTTTATAACCCAGATAAGCGGCGTCGAAATTGCCGGTTTTCTCCAAAATGGCGCAGGCTTCCAGGATAATTTCTTCCTCCAGATCCGGCCTTTCCATCAACTCTTCAAGTAGTTCCGAAGATTTGCGGGTATTCTTTTTCTTCAGGTAGTGTCCGACCAGCTCTATGATCTCCGGGGGCTTGGCTTCCCCCTGCTCCACTTTTTTCTGGAGCCTGGTTACCTCCCGGCTGTCTTCCCGGATTTCCCCCCGGGTAAATTCCAGCAGTTTTTCCCACTGCAGGCCCATTAGGACTCCTTCAAACAGTATCCCTGATGCATGATCCGGATTGAAGGCTAGCCCAGCAGAGGAGCCATGTCAAGAGTATTCTAGACAACGATTTCGGTCACCGCCGCCGGTCGACGATAGGGAAAGGAGAGGCCGGAGTGGAGCCCGGATTAATCGCCCAGTCGGTATAAATCTTCCAGATTGGCCAGTTTCTGACGAACCTCCCACAGGGTATCCTGCAGGCCCGAAGCTGAAATCTTTAACGCCTCCAGCGCCTCCCGGCAGGATTCGGGTTCGATCTCCTCCCCCAAATCCATGAACGGCTGCGTTCCCACTCCCCAAAAATTGCAGATGCCATCGGCCAGGGAAACCAGGAGAGCGTTGAGGTGCGGGCCGCCCGAGGCCCGGGGCTGATGGTGATGGCGCACCGCCACCGCGATGGGATCGGGGATGTTCCATTTATTCATTATGAGCTCGCCCAAGGCGGCATGATCTATTCCCACCGAGTCGATCTCCATTTTCAGATTCACCGGACGCATGCCCGGCTCCTGGTCCAAAAAATCGTCGATGATCAATTTACCGGCATCGTGCACCAGCCCGGCCACGAATGCCTGTTCATCCTCCAAGACCGCCTCCGGCAATTTTTCGTTGAGCGCCCGGCAGGTTATCCCCACTCCCATGGAGTGCAGCCAGAATCCCTTGTCGGGATACTGGTATACTTTGAAATTTTGCCGCATCAAGCCCTCGCTGCTCACCGCGTAAACGATCTTCTTCATATTCTCCATACCGATCATGACGATCGCCTCGGTGATGGAATTGATGGATCTTGATCTTCCGAAAAGGCTGCTGTTGGCCAGCTTGAGCAGGCGGCTCACCAGCGCCTGATCCTTGATGATGATCCTTTCCAGATCCTTGCCGGTGGTGAGTTCATTTTTGGAAGCTTCCAGAAACTCGGTGATCACGTTCGATAGGCTGGGCAGTTTATCGATACGGGCGATCACCCGGCGCCCGGTTTTCGATAGCAGTTCCCGGTTCTCCATTTCTGTTTCATTCATCTCGGCTTTCCTCTCCCCTCCATGGCCTTTCTTGGTTCCTCACCGCTTTCTCTATCCTATCCGGCCCCGCAGATCCGTAACTTAATCACTCTTTATCCGGCGGAGAATCCCCTTGCGGGGGCGATTCCTTTCCCCCCTTCCCCTCCTCCAGAATCCGGGGCGTCAACAGCATTACCAGTTCCGTGGTGGTTTTCTCCCGGAATGAACGCTTGAACATATATCCCAGCAGGGGAATATCCTTCAACAGCGGAATTCCCGACGATCGGTCCTCATTTCCCTCTGATATCAAGCCGGCGATCACCAGCGTCTCCCCGTCCAACACCTTGCCCACGGTGTCCAGCTCGCGGACGGATATCACCGGGGCCGTATCCAGGTTGGGGCTAACCTCTTCCCGGGTGATGTTGGATATGGTGGGGTGTACATTCAGGGTGATCACGCCATCCTTTCCGATCTGGGGGGTAACATCGAGCACCAGTCCCACCGGAATCATCTGGGGCGTGTACTCCACTACCGGATTGGTCCCCGGTCCGTTGGTCACCAGCGCCGGTTCCACCTTGGCCACGAAGAACACTTCCTCGGTCACCACGCGCACGATCGCCTTCTGATTGTTCAGCGTGGTGATGCGGGGGGTGCTCAACACCTTGACCTGTCCCTGTTCACTGATAGCCTGCAGCAGCCCGATGACTCGTTTCCCGCTCACGATGAAGGAGAATGCGGGATTGACCAAATTCTCGGTGGTGGCCAGGGATACATCCACATCCTTCCCGGTCAGGCTGTTCCAATCTATGCCGGTGCGGTCGGACTCCCACATGGTTACTTCCAGGATTTGAACTTCGATGGCCACCTGGCGCCGCAAGGAGGATTCCATGCGGCGCAGCAATCCTTCCACCTGCCGCACTCGGGACCACTCCGCCTTCACCTGTACTATCCCGGCCATGGGATTGATTACCAAGAGCCTTCCCTCGCCGTCCGCCCTATTCAGCGCCTGAAGGCTGGAGCCCGGGTCGGAGCCACCCGGCTGCCCCGGTTCTCCGAATACCAGTACCTGCAGGGCGCTGATGACCTGCGGCCAAACCTTCATGACGGCCGTGCTGGTCACGTGGCTTTCATTCTCCGCGCTGCCCTGATCCTGGGAATTGGAACCGGCCGAAACCAGCAATTCCCCTCGGCCCTCCCGTTCGGTAACCGGGTAATCGAAGGAGAACCAGCGGATTAACATGCCCCGTTTGTAGACGATCAGGATACCGTCGACAATCTCGTATCCCAGGCCCACCGGGTCGAGCAGGGAAGAGAGGGCCTTTTCCAGCGGTACGTCGATCAGGTGGGCATTGACGTTGTCCGTTACATCGGGGGCCAATTGCAGGCCCAATCCGGCGTTATCGGCGAGGGAACCCAGAACCTCCCTCACGCTGACCCAGCCATTGGTGATCAAAGTAATATTTCTCCGTCCGGGGGAGGAAATATTGTCGTAGACCGAGGCCAGGGTCACCGCCCCGTAACCGGGGGAAAGGCCCGTCTCCCGGATTTGAACCTTACCCTGTCCGGCTACCGGTCCCGGAACCGCCTCCAGGACCATAACCGCTATCCCCCATAGTATTATTCTTTTCATCGCCTTATCCTTCCGGTATTGATCAATCTTGGATTCCGGTTCTTCCTCTCCCCGCGTCAACGTCCGGTGACCGGGGGAAAATATTGTTTCCCGACAGCGGGCCGCGTCACCGGCAGAAAAATCCGTTTCCGGCCCGCACTCAAATCGACTCCCCGCTCGCTTATCCGCTCCACCAGGAATCCCCCAATCCATTCTCCCGGATGAAGGGATTTCCCATTGATCAGGGCGGTGGGGCGGTCTCCGCCCAGCAGAACGGCCGAACACATAAATCCATAATATTCCTCCCCCGCTCCCTCCCTCAAGGTATCCAGCGCCGGTATCACACCGAAGGGATCGGTGAACTTCGACGGCCCAACGGCGGCCGCCGTCTTTATCAAACCGGAACCGGACCGATTTCGGTCCATCTGTAGCGAAGCGTAGGTCTGCATCTCTCTCAAGTCCGACGGTATCGGCGGTTGGTTCTCCCGGACGGGGGAGAGCCGCGCCCGTTCGGCCCGCAGGGGACCGAGGATGCGCCAGTTTACAACCAGTAAGGCCCCCAATATGACCAATCCGGAAATTATCACTCGCCGGTCGCGAAGATTAATCGATGTTCTGGGCATAGTAATCAAACTCCATCGCCACGCTGATCCCGGAGGAAGAGCGTTCCACCTTTAGTGCGTGTAAAGTGATAGCCCGCGAAACGGATTTAAGACCGGTAAGGAACCGGACCATCCGGCAATAATCAGCGTCAAATTTAACCTCGCAGCGGAAAGTTCTTAAGCCGGCCCGGGGAAGGGTGGAAAGATCCGTGGCGAAATACTGCGCCAGCCGGTCGATATCGTTCCGGGGTTTCTCCGGGGGCGGTTCATCCTCGGTTGGATCGATCCCTCCCTCCGCGTCTACTATGTCGACCTCCCGGAGCGTGAAGGGATCGATACCGTTCGATTCGGCCATCCGGGCAAGTTCCAAGAATAGTTTTTCCCGATCCTTGCGGAAGGGAAATAAGCGGTTGTATTCCGCCTGCAAGGTCGAATCGCTTTGCTCTATCAACGCCTCCAACCACACTCCCGCGGCGGACATCTCGCTCCAGGAGGAAAAGCGTTGGGAAGCGCGCTCGATCCGGTCCTGGTTATCAACCGCTTTTTTCCACACCGGCAATGCCAGCGAGAAAAATATCAATCCCCAAATCACTCCGAAAATGATCACCGGAGCGCGCGCGGGGGATGATTTCCCCCTCCTACGGAATAAATCCATCACCTTTCGTCTCCTCCCCGGATCATATATTCCAAGGTAAAGGCCGCCTGGGATCCCGCCCGGTCATCGTCATCGGTGCCGGCGATTTCCAGGCGGGAGGGCTCCTTGAATTCCTCCAGCAGCGCGCACCGGCCGAGTGATTCCATAAGCCGCAGGAAGTTACGCTGCGCACGCGCTCCGTCCCGGGCCATGCTCCGGCCCCGTAATATCAAGTGGAAACGGTGGTCGGAACCGTCCACTATATCCAATTTCTCAAAAACAATTCCCGGTGGAGTGCGCCGGGCTACCTCCATTAATAAGCGATCCAGTTCCGGGTGAGAGTTAACCAGCCGGTCCAAGTTACCCTGGCAATCCCTCAGGGCGTGGCCGTGAATATAGGCGGTGGTGGCGCTTTCCGCGCGGTCGTTCAACCAGGCGCGGTGAGCCGCTTCCGTATTCCGCAGGTATTTATCCTGCACCCTGGTGGTCCAGAGCCCTCCCCCGAGGATGGTCGGCACCACGGCGACGCCCCACACCCCCGCCGCCAGCAGGGCGTAACGGCGAATCTTCCGGGCTCTTCCCCCCTTGGCCTCTGGGGGCAACAGATTGTACTGCGGTCCCCACAGGGAAACCGCGGCCGCCACCAGGCACAGCGTATATTTCCAGGATTCCTCTCCCTGCCGGATATAAAAAAGATCCTCCGGTTTCCAGCGCGTTATCCTCTCCGGGAAACGCCCGGTCATTCTTTCCGCCAACCTGTCGGCCAGACTCGGTTTCCCGCAAATTATGATACGGTCCACCACCATTTGATCATCGGTCTGCTTGGCGAAGAAGGTGGACCTTTCTATCTCGGTCATCAATCGCTCGAAGTACTCCTCCTCCTCCCGCCCCTGAGACAGATCCTCCGGCAGCCCCCGGGCGAACAGCAGGCTCTGGCGGTTGCCCACGCACATGAAGCGGTCGCCCTCCCCCAGGTAAACCAGGCTCCATCCGTCCGCATTTACCATTTCCGGTTGGTGAAACCGCAGGAACTGCTCCAGGGCCAAATATCCGGGGAACATGCCGGTCGGTTCCCATCCCCATTCCCGGGCGGCGCCGTATAGTTTTCGCACCAGATCCTGGGGCGTATAGAGAGCCGTCACCCGGTTTTTGTATTCGGAATGGCGTTTCCCGTCCTTCTCGGGATTAGCCTTGAAATCAATGACCCAATCCCCGAAAGAGCCTCCCTTTTCCCGGACCACTATCCCCTGCAGGGCGTTGGCCATGGCGGAGGTTTTCATATCCGGCAATCGCGCCGTCAGCAGCGTAACCTGAGCGCTGGTCAAGGTCTGCACCAACCGGATACGGGGCCGGGAGAGCTCCCGCAGGACCGGACCGGAGGGAGCTGCTGCCGGGGAAAGGCGCTCGATCCACTCCACCGTGTAGCTATTCTTCTCCCTTCCGTCCCTGATCTTCAGGACCAACGCCTTCTCCGCGTTGAGATCCATGCTGTATCCTACGCGCTGTTTCATGGACCAACTCCCCGGGGTAAATTATCGCTGATACTGGCGGGATCACCGTCCGCGCCACACGAGTAGACGATCCGCGAATTCACGTTGATCCCGTAAACGTTTCCCCACCCATCCAAATCGAAAATATCGGCCAGCCCCAACCGCGCTCGCACCCCTCCCGGGCCCGCCCATTGAGAGGTAAGTTCCAGTTCGGGATCGCAGTTCAGAACCGTTTGGGCGATATCCAACTCCAGCCGGGTGGTGCGGCGCCCCGGGGGAACACTGCTTACCGGCACGTAAAGATCGTCATCCGCTCCCTGATCGTCCTGCCGGTCCGGCCCGGTGCTGTATACCCGCAGGATCAAAATACCTTCACCGCTCGCATAGGTGAGTAACCGGTACTGGTTATTCCAGGCGTCACGCAAAGCACCGTTATCGAAACCGGGATCAAGGTAAATTCCCACCAGGGGGGACAGGTCCGGCGGAAATCCGGCATGGTCCTGAAAATAATCCCGGCAGGCGGAGGCCACCGCTTCCAATTCGGCGCGGGTCTCATTCTCTTTAGCGCGGTCGATGCCGGCGGCGCTGACCAGCACGAGCAGATCGTCCACATCCTGGTTCAAGTCCCAGTTCCGGTTCAAACCTCCCGCGTTCAATTCCGGATCCGCCCCGGTGCTGGCCACGATCAGATCGGCGGAACCCGGCGGAGTGGTGAGGGGATTGAAATCATACACGTATTCCCGGCCGAAGGCGTCATCCCTGACGCTTTCCACCGGATTTCTCCTCGAGGCTGCGACATACGGACCCTGCCAGTTAGGAGCGCCGGGATCCACCACCAGGGCCGATAGTCCCTCTCCCTCGGTGGGGAAGCGGCCGGTATCTTCGTAGAAAGAGAGCAGACCCGCCTCCAGGATTTCCATCTCCCGGGCGGTCGCCCGGGTGCGGGCGGAATTGATCTGTTTATACGCCACCGGACCCAAGGCCCCCGCCATCAAGGATACGATGGCCACGGCGACGATAATTTCCATCAGAGTAAATCCCCCCGACCCCCTAATCCTGCACATCGTTTCTCCTTCTTCACAGCATGCTGCCCATCTGCATGATGGGCAGCAAAATCGAGAGGGCCGCGACGGCGATGAGGCCGCCGAGTAAGGCGATGATAAAAACGTTCAATACCGTAAAAGCCTGCTGCAGCGCCCGGGGAATCTCCTTGTCCAGATAATCCGCCGCTTTGGATAAGGCCCGGTCCAGTTGCCCGGTGGTTTCTCCCACCCCGATCAAACGTTGGATCAGGGGGGGGAAATAGGCGGAATGAGCGAAACTGGCGGCCAGGGTCTCACCGGTCGTCACCCGGTCCCGGATTACCCTCAGTTCTCTTTCCAACACGCTGTTACCCAGCACCTTTTCCAGCAACTCCAGAACCTGCAGCAGGCTGGTGCCGGAACGGAAGAGCAGGGAAAAATACCGGGAAAACCGGGACAGGGAAAGCTTGTGAATAAATCCCCCCGCCACCGGAAGGCGCAGTAAAAATAAATCCGTCAGGTAACGCCCCTCCCGGCTTCTCCGCAGCAGGAAAATCCCGGCGGCGCCCGCCACCGCCGCGCCTGCCAGCAACGGCCACCAGATCATCAACCAATCGAAGGCGTTCATGACCAACAAAGTGACCGGGGGAAGCTCGGATTCCTGGTATTTGAAAATCTCCATGAACCGGGGTAATACGTAAAAAAGCATGAGCATGAACAGGCCGGTGATCCCGGCCACCATCAGGGCCGGATAGACCAGCGCCTGCTTGGCCGTTCCCCGCAGGTCCTGCAGCCACTCCAGGTGTTCGACCAGGCTGGAAAAGGCTTGTCCCAGATCGCCGCAACTCTGTCCCGCCGCGATGAGGGCGATGTAGGTTTCGGAAAACACTTCCGGGTATTTGGCTAAAGCCTCGTCGACCTGGGCTCCGCTGCTGATATCCCTCCTGATATCCCCCGCGATGTTTTTAAAAGCCCCCCGGGCGCTATCCAGCTCGAAATCGATCAAGGCGGCCATCACCGGGATGCCGGCCGACAGGCAGGTAGCCATGTGCAGGGTGAAATCGCGCAGCTCCCGGCGGTCCACGCGGCCGTAGAGGGAGAAGTGATGACCGAAGGACCCCAGGGTTTGCCGGCTGCCGATCAGGATCAAATCCTGCGCGGAAAGATCGTCGGCCAACTCCTTCACCGCGGAGGCGCGGTGAATTCCGGTTACCACCTCCCCGGATTGATTAAGGGCTCTGTACCGGTAATCCTTCATGCTACCACCCGCATCGCTTCGGCCAGCGAAGTTTTTCCGGCCAGCAACT
>JAFGPI010000130.1 GCA_016926065.1 Candidatus Krumholzibacteriota bacterium
GAATCTTGGCGAAAAACAAACCGGCAGCGCTGCTGCCGGTAAAAGGATAACTTTATCTATTGACGAACTGAGGCCTCATAAGTGTTAAGCTTTATCACAAAAAGAAGTTTTTGTATATAAATGAAAATGCCGCGCGTGATATATTGATAACCGGAAAGATCTGCAAGGAGTGAGTACAAACAATGAACCATCCGCGCTGGATACGATACCTGGCTCCACCCTCCCTTGTCATTATAATTGTCATGATGCAGCCGCTGGCCGGAGGGAAGGCCCGCGGCGGCACCGAACCGGTCGACTCTTCCCTGGTGGCGGGCATCACCGACTCCCTGTTCCATGAATTTATGCGCGGGGAGAAGGATAGGATACCCGGCGGCATGGTAATCGCCGTGAATCAGTTCGGGGTCTTCTTCACCCGGGCTTACGGCCGGGCGGACGAGGAGAAACAGAGGCCATTCGACGTGGAAGGCACGGTTTTTCCAGTTGCTTCAATATCGAAACTGTTCACTTCCCTGGCCGTGATGCAGCTGGTCGAAAAAGGTCGGGTGGCCCTGGAGAAAGAGGTGACCCTTTACCTGGAAGATTGTGAAATCGAAAACCGGTTCGACCAACCGGTGACCATCCGGCATCTGTTGACCCATACCGCGGGGATAGAGCCCCGCTCCATAGGATCTTGGGTGAGGGATCCCCGTCTAATTTCCTCACCGGTACGGTATCCGGACACCCCTGTCCTTAAAATAATCTACCCCCCGGGAAAACTTTATCTTTACTCGAATCGGGGAATGGCCGCGCTGGCGCGGGTGGTGGAAAAAATATCCGGAATACCTTTCCCCGAATACGTCAGCAGAAACATTACCAGCCCCCTGGGCATGCTTCACTCCGGATTTGCCCCCGACGATTCCCTGCTGCGGAATCTAATGGTGGGTTATACGACCACCCCGGGAAAAAGCACGGCGGGACCCTTGCACCGTGAATCGAGCTATAGTAAAATGATGGGGGCGGCCGGATTGTTCACCACGTCCGGCGATATGGGAAAATTCATGCTGGCCTGTCTCAACAACGGTAAGCTCGAGGGTGCCAGAATCATCGGACGCCAGAGCCTGCACGAAACATTTCGCCGGCAGTTCGAATATCATCCCTCCCTGGAACTGGCCATGGGATACGGCTGGCACACGCGCACCAGGAAAGGAGTAAAATCAGTTTTTCACCGGGGTAGCGCCCCGGGAGTGGAGTGCCTGCTGATCCTTTTTCCCTGGAAAGGAATAGGATTCTTCCTACTGGTAAATCACCCGGCGGGAGCAGAACTAATCCGCTCCTTTACCGATATCATACACGAACGCTGCTTTAACTCCCCCGGAGAAAACGGAATTTCCGCGCCGAGGCAACCGCCGTCCGCTCCCGGCGTGAGAGGCTTCTTTCGTCCCCTGGACGGCACCCGGAGCAGCATAGAAAAACTGGAATTCTTCCCGGGCCAGGGGCTAGAGGTGAAACCGGGACGGGACGGCCTGCTGTCGGTGGAGGGGGTGTATTACCGGGAGGGATTGCCCCTCCTGTTCAAAGGCGAGAAAACGGAGCTCGAATGGTACTTCATGAAAAAGGATGGAAAGGTTTTGTACATGACCTCGGGGCTTAATACCTACCGTCCCCTCCGCTGGCACGAGAGAAAGGGATTCCAGCTCTTAGTGCTGATTTTCTGCCTGGGCAGCTTCCTGTCATCCCTGGGGGGACCGGTGATGCTCTGGCTTCGGAAAAAGCATACTCCCGCAGAGATCCGGAATCGGTTCCGGTCGGGAGCGGGAATAAACATGCTTTCGGTGTCAATTCTGAACCTGGTTTTTATGGCTCTGTTTTTCTCCGCCCGAAATCACCTCCACACCGATTATGGAGTTTCCTGGCCGCTGAGGATCCTTTTTACGATACCGCTGGTATCAACTGTCCTCTCCCTGGGATTGCCGATTTTCCTATTAGTCGTTTGGACCGGAAAACGCCGGACCCTGCCCCGGCGCCTGCAATATGCGGCGGTTACCCTGGCGGCCATGTTATTTACCTGGTTTCTGGAATACTGGAATCTGCTGGGCTATAACTTCTAGGCGCCCCGGCGATAGAACGGCCGGTCAACAGTATATTAATTTCAACTCACCAATGCCCCGGGCTATATCCACCAGGTGAGCGCACCTCGCCGAACATTCCTCGCACCGGGAACAGCAAGCCAGTCCCACTGCTTCAGGTATTTCACGTAAAGTCACACGAGCGTGCTCAAAATTCGCGTAGCGGGCGGCGTACATATGAGTTCTCATCAAGGTGGGTATATCCACACCGCGGGGACAGGTATTCACGCATACCCCGCATTGCCGGCAGAATCCCATACCCAGTTTAACGTTACATTCCTGAAGGAGTTTCTGCTCCTGCTGGTCATAATCCAAGCCGAAAGCCACCGAGAAATCTTCTTTCATATGCTCGAAAGTCGTGTATCCCGGAATGGCCGTGGTTATATTCTTATTTCGCAGCACCCATTTGAGGGAGCTGGTGGCGATCGTGGAGCTGCTAAATTCATCGCTTATTTCCAGCCGGGAGCGCCGGCTGCTTCCCGCCTGGGTTTTCATGGCGATTATTCCGATCCCCTGGTCGGCCGCCTTCTCGATAGCCGAGAATAGCTCGGTATAATCTCCCATGGTGAAATTTATCACCGTGAGCACGACCTGGTAGGTTCCCGTCTCCACCACCGCGTTGATCACCTCGTGCAAGTTCCGGTGGGTGGATACCCCTGTATAGCGGGTCTTTCCCATCTTTTGAATCTCTTTCATGGCTCCCTGAACGGCCTCGTCCCTGACCAGATCGCCGGAATCAACATTATGCACGTAAAGTATATCGACGTAATCCAGCTGTAACCGCTCCAGCGATTCGTCTATCTGTTTGAGTATCTTTTTCCGGGTTATTTCTGGAGTGTCTCCCTCCCGCATGTTGGGAGTGTAAATTTTGGTGGCTATGGTCACTTTGTCGCGCACCCCCAGCGATTTTATCACCTCGCCCACCATCCGCTCATTCTTGCCCCCTTGATAATAAGCCGCCGTGTCGAAATGCCGGATGCCCAGTTCATAGGAAGCCCTTACCAGGGAAGGATTCTCGGAATTCATCACTCCCATGCTGACGACCGGTATCTCGATATCGGTCTTCCCCAGACGGCGGTAGAGGATCTTCCCTGATTTTTCTTCCGCCTTTTTCTCCGCCTTTTCCCCTTTTTTATCCGCGCTGACCGCCTGCGGCGCGACCGCCAGGACACTCGCCCCCACAATTCCCGAAAGCGCGGTGGATATAAATCCCCGCCGGCTAATATCACCGCTTTTCTCCTGCATGAAAACCTCCCCGCAACGGTTGCCCGATGGTAATGCTATTTCTTAATCATAATATAGCATTTAACGCCCAGGGGGAGAATAAATTCCTTACCGTGATGAGTTATTAATTCTCTCCTCCGGGCACAGAGCCTAGTGGTATCTGCGTAGAAATAGCATGGTAACGACCTTAACCAACGCCGTGGCCAGGATGATAATCAGCAAATCCCAGCGGTATAGCTTGTGGATGAGAAGATCGTAATTGAAGAAAACCAGCATCAATACCAATCCTACCAGCATCGATAAACGGGTGGCCTGGTACCGGTGTGCTATGAATCTTTCGTCCCCCATATCAATATCCCTCCTCGATACTGAACATTTCATCGGTGGAACTATTAAAGAACCTGGCGATTTTCAGGGCCAAAGGCAGGCTGGGAATGTATCTACCCCGCTCAATGGAGATTATCGTCTGCCGGGACACCTTCATGGCCCGGGCCAGCTCTTCCTGGGTCAATCCGTCCCTTTTCCTGAACTCCCTGATCTTGTTGCTGATCCTGTCATGCATGATCACTTTCCATGATTCCCGCCACCACTCCGGCGATGCTCAATACCAGACTAAGACCGGTGAATAAACCCTGGAAAAATGAGGCCCGCCAAACCGATTCCTCCAAATTTCCCAGGGTAACGGCCAACACCAGGCAGAACAATCCCAGAGGCACAAAAAGCCTTTTCTTTAACAACATCTTTTCCTCCCTTTTTCCCGCAACCGTAAATCACTTTCCCGGGGCTATTACCCAGGGTTATTAAAGGCCTAAAAAAATAGTAAAGTCAACTTTACAATCATAATATACTCCAAATCATAATAATGTCAAGTACGCTTTACAATATATTTAGAAATTCTGTACTCCGGCAAGGGGCGGAGTCCGGCCGCTTTCTCCGGCAGGGAGGGCATCAGGGGGAAGAGAGAACCGGTAAAAATACCGAGGCATTGTGAATTACCAGGATATCCTCATCCTCTACCTCACCCCTCACATGCCCGGCCGAAGCTTCTTTCCAGGGAATAAAGCCGAAGAGAGCAACATCCCTTTCATCCAGCATTGATTTAAGGTGTATCCCCATCCTCCCGGTAAGCTCAAGGGTGGAGACGGCGGTTTGCGAGTTCAATGTGTACTTTTTTCTTATCCGCTCCAGGACTTTTTTCTTTCCCCGGGAAAAGGCCTCCCGGTATGAATCGGAGCCAATCCCTTCGGGACAGGCCGCGCACAAGAAAAGCCTACCTCCCGCCTCAACCGCATAGGAGGCGCTTCTAATCGCCTTATGGCTCTGAAGCAGGTTTATATCCTTGGGACAGCCCCCCGCCGAAGCGATAACCACCCGGTAGCGTTTTCGCAGGGGAATGGAAAAATACCTTTTGAATCGATTGGCGGCTTCCAGATGGGATTGCTCCATATCACCGGAATTAATAAATACGGCGCGACCCCTATCGTCGAAAAAGGAATTTACCATAAAAACCGGCGCCGGTAGGAGCCTCGCCCCCGCCACCATATCTTCATGCACCGGATTTCCTTCCAGGTTACCGGGCCTACAGCCCGCCGCCAATCCGTCTTCCGGATCGGCCTGAAGCGATAACCGGTGATTGGCCAGGATGGTTTTTTCCGCCGCGACCCCGGGAAGGATAAGTTTCCGGCCCCCCCCGAATCCGGCGAAGTAGTGAAATGAAACCGTGCCGATGCCTATTACTAACTTCGACTCAACCACCCGCCGATTAAGCAGGCAGGGTGTGCCGCCCGGCGTGGTCCCCAGCTCCACCAGATCTTTTTCATTCCCGGCATCGTGCTCCCTCACCAGGTAACTCGATACTATATCCTTTCCCAGGTGTCTTTCCAGTTCCTGAGGATTGTGCCCCCGGTGCATTCCCAGGGAAAGAAAGATCCCGATACGCCGGGGATCGATACCGCGGCCGGTAAGGTACCGGAGGAGCCAAAGCAGGATTTCACCACTGGAGCCGCCTCTGGTGATGTCGGAGATAAGGACCGCTATTCTCCCCCGGGGGGGGAGCAGTTCGCTTAATCCGGGGGAGGCGACCGGATTATCCAAGGTATGATAGAGCGTGTCTTTGATATCCTCCAGGGGAGGGGGAAACCGGGTCCCCTCCACCGCGATGCCGTCCCCTCCCGGCAATTCCAGGCTAAACGCCCCGTGGTCGTACGGAAGTGATATTTTCATAGGCCTGCCGCCCTTCGATTGCCCTTTTTCAACTGAGTATCTCGCGCTCCCGGTGGTGTAAATATCGCCCTGGAAAAAGGGAAAACCGGGCCCGCCGGTCGGCGGCCCCCGCCCCCAGCGGCTCAAGCGGGAAGAATATGCGTGCCCCCTTTACCCTGGCAGGCCGAGGTAAGACTGTCGATATGCGAAATGATGGACTCCTCTCCCCCCGCATCGATAAAATCAATCGCGGCCCGTATCTTCGGCCCCATACTGCCGGCGGGAAATTCATACGCTTCGTAAAGTCTACGGATTTCCGGCAGGGAAATCTCTCTGATCGGCCGCTGGTTCGGTTTTCCCCAGTTCAAGTATACTTCTTTCACATTGGTCAGAATAATGAGCCGCTGGGCTCCGATTTCCGAGGCCAGCACGGAGGCCGCCCGGTCCTTATCAATGACGGCTTCCACCCCTATAAGTTCCCCTTTCCTCCGAATGACCGGAATACCTCCGCCCCCCACCGCGATAACCACCACATCCAGATCGAGCAGTTTGGTAATAACTTCCGCCTCCACGATCTCCAGGGGAGTAGGGCTGGGAACAACCCGGCGGTATCCCTCTCCCCCGTCGTCTTTTCTCATTATCCAACCCTTGCTCCGGGCCAGGTCAGCGGCTATTTCCTTCCCGTAAAAGGGACCAATCGGCTTGGTCGGATTTTGAAAAGCGTCGTCGCCTTCGGAAACTACCACCTGGGATACCAGGGATACAACCTGCCGGTCGATACCCCGGACCAGCAATTCATTCTTCAATATCTGTTGAATCATGTACCCGATGCCGCCCTGGGAATCGGCTCCGCATATATCCAGGGGCATGGGTGGAATATGATCCTTGGCCGCCTCGTTCCGTTCCAGAATGTTTCCCACTATGGGACCGTTACCATGGGTGAGGATCACCTTGCGCCCGGAGGCGATCAGGTCGCACACCTGTCCCATCGAGCTTTTGGTCACTTCCCTCTGGTCTTCTATCGTTCCCTTTCCCCCGGCCGGTACAATCGCGTTACCGCCGACGGCCACCACATCGATACCGACGGACAAAAAAACCTCCAGGAAAATACATCCCCCTGGTGAAAATATCTTTTCCACCAGGGGTACGTAGAATTTTTCCAAATGTTTAGAGAACTGCCTTTATTTTTTCAAGGGCTTTCTTCAGGTTCTCCTGCGAATTGGCGTAGGAAAATCTGAGGTACCCTTCTCCGTATTTTCCAAAGCTGGTCCCGCTGAGACCGGCCACTCCGGCCTCCTCCAGGAGAAATTCCTCGATCTCCTTGGATTTCTTGCCGGTACCGGTGATATTCGGGAAAACATAAAAAGCCCCCTTGGGGACCAGGCATTTAAATCCCGGCAGCTGGTTTAGACCCTCCACGAACATATCCCGGCGGGCCTTGAATTCAGTCATCATTTTCAATGATTCGTCCTGCGGGCCGGTCAGCGCTTCGATGCCGGCCACCTGTATGAAACTCGAGGTGCAGGAATTACTGTTGGTTTGAAGCTTGGAGATCTGTTCGGCCAGCTCCACCGGCATGGCGGCATAACCCAGCCTCCATCCGGTCATGGCGTAAGTTTTCGAATGACCCTCCAATAGAATGGTCCTGTCCTTCACTTCGGGATAATCATAGATGCTGACGTGTTTCCCGTCATATACCATCTTGCTGTAGACCTCGTCGCTGAGAATCCAGGCGTCGTACTTGGCGGCCAATTCGGCGATCCCCTTCATATCCTCCTGGGTTAGCATTCCCCCGGTGGGATTCTGAGGAGAATTGATGATGATCAGTTTTGTTTTGCGGTTAACCAGGTCCCGCATTTCGTCCAGATCGAAGGAAAAATTCTTTTCCTCCCGCAGGGGTATGGGAACCGGCTTCGCTCCGGAAAATTTGATCACCGATTCATAGATCGGAAAACCGGGATTGGGATATATAACCTCATCCCCTTTGCCCGCCAGGGCCAGGATGGAGAAAAAGAGTATCGGTTTCGCTCCCGGGGTGACCACGACATTTTCCGGCTTCACTTCAGTTCCGCGATCCTTGGTCAAGAATTCCGCGAATACCCTCCGCGTCTCGGGCATTCCGGCGGAAGGGCCATAATGGGTGTATCCGTCATTCAGGGCGCCTATGGCGGCATCGATTATATTGCGAGGGGTATCGAAATCCGGCTCACCGATCTCCAGGTGTATAATTTCCCGGCCCTTTGCTTCCATCGCCTTGGCGCGGGCCAGGACCTCAAAAGCAGTCTCGGTTCCCAGTCTGCTCATTCTTTCCGCTAACATACTGCCTCCCTCATTGAAAATAATATTCAACAATGACTTTCGGTACTGATTAACCGTTAAAATAGCATTTTATGTATTGCCCCTCCCTTTGTCAACCTCTAGAAATATGAAAGGCTGAATTTTTGTCCTGTCCGACCGCGCTTTATCGGACCGTTAAATAACCGGTTTCGGCTTGCCCGTTCCACTACCGATTGTTATTTTTCCAGCAGGAATCCGCATTATGAGTATGCAAGCAAGAATAACCGCCTCCCTGATTATTGCGGCCCTCCTCACACCCCTTTCCTCCGCGGCCCGCACCTGGAACGTCAACACTTCCGGAAGCGGGGACGCGCCCACCATTCAAGCCGCCATTGATTCCGCCCGGGCCGGGGACGAGATAGTCGTATCTCCGGGAAATTATACCTGGGCGCATCAAGGGACGGGAACGGAATACGGGATGATATTCTTCGACCGGGATGTCACCGGAATCACCCTGCGCAGCGCGGAAGGAGCGGAGGTCACCATCCTGGACGGGCAGTATAAAGGCCGGATAATGTATATCATGGCCTACAACGATATAGTTATCGAGGGATTCACCTTCCTGCGGGGAAAGGCACCGGACAACTACAATTCCGGCGGGGGGCTGATCGGCCACCTCTCCACCCCCACTATCCGGAACTGCCGGTTTATATCCAACTCCGCGGATTTCGGAGGGGGACTGTGGTACGGGGGGGTCAGCGAGCCGCTCATCGAAAACTGTTTCTTCAATGATAATCAGGCTCGTTCGGGCGGCGCTATTTGCCTGGTAAACAGCCATACGGCCGGTTCGATCACTGACTGCATAATTACCGGCAACCGGGCCACCGACCGGGGTGGGGGCATCCTGGTGTATAATTACAAGTTCACCTTGGAGCGTTGCCTGATTTACGGGAACACGGCCGAGGAGAGGGGAGGCGGATTGTATTGCATTCAATGCGAGCCCTCTCAGGTTACCCACTGCACATTCTCCGAAAACTCCTCCCCCGCCGGGGGAGGCATCTACCTGGTCGATGATTCCGAGCTCGAAGTCCTGAACACCATCATAGCGTTCAGCCACCAGGGCGCGGCCTTCAGCATTCATCCCGGGAACATGCTGACAGTGGGGTGCTGCGACATGTACGGCAACGCCGGCGGGGACACCTTGCCGGCGGGAACCAACGACATCGGATACAACATCTATCTTGATCCTCAATTCTGCGGAGTCCCGGGATCCGGCAATTTCCATCTCCAGTCCGATTCCCCGTGCGCTCCCTTCAATCCTCCGGTCACCCGGCAATGCCTGCAAATTGGCGCTTACCCGGCTCAATGCGGCGCCGTTTCCACCTCCCGGAGCTCGTGGGGAATAATCAAAAATCCCGATCGCTAAATGGAATGATTAGTTCACGTTGGTGAGATATTTCTTGATTTCGCGCCGGACTTCCTCCCTTACCTGCCCCCCTCCCCGGTTCGCCAACCTCATCAAAGTCATCTTGTCCACATACCGGACATGAATAAATTTACGCAGCGAGGTGACCGGTATCTTGGACGGATTCAACAGTAGATTAAGAGGAACCTCCTTGTTGGCGAAGCCGGTGAATAACTCCCGGCGGCTGGCCACCAGGGAAAGAACTTTCGAAGAGCGGCAGCGGAGCGCGATTAAGGGAATGATTCCCGGTTTGTTTATCACCTTGGGATTATTCAGTAATTGCACCAGAAAGCTGTCATTGTCCATGTTGGACAGCACCAGCGATTTAAAGCTCAGTGATTTGTCCAGGCTCAACCGGGTCCAGTCAACGTTTAGGGGTAGACCTTCGTCATCGGTGAAACTACCGGTCAATAATTTGCTCAGATCGATTCTGAGTATCTTGTCTTCCTGGGAAAATCCCGGGATATCCAGCATGACCCTCACGTCGCTTCCCCGGGGAACCAGTATCTCCAAAATACCGTCACCGCACGATTCGATGAACAGATGCAGACAGCTGAGAATATCCGGTTCAGTATATGCCCGGCGCAGCAGGGGATTCATCAACAGCGCCTTTATTACCGCCACCCCGGTTTTTACCTGCGGATAGGAAAGGGCTTTGAAAGTCTGGGAATCCAAAATATCGGCCAGCAGCCGGCCGGCAACGGAATCCCTCAAATTTTGGGAGATCGACTCCCAGTTATTTTCCAATTTTCTCCGTACCACCAAAGGGGAAGCGTCATTCTCTCCCCTGACCTCGTTTAAAGATTGCAGCTTCCATTTGATTTCCTGGGTGAGCGTCCCCAGGGAAACGGCGAGATTCTCCCGTCGTTCGGGATCGATGGAGGCCGCGATCATCCTGATCCGGAATGCCCGCGCCTCCAGTTCGATCTTAACCCGGGCCAGCACCGCCTCATCCCAGCGCGTATCCGGATCGGCAATAGCCAGCCTCACGCCTTCATTCCAGGAAAACCAGGGTGATTCCGGATCGGCGGCATCGGAATTGGGCAGAGGCAAGGATAGGGAGAGAAGCATAACCTTTTTCTGGAACCACTTTTCGCTTTCCATCAATTCGGTTGCGGAAGATTTCCGGGATTTTATGCTTTGCATTACCCGGGCTACGTTCTTGAAATCAATGAGCTCCAGGGCCAACTGATTAACCGAGGGGATGGCCAGAACCAGAGCATAGATCAGTTGTATGCCCGATTTTTCCCCCGCCTCGGCCAGGGCGGCGATTCTCAGGATTTCCCGGTGCGGTTCTTCGGCGATAGAGACATAGCGGGTGAGATTCGAAGTGATCTCGTAGATGCTATCGGCCTGAGCAAGATTGATCAGGCTGTTCTTATGCTCGTCGGCTGCGAAGATCTCGGCAAGCTCCGGCCGGCAGTCGTGGAAAGGAAGATCGGGGGGATAGGGAATAACTTTCCTGCCCGCCGCTTTATCATCGTATACTATGGTCCGTATTTCACTCATGGTCTTAGCTGCTATTATGCAGGAATAGTTCCAATTTCAAGTATCCACTAAAAATAAAAGCTCATTTGAATATCCGCCTCCGCCGCTCTCCCTCTGGCGGTGGTGATTTTTCCCAGTAAATGGACCCGGCGGAAGGAGAATTCCATTACCCAGGCCGCCGCTTCCCCTCTCCCGCTGACCGTTTTCCAGGGATACCCCCCCGGGATAACCGGCTCATAGTAATGGAATATGACCTTCCCCCGCTGGGAACGGTAAAGGGCCAGGGAGGAATTTAGCTTGATGCGTCCGGAAAGAAACCGTGCCTCCAGCGAAGGAGAAATGACATACCCGGCATTACCGTCATGCCGGGGAAATCCGATTGAAAATCGGATTTTCCACTTCCGGTTTATTTTACCGCTGCAGAGAATTGTGGCGTTGTCGGTTATCGAAACCAGGGGCGGACTAAAGGGAGGATAGGGTCCCTCCGGACGGAAAATCTTTCTGAGCCGTTTCCAGGATGCCTTCAATCCTCCGCCCCGGATTCTCCGGGATATCTCCAACCGCACCTCGTCGCGCGAATTCATTTCCAATCCCCGGTTGGATTTAGCGTGCTCCAGGGCGCAATTCACCCTTAATTTCCCTCTTATCCCGCGGCCCGCCATCAGCACCAATCCGTGTCGAGCGGAAAGATCCCCCCCCGGGGCGGCCGGCAACCCGCCCCAGCGCAATCCCGCTTCGGGGGGTAGGTAAAACATCAGCATCCCCAGCTCCA
>JAFGPI010000010.1 GCA_016926065.1 Candidatus Krumholzibacteriota bacterium
CCCTGGTGCGGGGGCAGAAGCTTCCCATCTTCTCCGGTTTCGGCCTTCCCCACTCGGAACTGGCGGCCCAGATAGCGCGGCAGGCGACCGTCCCCGGTTCGGAGGCGGCCTTCGCCATTGTTTTCGCGGCCATGGGCATCACCTTCGAGGAGGCCAATTACTTTATCCGCGACTTTCAGGAGACCGGAGCCATGGAAAGGGTGGTCCTCTTTATCAACCTGGCCAACGATCCCACCATCGAGCGTATCGCCACGCCCCGGGCGGCCCTCACCGCGGCCGAATACCTGGCTTTCGAAAGGGGCATGCACGTGCTGGTGATCATGACCGATATGACCAACTACTGCGAGGCCCTGCGGGAGGTCTCCGTGGCCCGCAAGGAGATCCCCGGGCGCCGCGGATACCCCGGATACCTGTACACCGATCTGGCCACCATCTACGAACGGGCGGGATTGCTCAAGGGAGAGAAGGAGGGGGAGGTCCTGGAGGGATCGATTACCCAGATACCGGTCCTTTCCATGCCGGACGACGACAAGACCCATCCCATTCCCGATCTGACGGGATATATCACCGAGGGCCAGATCATACTCGACCGGGTTTTGCACCGCAAGGGGATCTACCCGCCGATCAACGTGCTTCCCAGCCTGTCCCGGCTGCGCGACAAAGGTATCGGGGAAGGACGGACCCGGGAGGATCACGCCCAGGTGGCCAACCAGCTTTTTTCCTCCTACGCCCGCAGCAAGGAAGTGGAAGAGTTGGCCGTGGTGCTGGGGGAGGCGGCCCTGACCGATACCGACCGGGCGTTCATGGCCTTCGGCGAGTCGTTCGAGGACCGTTTCGTGCGGCAGGCCCTGGACGAAAACCGCGACATCACCGAAACCCTCACCCTGGGCTGGGAACTGCTCGGGGCCATTCCCCGGTCGGAAATAAAGCGCATCCGGGATGAGTTCATCGACCGCTATCTGCCCGGCCCGGACGAAGCTAGCGCTAAGGCCGCGGAGCCGGCGGAAGGAAGCGGACCGGCGGGAAGGCCGGAAGTGGGAAGCGGACCGGCGGGAAGGCCGGAAGTGGGAAGCGGACCGGCCGAAGCCGGGGCGGAGGAATGACCTTGAAGAAAAAAGTAAATCCCAACCGGATGATGCTTCTCCGCCTCAAACGGCGGTTGGAACTGGCCCAGAGAGGTCATAAGCTGCTAAAGAATAAACAGGAAAAATTGATGCAGAACTTTTTCGCCCTGGTCAGGGAAACCACCCTCCTGCGGGAAACAGTGGAGCAAGAATTTCTGGAAATCAGCATGTCCTACCTGCGCGGACGGTTGATGACCGACCGGCAGGCGCTCCAGGACGCTCTGGAGCTGACCACCAGCGGGGGGGAATTGATCGTCGCCAAACGTTTCGAAATGAGTATCTCCATCCCCGAATTCTCCTTCCGCCTGGAACGGAACGATCCCGCCTATCAACTCGGCGCCACTTCCCCCGAGCTGGACCGGGCCTTCGAAAAGCTGATGGAGCATTTTCCCGCCCTGATGGATCTGGTTGGCAAGGAAAATGCATTGTTTAAAATGGCGGAGGAACTGGAAAAAACCCGCCGGCGCGTAAACGCCCTCGAGTACGTGCTGATCCCCGATCTGGAAGGCAGCATCCGTACCATCGAGAGCAAGTTGAGCGAGGCGGAACGCAGCAGCCAAACCCGTCTGATGAAGATAAAAGACATGGTCCAGGCCCGGGGGGCCAGGGATTGATCCGGCGGGGAACGGTTTAAACAAAGAACTCCGGATCCATAATCTTGACTGTGCGCGGTAATAGTTTTATATTAACGATAAGCTCTCACTCCGTATGTTTCACGGGAGACCCCACCTGATTTCCTGAACCCACCTGAAGGGAAATTTGCCCAGCCAGAAGCTGGGTCGAAAATTTTTTTTCGAAGGAGTTCAGAAATGTGTAAACGGTCGGGTTTCTTCTCCCCTCCGGTGTTAAGGGGTAAGGGGGCGCTGCGGAAGCGGACACTCCCCCTCTGCGCCGTAATCCTTTTTGGCACCTTAACGGTCGGAATCTGTTCAGATCTCCGGGCCCGCAACGACCGGCCCCGGTACGTCAACAAGATGAAGGATCTGCGAAAGATATGGGTGTACGACGGTTCGGGCATACACAACGTCGGAAATCTACACATGCATGTGACCAACTGGGGCTGTTTCGGTTCCTATCCCGATTGGATCATGCCCACTTCCAGCTATGTCTCCGCCCAGTGGCCGGCCAATTCAGGAGTGGAATACCTGTGGATCGCCGGACTCTGGGTGGGAGCCATAAAGGATGGCCTGAAGGTCGTGTCCACGGCCGCCTTCGAAAGGGAATTCAGACCCCCCGGAAACGAGGATCCACTGGCCCGGATATACCAGGCCGCCGCCGGCCAGCCGGGAGGAAACCGGTTGCCGGGGCAACCCGACGATGACAACGACGGAGCGGTAAACGAGGATTGGCAAAACGGGGTGGATGATGACGGCGACGGCCTGGTGGACGAGGACTTCGCCGCCATCGGCAAACAGATGTTCACCTGCTGGTTCACCGATGATCATCCTCAGTCGGTCGCGGTTAATCCCGATCATAACCCCCTGCACCTTTTCGTGCGGCAGGAGAGTTACCAGTGGGATGACCGGCAGTACTGGGATTTTGTGGGGGTGGAATACAAGATCAAGAATTACGGCAACGATATAATCGAGGATCTCTACGTGGGATTTTTCGCCGACGGCGATGTGGGAGTGCGCGGTTCGGATAACCTCTCCACCGATGACTGCGTCGGATACTGGCAGGGGAGCTGGTGTGCCCGGCGGGGAGAGTACGAGATACCGGTAAGGCTGAGTGTGGCTTACTTCTATGACAGCGACGGGGACGGAGGCCAGGCGCCCGGTTATTTCGGAGTCCTTTTCCTGGGGCACGACACCGATCCCTTGGGGGATGTCGCGCCGGCCAGGCTGGGAATAACCTCCTACCAGAATTTTTCCGGCGACCAGCCTTTCAGCAACGGGGGAGATCCCACCAACGACCTGCAGCGATACCAACTGATGAGTTGCGGACTCTTCGACCGTAATCAGGAGGTGCCCCGCGACTACCGCATGCTCATGGCCACCGGCCCCTTTCTGGAACTTATGCCGGATAGCACCATGATTATGCAGGTGGCGTTCGCCTGCGGCAACGGCCTTAACGGAATGCTGGATGCCGCCGCCGCCGCGGC
>JAFGPI010000131.1 GCA_016926065.1 Candidatus Krumholzibacteriota bacterium
AATGAATTAGACACTAAATTCGAAAAAAATCTGTCTCAAAGTTGTTGACACATTCCGCTGTGAGATTGTATCAGTTTTCGTCACCTCTGTAAATATTTTCTTTTCTTGACTGGTAAAGCGGAGACAACTACCCCCCGGTTCTTACTTTAGTGCAGTCTTTTTACGCCGGGCAGAGTCGCAATCGCTCAATCCTGAGCAGTATTGCAGCAAACAGCTTCCTGCTGACTGCCACCTCGGCCATCTGAGAAGTAACGTACCTGCTGTGTTTGACAACCTTCGCGCCGATCTTTATCATTTTTGTGAGAAGGGTACGCAACGACCAGTGCTTGATTTCCCGCGGCAGAACCAGCCTGCGAAGAAAGTTGCCCAGGTTATAGGCCATTAAGAAAAGAGCAAGCCTCACCTGGTTCGAGACAAAATTCTTACAAGATAATCTCGTCCAGTTCAGCGCGTACTTCCCTTCCTTAATCCACTGTTCGGCGGTTCCTCTTCCATTGTAGAAATGAACCACTCCTTTAGCCCTGGCGCTCATATTGGTCACTATGAAACCAACCCGTGGGAAATGCTCGCCCTGATGCCATTCTACTTTAGCCACCACCCGACGAGGCTTGACCCAGCTGGCCGCCTGATAATTGAAATCCTCGTACAGCACTACCGGCTTCCTCGGCGGCCGTCCCACAGGCCGGGTTAGCAGATGCCTGATCTCTTTCTGCAAAATATCATTTGACGGAAGACGGATAGCATACAAGAAAGCGTTTTCCTCAAGATACTCATAAAGCTCAGGTTTTGCAAAAGTTGCATCACCCCGGAAGTACTGCCTGATTTCCTTTTGTTTGTACCGGCGAACGACCGGTTCCAGAACTTCCTTCCAACGCTCCGCACTGTGAACATTACCTGGACGAAGAATGGCTCCTTCACAATCCCCGAACTGGTTGAAGCAAAACAGAGGATGAAAACAGTTGCATCCGAAATGGCCGTTGTCAGCCGATCCCTCCTGCTCACCATGAACCGGGCTCTCCGAACTGTCCATATCGAGAATTATACGCCGATACGATGTTTTGGTAATCGCACGTTCTACCCACCTGCCGTTGATCTCCGATAAAGCGCCAAGATTGTCTCTCAGCGCCAATATCTCAGTCTCAAAGCGCCCCATCGTGTTGGCGCTGGCAGCGTTCTTTCTGACCTTCTTTCCAGCGATGGCCCGCATCACAGGGTCTTTGCTCATCCGTGCGGCATCGTTGACATCCTCGTATCCAGAAAGACGACTATATACAGCTTGGCGTAATAGGATCTCTATCCTGTGCTGTACGTTGCGTCCAGTTCGTCTATCGCTTAAAACTTCGGAGACTCGAATAATCCCAATGCCTCATCAAGCTCACGATAGGCAAGAAGACCTGCGTCAGAAGTCACCTTGGAACCATGAAATTCCAGCCTGAGACTGCTGTCAAAACCGACCTTTAAACCTTCACCCTCCGGTTGACCCATATCTCACCTCTCGAATAATTGGTTTCCCTTGCAATCTAACACGTTAGGCCGGTTTAGAAAATCACTTTCAATCTTGATATGGTGAATCCGGGATAATACCGGCTGAGGGAGCAAAAGTTCCTGATAATGTCGTAAAAATCATCCTATTAGCGACGCGCCGGATTATTAATTCCGCCCGGTATATCTTACGCGGTACGCGGGGGCGACAGATGCATGCTCCCGGAGCCCCTTAAACGCGCTAGGTGGGGACGGGAGAAGGATACCGCCGGGCCCTTCGGCCGGGGCATGTCAGGGTAAAAAAGATCATTCCCGGTCCCTTACCTATTCCCCTGGCGGCCGCCGGAGAGCTGGCCTTTGAGCGAGAAGAACAGGACCCCGCCGGAGGCCAGGGCCAGGGCGAGCATCCACGCTCCCTCCCCCGGCTTTCCCAGGACCACTCTCCCGGTACCGACCAGGGAGGAGATCATCATCACCAGGCCGGCGAGGATATTGAGCAAGGTTCTGAAATTGAACCTTCCCGGTTCCACTCCCGGAATCCGTGCGCCTACCGGTTTCCAACCGGGACCCCCCGGCCTGACCTTTTTATAGAACCTCTCCAGTTGGTCCGCTCCCACCGGAGGAGTCAGCAGGGTTACCGTGATCCAGGCCGATACCGACACCACCACCGTCAGGGCGGTGGAATAGGGGAATATTAAAAAGGCCCTCCCGCTCAATCCGCTCCGGGTGGAAAGGGCGCCGAAAACCAGGGTGCAGACCAGCGCCGCGGCCATGGCGGTTATTTCCGACCAGGCGTTCACCCTCCACCAGTACCAACGGGCGATGTACACCGATCCCACCCCCGCGGTAACCGATATTACCAGCTTCCAGGCCAGGGAGATGTCATGCACGGCGAAGGAGGCCAGGGCCCCCGCCACGGCGAGCGTGAGCATGGAGAGGCGGGCGTAGAGCACATACTCCTTTTCCGTCCTGCCCCGGATATAGAAACGCCGCAGAATATCGTTGACCAGCAGGGAGGATCCCCAGTTGAGATGTGTATCGATGGTGGACATGAAGGCGGCGAAGAAGGCGGCCAGCACCAAGCCGAATACTCCGGGCGGCAGCATTTCCCGCATCATCAGCGGATAGTAGGTCTCCGGATCATCCACCGCGCCGAACATCGCCATCCCGCACAGGCCCACCACTATCCAGGGCCAGGGGCGCAGGCAGATGTGGGCGATGCAGAACCAAAGGTAGCCGAAAACCGAATGCCTCTCGTCCCGGGCGGCCAGCAGCCTCTGGGAGAGGTATCCGCCGGCGTCGACCGAATAGGAGGCCCACCAGACCACCAGGATGAGGATGATAAACTCGGTGAAGGGATTGGCTTCCAGCAAAGAATCGATACCGGGAATGATCTTCAAGGTCCTTCCCACGTCGAATCCCCCCCCGGCCAGCATCTCCTTGATACCGGCCATCCCTCCCAGCTTGAGGTACGAAGCCACGGCCAGGTAGACCGAGCCTCCCATGGCCAGGAAGAACTGCAGAAAATCGGTTATCACCACTCCCCATAAGCCGGACAGCACCGAATAGCCGACCGCCACCAGCAACAGCAGCAGCACGGTGAACACTTCGGCGTGCATCCCCCACACTGTGGCCGTACCATCCCAGCCCATCACCACCAGGATGATCTTGGCCATCGCTTTCATGACCCAGGCGATCACCAGGATATTCTGGAACAGCCCGAACCACAGAGCGCGGTAGAAACGCAACCCGGCGGCCGGTTTACCGTCATAGCGCAGCTCTATCAGTTCGGCGTCGGTGGTCACTCCCGCCCGGTTCCATAGTTTGGCGAAGAGGAAGACCGCCACCATGGCCGCGATACCCCAGTACCACCAAATCCAGTTCTTGAATATACCGCCCTGGGCCACCAGACCGGACACCACCAGGGGAGTGTCGGCGGCGAAGGTGGTGGCGACCATGGAAGTGCCTATGATCCACCAGGGCAGGGAGCGGCCGGAGACGAAGAATTCCTCGGTGCTGCGGGAGGCGCGGCGGGACATCACTATTCCGATAATGAACAGCACTGCCAGGTAAAGAGAGAGTACCGCTATATCCGCCCCGCTGAAGGTCATGCCTTTTCCGCCTCCGGCTCTCCGCTCTGCTCTCCGACCAGGCGGTTATAGATGAACAGCGCGATCAGGGCCAGAACTCCGATGGCGGCGAAGCTGAACCACATCTTGTAGGGCTCCCGCGGCCCGCTCTGGGGGCAGTATCTCCCCAGCAGGTATCCCGAAAGCGGCCCCCCCAGAAGATTGGCTATGGAGGAACGCAGGTAGGTGAATCCCAGGTAGAGGCCCACCTTGCCCTTGGGCGCCAGGGTGGAGACATAGTCGAGGAAACGGGGGGCGAAGGTCATCTCCCCGATGGCGAACACCGCGATGGCCAGGCAGGCCCCCCACAGGGTGGGCAGGACTCCCAGCAAAATCATGCCGACCACCGAAATGGCCATTCCCAACGCCATATTTCCGATCGGCTTCATCCTTACCACCAGGGATGCTATGACCATCTGCAGCACGATTATCATCCCCGGATTGATGGCCACGATATACTCCATGGGGGCGCTTTCCGAGATGTGGGTAAGGATGTAGGTGGGAACGGTGAGATAGAGCTGCCAGAACATCAGGTCGAATCCGGCGAATATTATGATGAAGGAAACAAACTTCAGATCCAGGAACAGCCGGAACATATCGGTGAAGGTCTCTCCCACCGACCGCAACGGTTCCCCGGTGCGATCGGGCTCCTTATAGGTAAAGGCCACCAAGGCCAGGGCGACCAGGGCCATCACCACGGAGAAGAGGCAGATCACCTGCATGCCGAATCCCTGCCATTTCAGCATGTCCAGGAAAGCCTCCGGGCTGAGGGGGGGATTTTGCTCGGCCGCCCGGTCGATAATGCTCTGGGTGATCTCGAAGGGAGGCACGTTGACGTACACCCAATCCTTCAGGGAGGCGTAATTGGAGGCCGATATCCACCGCCCCAGGTCCTGGCGCAATGTCTTGGCCACTATCTTCCCGGTGAAACCTCCGATATTCACCACCATGTAGAATATAGAAAACCCGATCTTGGATAGATCCTCGGGGGAGGTCTTCTTTACCGTGCCGGAGATGACCGGCTTGACGAAAGATCCACCGATGGCGATAAGCACCAGGGCCAGTATCACGGTAGCCTGGGAGGGCAAAAGTCCGAGGATGGCGTAACCGGCCGCCAGCACCGAAAAAGCGATGAAAAGCCCGTTTTTGAAACCAATCTTGTCCGAAATGGCGCCGGCCGGTACGGGCAGCAGATACAGGGCGGCGATGAATACTCCGGTTATGCCGGCGGAGAACTCCACGCTGAATCCCACTCTCCGGGTGAGATAGAGAACCAGTATCACGTTCATTCCGTAATAGGCCAACCTTTCGAACAGCTCGATGGTGTTGGCCATCCAGAACGTCCGGGGAAATTTCTTCAGATCCATCCTTGCCCGCCTTGGTTTCAAGTTTGGAAAATCCAAATCAGTCCTGCGCGGCCCCTAGCCCATACCCTAACTCCGGCCGGGAGGACCGGCGGTTCCGAGCGGCGGCCGTTGCCGCGCATTATACGATTAATAGCCAATTTATTCAATCACTGAAGAGGTTCAGACGATGGAGGAGTCACCCCTCCGCATCGGAGCTGGCTCAATCTTCCTGAATTTCGAATTGCCCCCGCAGGTCGGACCGTAGTCCGCTCAACCTTCCAGGCGGTCGAAGCGCTCCTTGGTGATTTCCGCTTTCACGTCTCCCGTATGGGATATACCGACCGGTTCGAAGAGGATGAGCTTGACGTGGCCCTCCGGCACCACCCGATGCTCGATGCCGCGGGGAACGATGCAGAACTCGCCCGTATGCAGGGTGACGCTTTTATCCCTTTCCATCACCCGCAGGGTTCCCTCCCACACCAGAAAGATTTCATCCTCGCCGGTGTGAGCGTGCCAGGGAACCTTATCCCCCTCGCACCGCACCAGCATAACGTTCTGCCCGTTCAGCTCCCCCACGATCTGGGGAGAGAAGGTGTCTTGGAACTTCCCGAAAGATTTTTCGATATTTATTACTCCGTGCATATTATTTCCCCCCACGTTAATTCATCACGCAAATACGCGGCGACCGGGCTTCCAATACTCCGGTTGTCTTAAAGGAGAGATTTCCTATCGAATCAAAACCATCTTCTTTACCTCATCAAATTGGGGAGTGGTTAGACGATAAAAATATACTCCCGAGGAAACCGCCTTGTCCTTGCCGTTTAATCCATCCCACCGGATCTGTTTATTTCCCCCCTCCAGCGATCGATCGATTAGCACCCGCACCAGTTCGCCCCTGACGTCATAGACGGAGAGATTCACCCGCATTCTCTCCGGAAGATCAAACTGTATGGTGGTGGTGGGATTGAAGGGATTGGGGACATTTTGATGGAGAGCAAACCGGGCCGACGGCTGGGGATATTCTTCCCCGGTCGGTATGGGAACCCGGAGAATATAAAGGCCATCCTCACTGTCGGCGACATAGGCACAAGAACCGCTGAGGGAAACACCCGTTGCATATCCTCCCGTATCGTAATATCCGAGCTCCGTGGGGGATTCCGGAGTTGATATATCCAATACCCGCAGGCCTCCGGCACCAGCGGCGACATAAGCGTAAGCACCGTTTACTGCAACATCACTGGCATGCCCCACCGTTTCATAATATCCAACCTCGATGGGGGATCCCGGTGTCGACACATCAACTATGCGAAAGCCGCTACCCGAGGCGGCGACATACACAAGCGTGCCCCTGACCGTAATACCCTTTGCATAAGCCCCCGTATCGTAATATCCGACCTGGAAAGGGGAGGCCGGGTTTGATATATCAATTACTCTCAGGAGATTGCCCCAGCCACCGACATAGGCGTACGAGCCGCTAACGGCAACAACACCGATTCCGCCCAAGGTATCGCAATATCCAACTTCAGCTGGTAATAGCGGATTTGAGATATCTATGACTCGCAGGCCGCTATCCCCATCAGCTATATAGGCATGCGAGCCGCTTACGGCAACATCAAAGGCGTTCCATGAAAGCCAATATCCAACCTCGGCAGGGGATGCGGGAGTTGATATATCAATTACGCGGAGACCTTCATAACAGTCGGCGACATAGGCGTAAGAACCACCTACGGCAACATTCCCCGCGCAGCCGTCCGTATCGTAATACCCCGTCTCGGAGGGGGATCGAGGATTTGATATATCTATTAGACGAAGGCCGGCGTTTCCATCAGCAACATAGGCATAGGAACCGCTTATGGCGACGCCCGCCGCAACATCACCGGTTTCGAAATATGCAACCTCGGTGGGTGCCGCGGAGATCGATACGTCGATTACACGAAGGCCATTACCATAGCCGGCTATATAAGCGTAGGAGCCGCTGGCATCAACTCCGTCAGCGTACCCCGTAAAGCAACAGCCCAGTTCCACGGGGGAGGTGGAGTTGGATATATCGACAATACAAAGGCCATTATGCATATCCGAGAGATAGGCTATTGAACCGCTTAATACAACACCATTTACATCACTAAATGTTTCATAAGCTCCAACCTCATGGGGGGATTCGGGACTCGATATATCTATTACACGAAGACCATAATATCCGTCAGCTAAATAGGCAAACGAATCGCTTACGGCAACATCCTCCGAATATCCCCCTCCCGCGCAGCAGCATCCAACCTCAACGGGGGATGCGGGGATGGAAACATTTACTATACAGAGACCAAACGCACGGTCGGCGATATAGGCTAAAGTGTCTTTTACGGCCACCTCGTTTGCTATTCCTCCATTATCGTAATATCCGACCTCAGCGGGGGAGGAGGGCGTCGATACATCCAAAATACGAAGACCATCGCTCCAGGCGGCGACATAGGCCAAAGGTCCCTGGACCGTAATCCCTCTCAAACGCTCCACGGCATCATAAAATCCAACCTCAACCGGTGATTGCGGCGTGGAGATATCTATTATGCTGAGGCCGGAATTTTCGCCGATGACATAGGCATATGAGCCACTCACGGCGATATCGATTATTATTTCCGGCACCACTACTTTCCCCACCTCCACGGGATTGGCGGGATTGGAAATATCTACAATCTCAAGATAGGCGCCATTTCCAAGGTAGGCCTTATTTCCCGCCACGCAAACGGCGTAACAAGGGCCGTTCGCCCAGCGGCCGACAAGATCGACATTCCAGTGATCTACCGCATGACCGTTCGAAGCACTTGCTAGCAATCCCCACAAGACAATACAAAGACGCTGAATTCTCGTGCGTGAGAGAAACATGCCCATAGCCCCCTTTAGATGTTTATAAATTACTGCATCACCTCGGTAAGCGCGGATTATATCAAAAATAAAAGGTTTTTGCACTTATTCTAATAATTATCGTTGTTTGTAATCCCGGATTTTATATAGTATGCGCCTAGGTAGCTGACCATAATCGAAATCCGCAGAGGCCTGGCATATGAACAATAAAATATCTTTCTCACCGGGCGAAGATTTCGCGCGTAAATTGGATACCGAAGATCCCCTCCGGCGGCTGCGGGAAGCCTTTTACATCTTACCGGACCAGATATACCTGCTGGGTAATTCCCTGGGGCTGATGCCCCGGCAGGCCGCCGCGGGAGTGGAAAGGATCGTGGACGAGTGGCGGAGGATGGGCATCGGCGGGTGGCTGGGGGGCTCTCCTCCCTGGTTCTACCTGGCCGAAAAGACCGGGGCACTGGCGGCTCCCTTGGTGGGTGCGGAGGCTGACGAAGTGATCTGCACCGGTACCACCACCTTCAATATCCATTCCCTGGTCGGCACCTTTTATCAACCGCGGCGGGAGCGGACCAAGATCCTGGCCACCGCCCTGGAATTTCCCACCGATATCTACGCCCTGAAGAGCCAGATCGCCCTCCGGGGGCTCGACAGCGGCAAGGAGCTGATCCTGGTGGAGGGCGACGAATGGGGATTGGTGGGTGAAGACAAGATCATCGCCGCCCTGAACGAAGAGGTGGCCCTGGTGCTACTGCCTTCCGTTTTCTACCGCAGCGGGCAGCTTCTCGATCTGGAGCGCCTCACCGCCGCCGCCCATCAAAAGGGGATCGTTATCGGTTTCGACTGCTCCCATTCGGTGGGAGCGGTTCCGCATCACTTCGATCGCTGGGGGGTCGATTTCGCCATGTGGTGCGGATACAAGTACCTCTGCGGCGGGCCCGGGGCCCCGGCCTTCCTCTATCTGAACCGCCGGCATTTCGAACGCGTACCGGCCCTGGCCGGTTGGTTCGGCAGTATCAAGGAGAAGCAGTTCGATCTCAGCCTCGACTTCGAACACGCCCCCTGCGCCGGGGGAATGCAGGTCTCCTCCCCGGGGATAATGGCCGCCGCGTCCGCGGCCGGAGCGGTGGAAACGATACGCCAGGCGGGGATAGATAAGATCCGGGAAAAATCGCTGAGAATGACCTCCTATTTGATCTACCTGGCGGACCAGTGGCTGGCCGGCGAACCCTACTCCTTCCGGGTGGCGACCCCCCGCGAGCGGGAGCGCCGGGGAGGCCACGTGGCCCTAGTCCGGACCCACGAAGGGCGGCGGATCAAGGAGGCGTTGGCACTAAGGGGAGTGGTGTCCGATTTCCGCCCCCCCGATATCATCCGGCTGGCCCCCTCGCCGCTGTACAACACCTACGGTGAGATCCGGAAAGCTATCCAACATCTAAGGGAAATCATAGCTAGCGGGGAATATAAAAAGCTGCCCCGGAAGAGAAAACCGATCAGTTAACTTAAACCTATCCTTATCAGTAAAGTAGGTGGTGGTCAAGCACCGGGTCGGCGGTGCTCGGGCGTATTCCGCAGCGCGCCTGCTTGCCGCGAACCATAAAAAATAATTCCTGACTGGCGCGCGAGGACTGTCCGAGCAGAGGCGCCCCCGCCCCGGTGCTTGATCTCTCTTTTTACTTCGATGTTTTTGGTGGATCGGGGTTCCGGCTCAGAAACCCACCCGTAAACCGATATAGAAGGCGTAACCGCTCAGATCCACGGCGGCCTCGGAGAAATTACTCCGCTGCGCCTCCTCTATGGCGCCGAAGACCGGCAGACCCGCCGCGTCCTCGCCTTTGCCCAGGAAGGCGTCCACCTCGTCCCCGGTGGA
>JAFGPI010000132.1 GCA_016926065.1 Candidatus Krumholzibacteriota bacterium
CAATTGGTGATATCGGGGCACCTGGGAGCGGTGGAGAGGGCCATGACCCTGGCCCAGGAGAAAAAGGCCAAGAAGGTGGTGCGCCTAAACGTTAGCGGCGCCTTTCATTCCCCCCTGGTGGCGCCGGCCCAGGAAGAGTTGGTGGCCTACATAAACAATTTCCGGCTCCGGGACGCCTCGGTGGATGTCATTTGCAACGCGGCCGCATCCCGCATCCGCAGCCGGGAAGAGATCGTGGACGCGCTGTCGCGGCAATTGACCAGCCCGGTTCTCTGGTCCGATTCGATGCTGTTATTAACCGAGAGCTGGGAGGGAGAGATAATCGAAGCCGGGCCGGGCCGGGTACTGAGCGGATTGCTGAAGCGGATTAACCGGAAAAGGACGGTCAAAAACGCCGGCACCGCCGAGGAGCTGCGCCAGGCGGTGGTTCCGGCCGAGGTTTTGGAGTAAAGAAAAGCTTTACCGGTGCGGAGGATTTTGGTATAGAGGGTATCTATCATGTTGAATCTGGATGGAAATACGGCGATAGTGACCGGAGCGGGCCAGGGAATCGGCCGGGAAATCGCTTTATTGCTGGGGGAGAAGGGCGCCGCTGTCGCGGTGATCGACGTTAACCTGGAAGCGGCCCGGGAGACGGTTTCCCGCCTGCGGGAGACGGGCGGAGAAGGCCTGGCCCTCCGCTGCGACATCGTCGATTATGCCCAGGTGCAGGAGGGAGTTAAGGAAATCCTGGCCTGGAAGGACCGGATTCATTTTCTGGTTAATAATGCCGGTATCACCAGGGACAATCTCCTGCTGCGCATGAGCGAGGAAGAATGGAACAGCGTGATCAGCGTCAACCTCACCGGGACCTTTAATATGACCAAGGTCGTGGCCAAGCACATGTTCAAGAAACGCTTCGGCCGGGTGGTGAACATCGCCTCGGTGATCGGGCAGATGGGGAACGCCGGGCAGAGCAACTACGCCGCCAGCAAGGCGGGTATCATCGGATTCACAAAATCGGTCGCGAGGGAGTTCGCCCCCCGGGGAGTAAATGTGAACGCCATCGCTCCCGGTTTTATTGAAACGGCGATGACCTCCGTACTCTCCGAGGAGAGGCAGGAGGGCATGCGCCGTCTTATACCGCTGGGGAAATTCGGCACGGGGCGAGAGGTAGCGAAAATTGTCCTGTTCCTGGTTTCCGAGTTGAGCGATTATGTCACCGGGCAGGTAATCAACTGCGACGGCGGCATGTTGATGTTGTAGCGTACCGTTAACTGGAGGTGAAAGGATTTATGTCAGTCGAAGAAAGAGTAGCCAAGGTGGTCGAGGATCAGCTTTCGGTCAATCAGGATCAGATCATTCCCGAAGCTTCCTTTATAGACGATTTGGGCGCTGACTCGCTGGATACGGTCGAACTGGTCATGGCTCTGGAAGAAGAATTCGGCGTGGAGATTCCGGATGAGGAAGCCGAAAAGATTACCAAGGTCGGCGAAGCCATTGAATATATCAAGGCTCACATCACCGAATAGACGATGCTAAGACGGCATAAATTGACATGGGTTTAACAGGGGGGATAAGTGTCCACCAGTAAAAAACGAGTGGTAGTAACCGGGATGGGATTGGTTAGTCCCTGTGGAAACAATGTCGAGGACAGCTGGAGAAATATCGTGGCCGGTAAACCGGGTATCGATAGGATCTCTTCCTTCGACGTCAGCGATTTTTCGTCTCAAGTGGGGGGCGAGGTCAAGAACTTCGATCCCCTGGACTACCTCGAGAAAAAGGAATCGCGCCGGATGGACCGGTATGTCCACCTGGCGGTGGCCGCCTCCCAGGAGGCCATGAAGGAGCTGGAGGGAAAGGATTTCGACGGAGAGAATTTCGGGACCATCGTGGGTTCCGGAATCGGAGGGATCAGCACTTTTGAAACGCAGCACTCGAACTACGCGGACAAGGGGCCTTCCCGCATCAGTCCCTTCTTCATTCCCATGATGATCTCGGACATGGCGTCCGGTATCTTATCGATCAGGTACGGATTGAAAGGCCCCAATTTTTGCACGGTTTCGGCCTGCGCTTCCGGCGGCCACGGCATCGCCACCTCCTTCATGACCATCCAAAACGGCTACTGCAAGGCGGTTTTAACCGGGGGGGCGGAGGCCACCATCTCCCCCATGGCCCTGGGAGGTTTTTGCTCCATGAAGGCCCTTTCCACCCGTAACGACGATCCGGTCGCCTCCAGCCGTCCCTTCGACGTGGGCCGGGATGGATTCGTCATGGCGGAGGGCTCCGGTATCATACTGCTGGAAGAGCTGGAACACGCCCTGGATAGGGGGGCCACCATTTACGCCGAGTTGAAGGGGGTAGGCATGACCGGTGATGCCTACCACATGACCTCGCCGGTTCCGGGAGGAGTGGGCGCGGCCCAGGCCATGAGGATGGCCCTGGAGGACGCCGGACTGAAGGCGGGAGAAATCGATTATATCAACGCCCACGGAACCTCGACTCTATACAACGACAAGGCGGAATCGGAGGCGATCAACAGCGTCTTCGGCCGGGCAAACGGCCCCCACGTGAGCTCCACCAAATCGTGCAGCGGACATCTCCTCGGTGCCGCCGCCGGGCTGGAATTTATCGTGTCCGTCAAGACCTTGCTGGAACAGACCATGCCGCCGACCGCCAACCTGGAAGAGATAGATCCCGAATGTCCGCTCAATCACGTTCCCCAAAAGGCGTTGCAGAAAGATATGCGGTATGTCATGAGTAATTCTTTTGGATTCGGAGGGCATAATGTCAGCTTGGTCATCGCCAAGTATGAATAGGTGACCGGGGTGAATTGAAATCGATGCGTAGTATCTTTGGCGGGTTGCGGGGAATATTCAGGAAAGAACCCGAAACGGGTCCCCAGCATCTGGAGCTGCTGGAACAGAAGATCGGCTATACCTTTTCCAAAAAGGTTTTGCTCGTAGAGGCGCTTACCCACCGTTCCGTGCTGGGAGAGCTGAAGCCGGGCGAGGAAGGTATCACCTACGAAAGACTGGAGTTTCTGGGTGACTCGGTGCTGGCCCTGGTGACCACCCATTACCTGCTCCGTAATTTCCCGGAAGAGGACGAAGGGCAGCTGACCAAGAAAAAATCCCTGCTGGTAAGCAAAAACGTGCTCACCAAGATGGCCGATAGCATTAACCTTAAGGACCACGTAATCCTCAGCGAAAATGCCTTCAAGGGCGGCGTGCACAGCAAGGATTCCATACAGACGGCGGTGCTGGAGGCGGTTATCGGGGCGATTTACCTGGATGGAGGATTGGAGCCGGCCCGGGACTTTATCGAGGAGCTGGTGCTGAGCGATATCGACGAGATCCTCGACCACACCGACCACATCAATTACAAGAGCCATTTGCAGGAATGGACTCAAAGCAAGTACCGGGGTTATCCCAAGTACCGGGTTAAATCGACCACCGGACCGGAACATGACAAGATGTTCCTGGTCGAAGTGCGGGTGAGCGGGGGAGTGGTGGGAAAGGGAAGAGGCAAGAGCAAGAAGGACGCCGAACAGATAGCGGCCAAGGAAGCCCTCAGCAAGTTGAGGAAGAGCCGCTGAAGGATCGTCATGGGAGAACAGAGCAAGGCCCGGGATTATCCCTTCACCTACGGGGGCGACCCGGCGGTCTTCTGCGAGGAATGCCAGCTTCCCTGCAAGTTGGAGGAGATGAGCTTGGATTGCCACCGGCGCCTTTTCCTCCAGGGGATGCTGCATTGCTCCTATTTCGTCTACGGTTATTGCTTCTTGATCGATATACCGGGGTGCGTGATGGACAACGGGGGCAAACACGATACCTACTGGCTTCAGCTGCTGAACAGTTATTTTCACAATACCAAGGGCACGCTGGAGGATGAGGCCTTCCTCAAGAACAGAGCGGAAGTAGTCCGCCTGATCGAGGATCAGATAGAGAATAACAATGTTTTCCTGTGCCGCTACCTGGAACAGTATTACACTATGATCATGGAATCGGGCGGCGGCCTCTCCGAGGAGATGCTGCAAAAGCTCGATGAAGCCTACCTGTCACTGCTAAGAGGAATCAGCCGCAAGATGGATTAAAACGGTACGCTAATCCGCCTTAAAAGGGTAAGGTAGATTGAACCGCCGTGGGGGTCGCTCAATAAAAGGTCGGATTTATTGAACCGCTAAGGGGGCCGGTCTAAAACCGATATGATCCGGATACGGTCACTTCGGTCACTTTGAATTTTTCCGAGAGATGGAGCGTTCTCCGCTCGAATTTACCGTAGGCCAAGCCGAAATCGAGGGTTAGAACCCGGTCTATCAGGCACCCGAAGCCGACATTGTAATACTGCCTCTTGTCCCTGACCGAATAATCTTCCCAATCGCCGTTAAGTATTAATTCCGGATCTTCTTCCCAGACGTAGGCCAGCTCTTCGGTGCCCACGAACTGGATCGGCATGTAGGAGTATCCGCCCCGGACACGGATCGGATACCAGGGAAAGCTTATTTCCGATCCCAGATGGAAGTTCCAAGTCGGTTCCAGCACCTCGGCTCCCCGGTTGTATTCGTTGTAGAGCTTGATCCCGTTGTATTTCGTCTGGGAGTAATCGGTGTAGGAGGCATCCGCGGCCAGCAGTAGGTTCTCCAGCTGGAAGGCCAGCCCCCCCCGGAAGCTCATGGGAAGGGTGTACTCGTCGTCCACCGTGTAGAGCCAAGGGTCGTCCAGGGTCCAGGCGGTGCCGTTCCGTTCGGTCCAGGCGTAATCTTCTATCGCTTCCCCGGAAAAGGAAAGCCAGGTGGGGGTGGAAAACATAAGCCCGGCCTTTAGGTTTTCGGTGAACTTCATCAGCAGGCCGAACTCCAGGCTGATCCCGTCCAGATCGGCGGAGACGTTATCGGTGAAAACGTAGCTGGAATCCTGGATTCCCCGGTAGGACAGATCCTCCGTGTACTCGATATTTTCGTTCCAGATCACGCAGTTTGCCCCCACCGAGAGGCGGGGGGAGAGATCCATTCCGAAACCGAAACGGTACTGGAAGATCGATCCCGCCTGCACGAACATATTGGTAACGGTGCCGTCGAGGTCGCTCCGGTAAGCGCTCCGTATATATTCCACGTCCGAGTTTCCCACCCGGAAGACGCCCCCCCCCAGGACCAGGCTGCCCCGGTAGGTGGGGTAGGGGTAGATCAGGGCTATATGACCCAGGGAGGTGTGGGAGTCGGAGGTCTCGGCCAGGTTGCCCCGGTAGCTGTCGCTCCTGTCCAGCTGCGAATGATGGATGCCGAAGGTCAATTCCTTCTTGCCGATCTGGGACAGTCCGGCCGGATTGTACAGCAGGGCGAAGGCGTCGTCGCTCACCGCCGTGAAGGCGAATCCCAAGCCCATGGTGCGGGCGCCCGTTCCCAGCCTATCCAGAGTGGATAAGCGCTGCAGGGTTAAGATGCCCAGGAGCTGCGCGTTGGCGGCCGAAAAAAAGAGTGGAGAGACAAGCATGACCATCAAAAATAGCGTTAGAACATATCTGCTTTTCATCAACGCTTCCTCTTCTTTCCAGGGGAGGTTTTCTTTTCGTCTTCCTTCGTTTCTTTATCCTCTTTGTCTTTTTCCTTCTGCTCCCGTTCTTTTGCCTTTTTCTGAGCGTTGGTTTCCCGGCTGCGTTTGGCTGGTTGTTGAGGGGCATCCTTGCCCGGGATTCGCTTTCTAACGTCGGTTGCCGTGCCGGTGGTATCTCCCGGGGAGGTCTGGATAATCCTCTCTCTCGATACGGATGTTCCCGGCGGGGGGGAGGAGTCTCCGGGGGAACCGGTGGATATCCCACTATCCCTGACATTGAATTCCCGGTCGGGGTAAAGGCTCCGGCTCGGTATCTCCTCCTCGCCGTATTCCCGGTAGATCTCGTGGGACCACCAGGGGGTGAGGTAGTAATCGGTCCAGTAATCGTCATAAACCGGATCGTAGGGAGTTACATGGTAGGGATGGGTGTGGCAGTCGGAGCAACTGCGATAATCTTCGCCGGGCTCGGTCTCCATGTCCACCTGGGGATGGTTGAGAATAGTAAAGCATCCGGAAAAAACCAGGCCGAAGAAAAGTAAGATCAGAAACAGCGCGCGGCCGTTTAAAGTGTGCTTCATCATCGTTCACCCCTTAAGGAAGTATATGTCAGAAGGGAGATAATGTCAACGAGGGGCGTGAATTTTGCTAAAAATTATATATATCTTCCGATATTAAGGGATAACCCCGAGAGGGGCCTTGCCCGCGGTAGCCGCCAGCAGGGTGCGTGGATTTACGGCGGGAATTTCATTAGCGCGCGGAGCAAGTATTTGCCCGGAAGGGCCCGGTGCGGTATAATATAATGTAACCGAAAGGAACAGCTATGAGAAGAGCATCGTTAATCAGAATGTTATACTGCGCCGTGGCGGTATTATGCCTGCTGGCCGCTTCCCCGGTCCGCGGCCGGGGGGAGAATTCCCGCGAGCTGGCCATGCGGTACTACCTTAACGGTTCCTACGCGGAAGCCCAGCAGGACTTGATACACGCCTATGCCTACTACTCCCACGCTTATCGTTACCAGCCGGAGAACGGACGCATTCAGCTGGCCCTGGCCCGGGTAACCTTTGATATGCGGAAATACGATGAAGCGCGCCGCCACGCCCAGGCCCTGATCGATTCCGGCCAGTACGCGACTAAAGCCCGTTTGATCCTGGCCGAGTTGGAATACCGGGAGGGGGACAAGAAAAAGGCCGCCCAGCTTCTGGAGAAGATCCGGAGTAGCCAGGAAGCTCCCGAATTAGAGGTGCTGAAGTTCCTGGCCCGTATCTACCTGGAGTTGGGAAAGACCGACGACGCCCAAAGGGCGTTCGAGGAGGCCCGGATTGTCAATCCGGATGATCTAACCGTCAACTACCGGCTGGGCTTTATTTATGCCGAAAAAAACGAGATGGACAAGGCCATCTCCTCGCTGCGCAGAGCGGTTGAGGCCAATCCAGGGATCGCCAGCGCCCATCTGGCCCTGGGTTCGATCCTGGATCACGCCGGCCGGACGGAGGAGGCCAAGGAGTCGTACCGGACCGTGCTGTCCCTGGAGCCCGATAATGATAACGCCCTCAAGGAACTGATCGACCTCTACCTGCGGGATCAGCAATACCAGGAAGGGATCGAGCTGTTGGAACCCCTCTATCTGGAAAACAAGCTCACCGAAGGATCCAAGATAATACTGGGACGCCTCTACTACCGCCTGGAAAGGTTCGAGGACGCCTTGGGATTGTTTAGCGGTCTGCTGGATAGTACCCAGGATAAGCCCACCATGCTGCGGGTGATCTCGGAGATCGAGCTGGAACGCGGCCATTTCCTTACCGCCAGCGGATATCTGAAAGAGCTCATCGAGATAGAGCCCGGGAAATTCGCCAATTATATAGGATTGTTGCTCATCGCCCATGAGCTGGCCGGGCCTCCCTCGGATGAGAACGAGGTCAGCCCCCTGTCGCAGGCCGAAGGCCGGTACTATCTCAAGGAGGCGGTAAAGCGCGTCGACGCCAACTCCTCCCGGGACAACTACGTGGTGGGAACCATATACCGGAAAATCGGCGATACCAAGCGGGCCCTGCACTTCCTGCTCAAGGCCGAAAAGCTGGAGCCCGGCGACCAGCGCACCCTGCTCGAGCTGGCCACGGTCTTCGAGGACAGGAGCGAGTTCGATGAAGCCCTGGAGCGGATCGAACGCGTATACCAGGCCGATCCGGACGATCCCTCGGTGAATAATTTTTACGGCTACCTCCTGGCCGAAAAAGGCGCCAGACTGGATTTCGCCGAGGAACTGCTCCGTAAGGCCCTTTCCCGGGAGCCCGAGAACGGATATTTCCTGGACAGCCTGGGCTGGATAAAATTCCGCCAGGGTGAATTTCAAGAGGCGGCCGATATCCTGCTCAAGGCGACCGGGGCGGTGGCCGACGACGCGGTCATATGGGAGCACCTGGGAGATGCCTACGAAAAACTCAACCTGCCCGGCAAGTCCCAGCAGGCGTACGATAAGTCGATCTCCATCGATCCCGACCGTCTGGACGTGCAGGAAAAACTCCGGAAGGTGAAGGAGCAGATTTCCTCCGCGGAGAAGACCGTTGATTAGAATCCTTTCCTATATCCTGGCCCTTCTATTGCTGCAGTCTTGCGCCTCCGCTCCGCCGGTACGGGTGCCAGTGGAGAGGGAAGACCACCTGCGGGGGATCTTTCCCCCCATCGATAAGGGATCCGATCTGGTCCTGGCCGGCAAGGTGCGCCTGGACCTTCCCCGCTACCGGGTCCGCGGGGTCTGCCAGATTTTATATTCTCCGGGAAATGGAGCGCAGATAGATTTTACCCATTCCAGCCTCTTCGGCGCCTACCGGGAAAACGCCACCATCTACTTAAGCGAGGAGGAGATGGTGATATTCGATCACGAGAGGGAGACCGTTTGGGACAGCGATTCCACCTTGAGCCTGCTGGAAAGATATTTTGATTTTAAGGTTTTTCCCGACGACCTTCTCTATATATTATTATTGGCGGTACCTGCCTGTGAGATGCTGGAAATGGACCGGAAGGACGCCTCGCAGGAGCAGTACGTGCTTTACGGACGTTGGCGGGGAAGGAAGATGGAGTTGGAGGTTAGCGGGGAGCGCGGACCGCTGCGCTTCGATCTCTGTGCCGGCAATTCAAGTGGTTGCTATTCAGCCAGATATGGCTATAATAGGGGGGAGGGCCGGTATCCGAGCAAGATAGTGTTGGAGAGTGGTTCCGGGGATCACCGGCTGTCCTTTTCCGATATCCGGACGTGGAAAGAGGGCGGAAAAAACTAGGGCCCAAGGCAAAAAAATTGCGCTAAATTGGAAAATTAGGGGAACAAAATCTCGCTCGGGGGGTATCAATCGAGTGAAGGACAAGAAGAAGGGAGAGGAAGGATTGAATCTGCCGGAACAGCTTGGGCGAAACAGCGTCAAGTTAAATGAGCTTACCGACGAGGACCTGATATTGCAGGTGCAGGAAGGTCACAACAAGGCCTTCGACGTCCTGGTGGGCCGGTACAAGAACCGGCTCTACGCCTACCTCTTCCGCCTTCTGGGAAACGAGAGCGAAGCCGAGGAATTCGCCCAGGAAACCTTCGTGAGGGCGTACATACACGCCGATAAATATAAGACGATAGCGAAGTTCTCGACCTGGCTCTACACCATAGCCACCAACCTGGTGCGGAACCGGATCCGGAACATCAAGAGGAGACCGAAAATGATCAGCATGTGGTCCGAGGAGCAGGGAAGCGACACGGGCAAGTGGGTGGAGATCAAGGACGAGGCGCCCAGCCCCGAGGACTCCATGGACCGCCAGAGGTTGAATGAATTGATACAGAACGCCATAGATGAGATCCCGGCCAAGTACCGTCCGTCCTTTATTCTCAGGGAGATTAACGGGCTGAGCTACGAGGAGATCGCCGCGTCCACCGGCCTGAAGCTGGGTACGGTGCGTTCGCGGATCAACCGGGGCAGAACACACTTCAAGAGAGCGGTAAAGCCACTTCTGGGTAACGATCACCGCTTCAAGGGGAATTAGAAATGAGATGCAACAGGGCTAAAGAGTACATGCTTAGAAATCGCGACGGCTTGCTGAACGAAGCCGAGAGGATGAAGCTGCACCGGCACCTGGAACAGTGCGAACCTTGCGCGTTATATCTACGGGAGTTGGAGAGCAGCCTCGATCTGCTCCAGGAGCTGCCGGAGATGGAACTGTCGGAAAATTTCGACTGGAATCTGAAGCGGCGGATCGCCCTGGAGAAATCCAAGCTGATGCGCAACCAGGCGGGACCGGTTTTCGGTGACTTTGCCTGGGGGTCGAGATTCGTGACCGCCGCCGCCGCTACCTTGGTGGTGGTGCTGGCCGGAGCCTGGTTCTTCTTCCAGGGAGAGCGTTTTACTCCGCGGCGGGAGCCGATGGTGGTGGAAAGCGCTACCCGACCGGCGCCGCGGGAGCTGAACCGGAATAATATTTTCTATACCAGCCAGGGCTACCCCGGGGGGATAGAGTTGGTTTCCGATAATCCCTTCGAGGATTACGCCGGCCGGGGCCAGTATTCCCAGCAGCCCTTCAGCGTTGTTTCCCAGCAGCGCGTCGATTACCTGATCCGGGAGAACACCATTCTGCGCCAGAGCCTGCAGGTCTACAAGGAACAGAACGCTCAATTAAGGAAATTGCTCCAAGAAGAGAGAGCCCGCCGCTAAGGGGACCCCACCCCCCAGTGAAAGAATAAGGGATTTCCCCCCGGGGAAGTCCCTTTTTCTTTTCTACCGGAAGTCCTGCAAGTCCCTTTTTTCTTGCCCCCCAAGGAGTTTAGGTCTATGTTCTAGGGGGAGGTGGCTATGAAAAGATCAATCTGCTTAATCCTGATAATTCTCAGCGCGGCGCTTTCCTGCGGCCGCAGGACGGTATTTCCCCCCGCCGGGTCTTACAGCGATGTCGTGCTGGTTACGGAAACCGGGGAACGCGGTGAATTGAACGATATCATCATCCGGCAGCTGCAGCACCAGATCGATTACTATTCCAAGGTCGAAGTACAGTTCAAGATCCGCCTGATTTCCGCCGCCGAGTTTTCCAAGGAGCCTCCCACCAAGAACATGGTGGTGTTCGGGGTGGCCCGGCAGGGACGGATCGGAGGAATAATCGAGAATTTCATCGGCACCAACTCGGTTAGGACGGTGCTGGAGGGGAAAAATCATATCTTCAAGAAACTAGATTATCCCACCCTGGGGCAGCTCACCGTGATCGTCACTGCCTCCTCGGCCGAGAAGCTCAAGAAGGTGGCCCGGGAAAACGGAGAGATAATAAGAGACATAATCGAGGAGGCGAACCGGCAGCGGCTGCGGGATTACCTGCTGGAGCGGGAGAGAACGGAGGTTACCCGGCAATTGAACACGCGCTACGGCTTTACCATCCGGGTTCCCTATCTTTACAAGCTGAACCAGGACAAGGGGGACATCCCGGGCATCGAACTGGTCCGGGTGGAGCCCCACCGGGGGCTCACCATCTCCTGGCGCACCTGGAAGAAGAGCACCCTCTCGCCGGCCGATTCCACCGAGCTGTACGATATCCGGGCCAACATCGCCTGGAAGATGTACGATAAGGATGTGATGCGCAAGGACCTGGTCTTTTATCACCTGGACCAGCTCGGGCCCTATGCGGCGGTGAGGATGGAGGGGTACTGGGAGAACAGCCAGGATCTTTTCGGCGGGCCCTTTATGTGCTTTTTCGTCTACGACCGGGCCAAGACCAGGGTCTGGATGATCGACTGCGTGGTCTACGCGCCCGGATTCGACAAGCATAAGCTGCTGCGCGAGCTGCGCGCGGTGGCTGAGACTTTCAGGGTGAATTAGCGGCTTTTTCATTTGTGATTGAATCTCTAAATTACCGGGAGTGCGGGTCGGCGGCGTTCGCATGCTGGGCTGGTTAACTATCGTGGCTGTTTTCATTATGCGCTATAGTGGAGAGAAAGCAGAGGAATAGCTCTATATTCGAATTTTAAGGGTGCAATTTTCAGCTCTTTTTGAATATTGCCGAAAAGAAAATTCGGAAATTCCTACTGGGACGAGAATAAAACGAACAAAAGGTTCACAAATATTCTACTTTGCAACGCCTATAGCACGAACTACAACTACGCAAATAATCCTAGGATGGCACTTTAGAAGAACCTTTATATCGCAAATAAACCGATATATGAAATATGTAATCGGCGGAGTAAAAGTGTCCCAAAGGGCGGTCGAAAAGTGTACCACC